>UQPV01000027.1 GCA_900543035.1 uncultured Solobacterium sp.
CCGGTCTTTACTTTCTTGCTGATGTCCTTTGCGTACCACTCCGACATGATGTTGATAAAGGGCGCAAACTCCAATGTATCGGGCTTTTCGCTGTCTATCCCGTTGTTGACTGCGATAAAGCGCACATTGTTCCGTCTGAATATCTCCATCGCATTGCCGACTTGGAGATAGTCACGCCCCCAGCGTGTCAGGTCTTTCATAATGCAGACACCGATTTTCCCGTTCTCTACATCGTCCATCATGCGGGAGTAGGCAGAACGGTCAAAAAATCTGCCGCTTTCGTCATCGTCAATGTAGTGCCGGATATTGGTTAAGTGCTGCCCTCTGGCGTAGTTCTCCAAAAAGATTTTTTGGTTCTGTATCGAGTTACTCTCACCGCCGTCCCTGTCCTCGTCGCCCACGGAAAGGCGGGAGTAAAGGGCTGTAATTTTACTATAATCAGTCATGTGCATAACCTCCTGTGCGTCCATATAGGCTTCCTTTACACTTAAAATTATGCACTCCAACGTGCAGAGCCGTATTCAATGCCTTTGCGGTATTTCTTCGCGTTCTTGCCCTTGATGTAGACGGCAAGCCGGACGATTACCGCGCCCGCAAGCCCGATCAACAGGTCGGCGGGGTGAACACTCGGAAAGGCATTTGAAAAAGCGGCGGAAAAACCGTCCCCGATAGACAAGAGCTTTGCGCTCATATCCGCGCCGGGGGCAAGGCGCACCGCCTGTCCGACTTTATCAAAGAGATACACAAAGAGCAGATACGGGGCGTTGAGGATAAGCAGTTTCTTGATTTCCGGCTTCATAGCTCAATCCCCCTATCCTTGTGTTTTGTCTTTTGGCGGTTTGCGTTGAGCTGCTTTGCCGCTTCCTTAAAGGACGCTAACGCTTTGAGGATAGAGGGCTTTTGCTCTCGTGAGAGCTTCTTTGCGGAAAACTCCCTAAATGCTTCGGTCATCACGTCAATATCCTTGCCCCGAAAGGAAACAAGGTAGGTCGGCGGCTTGCCGTTCTCTATCCGCTTGACGTTATAATCAAGCCCGTTTTTCTTTGCGATAGCGTCAAAGGCTTTGATATTCGCGTCGGTGATCTCAATATTCGTTACCTTTTCGCCCGGTTTCATAAGCTGCCGCATAGTGATTTTTCCATGCGGGGCTTTGGAAAGCTGCTGCTTGCCCTTGTTATGTAAAGATTTACATAACAAGGGCAAGCATGAGCGGATGGGCATTCCGCTTCCTGCAGAGCATCCCGGGCGTGACGATGATCCTCTCAGGCATGTCGGACATGCAGCAGCTGCAGGAAAACATCGAGACCTTTGCCGATGAACAGCCGCTGAATGAGGATGAGATGAAGACATTGACCGGTATCGGCCGGCGCATGAGCACGAGCGTCCCCTGCACGGCCTGCCGTTACTGCATCGAGCATTGTCCGCGATTGCTCGACATCCCGGAGCTCATCCGGCTGTATAACGACATGGTCTATTCCGACGGAAGCTTTTCTGCCCGCAATGCGGTGAACGCGCTGCCGGCAGACAAACAGCCTTCCGCCTGCATCGGCTGCGGCCATTGTCAGGCCCTCTGTCCGCAGCAGATCCACATTCCGGACATCATGCGCGATCTCGCGCGGCGCATCAGCGAGTAAAGCGCAGGGAGCACGCGCTTCGGCAGCCGCCTCAGCGTCTCTGGGCGGAACAGACAAAATCTGGTATACTGGTCATACGAGGAGTGATCATCATGGAATTGAGAGTACTGCACTATTTTCTGGCCGTGGCAAGGGAACAGAGCATTTCCGCTGCAGCGAAATCGCTTCATCTCTCGCAGCCGACCTTATCCACCCAGCTGCGGGCGCTGGAGCAGGAACTGGGAAAGCCGCTGCTCGTGCGCGGAAGCAAGGGATCGCGCAAGATCACGCTGACCGAAGAAGGGATGCTGCTGCGCAAACGGGCCGAAGAGATCCTGGAACTGGTGCGCAAGACCGAAAACGAGATCACGCTTTCAGATGACACCATCGCCGGAGATGTATACATCGGCGCCGGAGAGACCCGCATCATGCGGCTCATCGCCCGCGCCGCCTGTGACCTGCAAAAGGAATGCCCGGATATCCACTGCCACATCTCCAGCGGCAACGCGCGCTATGTCATGGAGCAGCTGGACAAGGGACTGATCGACTTCGGGCTGCTGTACGCTGCCGTCGATCCCCTCCGCTATAATTCGATCCCGATCCCGCTGCAGGATGAGTGGGGCGTGCTCATGCGCCGGGATGCGCCGTTGGCCGATCACCCTTTCATCACCCCGGAAGACCTGATTGGACAGCCGCTCATCCTCTCACAGCAGGAAGAGACCAGCCACATCATCAGCCGCTGGATGAACTGCGATCCTGCCAGGCTGAACGTCGCCGCCACATACAACCTGATCTTCAACGCTTCGCTGCTGGCAGAGGAAGGGCTGGGATACACGCTGTCTTTTGACGGGCTGATCAACACCAAGGACAGCCCGCTGTGTTTCCGGCCGCTGAAGCCGACCTTGCGCGCCCAGGCATGCCTGGTCTGGAAAAAGTATCAGATCATGCCGAAGGCAGCAGAAAAATTCCTGCATCAGCTGCAGGAATATCTTGATGAGATGTAAGAGCCGAAAGGCTCTTATTTGCTGTATGCCTGTGCGCCTGCTTTCAGCCGGCGCAGACCTTCCATCAGCCGCGAGCGCGGCACCGCCATGTTGATGCGCAGGAAATCCTTCCCCTGCTCACCATACTCTCCGCCATAGGCGACCTTCAGCCCTTCCTCCTCATACAGGAAGGCACAGAATGCCTCCACATCGATGTCATATGCGCCAAGGTCCAGCCATAACAGATAGGTCGCTTCTGCCGGCACTGCCTTCATCTTCGGCAGCTCGCGCTTCAAAAACGACTCTGCCGCTTCCCGGTTCTGCTGCAGGTAGACACGCAGCTCATCCAGCCATGCTTCTCCCTGGGTGAGCGCGGCGATCGCCGCGTCACAGGCAAACACATTAGGCTCTGCTGCCTCATCGGTATTCAGCCCGCGCCATACCCGATGGCGCAGGAACGGATCGGCAGCGATGATGCAGGCGGACTGCAGGCCGGCCAGGTTAAACGCCTTGCTGGCGGATACGCAGGTGACACAGATGCGCTCATTGGTCTCATTCACCGAGGCAAAGGGCACATATTCCTTGCCGGGCGCACAAAGATCGCAATGGATCTCATCGCTGATCACCGTGACATGGTGACGGGCGCATAATGCACCGATGCGCGCCAGCGTCTCGCGATCCCAGATCTTGCCGATCGGGTTATGCGGATTGCAGAAGATCATCAGCGTCGTCTGCGGATCTGCGAGCTTTTTTTCCAGATCGTCAAAGTCGATGTGATAGCCATCCTGCGCATAGACCAGCGGGCTGCTCACGACAAAGCGGCCATTGTTCAGGATGGAATGATAAAAGATCTGATAGACCGGGGAAAGGACCAGCACCTGCTCTGCCGGCGTGGTCAGCTTCCGCACCATCGAGGAGATGGCCGGAACGACCCCGGTGCTGAACATCATCCACGATGTGTCCGGCGTCCAGCCATGACGGCGTGACCACCAGCGCTGATAGCTCTCATAATATGCCTGCGGGACATCGGCATAGCCATAAATGCCGAACTGCGCCTTGCGGAGAACGGCCTCCCGCACACAGGGCGCGCTTTGGAAATCCATGTCCGCGATGCCCATGGAGATCTCCCCTTCTCGAACATCCCATTTCATGGAGTCTGTGCCTGTCCGTTCGATCACTGAATCAAAATCGATCATCTCATCCTTCTCCCTTCTCTTCTGAACGCAAAAACTGACGTGTCCGCTCCTGCCGCGGGGCGCTGAACATCTGCTCCGCGCTGCCTTCTTCGACGATGACGCCGTTTTCCATGAAGACCACCCGGTCTGACACTTCCCGGGCAAACGCCATCTCATGGGTCACGATGACCATGGTCATGCCTTTGGCTGCCAGATCCTTCATGACCTGGAGCACCTCCTGGGTCAGCTCCGGATCCAGGGCGCTGGTCGGTTCGTCAAAATAGATGATCTTCGGATCGGCAGCCATGGCGCGCGCAATGCCGACGCGCTGCTGCTGCCCGCCGGAGAGCTGGCTGGGATAATGATCGGCATACGCGCCCATGCTGACCTGATCGAGCAGCTGAGCTGCCCGCGCACGCGCCTGCGCTTTGTCCATGCCATGGCCATAGATCAGCCCCTCGCTGATGTTTTCCAGCGCGGTGCGGTTGCGGAACAGGCTGTAATCCTGAAAGACGAAGCCGCATTTCCGGCGGATCTTCAGCATGCGCTGACGGTCCGCATGCGGAAAGCGGATGCTCGTCTCATCCAGCGTAAGCTCTCCCTCATCCGCCCGTTCGAGAAATTCCAGGCAGCGCAGGAAGGTCGTCTTCCCGCTGCCGCTGGGGCCCAGGATCGAAATGACATCTCCCTCATGGACATCCAGATCGATGCCCTTGAGCACCTGCAGATCGCCAAAGCGTTTTTTCAGTCCTCTGACTTTGAGCATATTCTCACCTCAATTCAGTTCCAGCTTCTTTTCACAGATGCGCTGCACCTTGGTCAGGATCGTGCAGAACAGCAGATAAATGAGTGCGACCTCACAATACAGCGCAAAGGAATCATACGTGCGGGCAGCGATGCGCTGGGCGGACATGAACATCTCCATGATGGTGATGTTGCTTGCCAGCGACGTATCCTTGAGCAGTCCGATGAGCGAATTGCTCAGCGGCGGAAAAGCCGTGCGGGCTGCCTGAGGCAGGATGATGCGCGTCATGATGCGCGGATAAGTCATACCAGCGCAATACCCCGCCTCCATCTGTCCCTTGGGCACCGACAGGATGGCCGCGCGCATCGTCTCCGCCGCATAGGCGCCGGTATTGATGGAAAAGACGATGATCGCCGAAGGAAACGCATCCAGCGTGACGCCCAGGCTGGGCAGGCCGTAAAAGATCACGAACAGCTGGACCAGCAGCGGCGTGCCGCGGATCACCCAAACATAGAATCGCGCCAGCTGATCGAGGACACGCACATGGGCGATCTGCACCAGTGCGGTAAACAGCGCGATGATCAGCCCGAACAGAAAGGAGATGGCCGTCAGCGGGATCGTCACGGTCAGTCCCGGGAGCAGGATCTGCCAGAAGGAATCGATCAGCAAAGCGATGGTGCGTCCGTCCATACCCTACTCCTGTGTGACATCCATGCCGAAATAACGCTGAGACAGCGCGCTGAGCTCGCCTGAGTCACGAAGCGCATCCAGCGCCTCATCGATGGCCTCCAGCAGTGCGGTGCTGCCCTTGCGCACCGGGATGACGCTGGATGTGGTCGTTTCGCTCCTTGCCGCGATCTTCACCGGCGCATCCGGATGCTTCTTCAGATAATCGCCGAATGCCGTCTCGGAATTCAGCGTCACATCGGCACGGCCGCTTTCCAGCAGCTGGATCGACTGATCCATCGAGTCCACGCCGACCAGCTGCGCGCCATAGCTTTCTGCCAGCTCTCCCCAGCTGCTCGTCAGGTTCTGCGCAGCGCGCTTTCCCTCAAGATCCGCAAAGCCGGTGACGGACTCCTCATCGTCCCGGACCATCAGCGCCCCGTGCACATACGTGTAAGGCTGGGAAAAATCATATTTTTCTGCCCGTTCTTCATTTGCTTCCACCTCATTGATGACGATGTCCACGCGGCCGGAGTCCATGGCGGCAAACAGCGAATCCCAGCTGCTCTCCACGAACTGCGCTTCCACGCCGAGCTCCCTGGCGATCAGCCGGCCGACCTCCACGTCAAACCCGGTCAAATTCCCCTCTTCATCATGATAGCTGTTGGGGGCATAGGTCCCTTCCGTCCCGATCACGATCACGCCTTTATCCTGGATCTGCGTCAGCTGATCAGCTGAGGCAGCGTCTGAAGCGCCGCAGGCTGCCAGGACACAGGCAGCGCTGAACAGCGCGATCACTCGTTTTATCGTTTTCATCTCATCATTCCTTTCTCAAGCGGTTTCTGTTCGATGATATCAAGCCAGCGTCCGCGCAGCTGGCGGATGAGCAGCAGGATGCCGCGCACGCACAGCTCCACGGCCATGGCGATCCATGCGCCGGCCAGGCCCATGGGGCCGACCAGCCACAGCGACAGCGGGATGCGCACGCCCCAGATGCTCACCAGATTGAGCAGGCTGGGGATCAGCGTGTCTCTTGCCCCGCGCAGTGCGCCGGAGACGACGATGCTGGCCGCATAGAGCGGCTCTGCGAACAATTCGAGCCGCAGCACTTCTGCCGCCAGCACGCGCACCTGCGCATCCGGTGTCAGCAGCGCGAACACCATGGGGCACAGAGCGTACATGATGACCGCCATCGCGCTCATCACCCCGATGCCCAGGATGACCGACAGGTTGGCAAAGCTGCGCGCCAGGTCCTTGCGGCGGGCGCCGACGCTTTGTCCGACCACGGTCGTCGCCGCATTGCCGATCCCATAGCCCGGCATATAGCACAGGCTCTCTGCGGTCACCGCAAAGGAATTGGCCGCGATCGATACCGTGCCCAGCGGCGCGATGATGCGGGTGGAGGCGATCTGCGCGCCGCACAATGCCGCATGCTCCAGCGCCATCGGCAGGCTGATGCCCAGCATCCCGCGCACGATCTGCCAGTCAAAGACAAAGCGCTCGCCCCGGCGCAGATGAAGCTGCGGTGAGCGCACCAGCGCGGCATACAGCATCATGACCGCCACGACCCCCTGAGCCAGCGCCGTCCCCATGGCCGCACCCAGCACACCGAAGCAGCGGATGAAGATCAGGTTGAAGATCACATCAAGCCCGCACATGGAAGCATTGAGGATGCTGGGGACCTTCATGTCGCCGCTGCACTGCAGCAGATATGCGCCCAGCAGGCTCATCTGCAGAAAGGGCAGCGCGCACACATAGATCAGAAAATAGCCTGAAGCATCCGCGTGCAGCGAAGGATCAGCGCCCAGCCAGCCAGGCAGAAAAGAGCTGATCATACTGCCGGCAAAGGACAGCGCCAGCGCAAAGAGCAAAGTGATGAGGAGGCCGTGCTTCACCACGCTGCGCGCGCCTTGCTCATCTGCGGCGCCGATGCGCTGGGCCACCTGAACCGAAAAGCCGCTGGCAGCGGCGGTGCACAGCCCGCTCAGCAGCCATGTGCTCGTCGATACGACGCCGATCGCCGCTGAAGCCTCTGCGCCCAGCGCGCCGACCATCGCCGCATCGATATACTGCATCATGATCGATGTCAGCTGAGCGAAGATGGCTGGCAGGCTCAGCTGGATCAGCGCACGCAGCTGCGCCTTTTTCGTAAGCGGGGCATCGCGCTGCAGCAGTGCCCGCACTGATTGCTTCTGTTCCACATTCTTCCCCTCCCGAGGGCGCCGCATACCGCAAAACGCCTCATGATCCTGATCTGTTTCCTCAGCGCTTGCGTGTCTTGCGCCTGCGCGACAGTCGGTAGATCAGAAAATCCAGGCAGCTGATCTTTCTTTCCGTCTGACAGATCTGTTCCTGGACATGACAGCGGCACCGTATGATGTTTCTCACCCTGCGGCGCGGATCACTTTCCTCCCGCATCCGCAGAAGGCCGCCGACAGCGCGATCGCTGCATCCGCACTGACGCAGACGCTCTGCCAGTTTCTGCATATCGTTCTCTCTCAAATGGCGTTCCCCGCTTTCCACCTGCAGTATACGCTCCTTCTCTCCGCATAGCAAATACTTATATGTTATAGCCAATCATATCTATAATCTATAAAAAGATGCCGAAGCATCTTTTTATAGTTTTCGGACAAAGAGCGCGCGGATAGCGTTGAGCACGGCGATGATCATGACGCCCACATCAGCGAAGATGGCCAGCCACATGTTGGCGATGCCCAGTGCCCCCAGCAGCAGGCAGATCAGCTTGATGCCGATGGCGAACACGATGTTCTCCCGGACGATGCGCAGGCATTTGCGCGCGATGCGGATCGCTTTGGCGATCTTCAGGGGATCGTCATCCATCAGCACCACATCGGCTGCCTCGATGGCCGCATCCGCGCCCATCGCGCCCATCGCGATGCCGATATCGGCCCGAGAGAGCACCGGCGCATCGTTGATCCCATCTCCCACGAACACGAGCTTTTCCTTGTCCCCGCGGCGGGAGGCGATCAGCTCCTCCACCTTTGTCACCTTGTCATCCGGCATCAGTCCGCCATATACTTCGTCGATGCCCAGTTCGCGGCCGATGGCCTGCGCCGTTTCTTCCTTGTCGCCGCTGAGCATGACGATGCGGTTCACGCCGCAGCGGCGAAGCGCCTGCACCGCCTGTGCCGATGTCGGCTTGATCAGATCGGAGATGACGATATGACCCGCATATCTGCCATCGAGCGCCATATGGACGATGGTGCCGACGCTGTGACATTCCTGATAAGAGATGCCCAGCTCATCCATCAGCTTCCCGTTTCCGGCAGCCACCCTGATCCCATCGACGAGTGCCGTGATGCCCTTGCCGCTGATCTCCTTCACCTCGCGCACCCGCGTACGGTCGATCTCCTGTCCATAAGCCTTCTGCAGCGACTGACTGATGGGATGAGAAGAAGCGCTTTCGGCCAGCGCCGCATATTCGATAAGCTGATGCTCGTCGATGATGCTGTGATGGATGGCATTGACCGCGAATACGCCTTTGGTCAGCGTGCCTGTCTTATCAAAGACGACGGTCTTGGCCTGAGACAGCGTTTCCAGATAGTTGGAGCCCTTGATCAGGATCCCCGCATTGCTCGCGCCGCCGATACCGGCGAAGAAGCTCAGGGGGATGCTGATGACGAGCGCGCACGGACAGCTGATGACCAGGAAGGTCAGCGCGCGGTAGATCCATGAGCCCCACTGCGGCTGAGCGCCGCTGAGCATGAGCACCAAAGGCGGAAGCAGGGCCAGCGCCAGCGCGCTGATGCAGACCGCCGGCGTATACACCCGCGCGAAGCGGGTGATGAACGCCTCAGAGCGTGACTTGCGTGAGCTGGCATTCTCCACCAGATCCAGGATCTTGGACACCGTGGATTCCCCAAATTCCCTGGTGGTGCGGATCGTCAGCACCCCGCTCATGTTGATGCAGCCGCTGACGACCTCCTCGCCCGCACAGACATCGCGGGGAATGCTCTCTCCGGTCAGCGCAGCCGTATCCAGCGTGGACGTCCCCTCGACGACGACGCCGTCGATCGGCACTTTTTCCCCGGGACGCACGATGATGTGCGTGCCGATCTCCACTTCGTCAGGATCGACCTGCTCCAGCCTGCCGTTCCGCTCCACATTGGCATGATCAGGGCGGATGTCCATCAGCTCGCTGATGTTGCGGCGGCTCTTGCCGACCGCATAGCTCTGGAACCATTCGCCGATCTGATAAAACAGCATGACGGCGATGGCCTCCGTATAATCCCCGTTGTCCGTGACGGCCAGGGCGATGGCACCGATGGTCGCGACCGCCATCAGAAAGCTCTCATCGAACACCTGCCGGTTGCATATGCCCTTGAACGCCTTGATCAAGATATCATAACCGATCACCAGATAGGGGATCATGTACAAAAGAAACCTGACCGCCCCTTCCGCCGGCACGAAATGCAGCATGATCATGAGCGCGGCCGCAATGAGTATGCGCGCCAGCATCTTCTTTTGCTTTTTGTTCATCATCTCATCCTTCTTTCCGTTATTCGCCTTTCATTTCATCAATTAAACATGTATTTAATTGACAATCTTACTATACCGGTCAGCGACAGGAATTGCAAGCGCTGTGCGGGCGCTCTTTCTGTTCGGGCGCTTTTTGTTTCCAAACGGATCATTTCGTCTATGCTATAATAGACGCAGGAGTTGATGACATGAACAAAGAAAAACAGGAGATCATCTCTGTTTCTCAGCATACGGACTTCAGGATGGTCTGCGAGCTGTTCCGCCAGCTCAGCGATGAGACCCGTATCCGGATCTTCTGGATCCTCTGCCACCGGGAAGAGTGTGTGCAGGAGATCGCCGCGCTTATGGAGATGAGCAGCGCCGCGATCTCGCATCACCTTCGCCGCCTGCGCGCCTGTGCGCTCATCGTCAGCCGCAGGGAAGGCAAAGAGGTCTATTATCGCGCGGCCGATACGAAAGAAGCGCGCTTCCTCCATCAGATGATCGAGGATCTGCTGGACATCACCTGTCCGCAGGAGCGCCGCGTATGAAACAGGATATCCATGCGCTGGCACAGCGGCTAAAGCGCGTGCCGGCAGGCACCGTCCAGATCATCAGCGAGAGCGGCTGCGTGCCGCGGCAGGCGCAGACCAAAGGAAAAGGCATCATCGAGCCCTATGCGGTCTTTGACGGCGTCATGCTGGAATACAACTGTTTTCAAGGCGGCAGCGTGCGCTTTACGCACCGCCCGCTCCCCCATGTGCTGGAGATCAATTACTGCCATCAGGGCAGGGTAGGATGGGACATGAAAAGCGGCAGCACCGTCTACCTGGGTGCCGGCGACCTCGCCATTCAGCCGATGGACTGCTGCGCAGATTCGCTCATGCGCTTTCCCTCCGGCTGGTATATGGGCATCCAGATCACGGTGGACTTCCCCGCCATCTCCCCAAGGCTCAGCGCCATCCTGGAACGAAACGGCATCCAGATCGACGCGCTGCAGCAGCGTTACTGCTGCCACCAGGTATTCTCGCTGGCGCGCAGTCCGCAGATCGACAGCATCTTCTCGGTCCTCTTCCACCGCGCTTCCATCTCGCCCTTCCTGCATCAGATCAAGATCATGGAGCTGTTCGCTTATCTGGCTGAGCTTGATCCAACGCAGCAGAAGGCCGTCAGCGAATGGAACACTGAGCAGACGGCCATCATCCAGCAGATGCACGATTTTCTGATCGATCATGTGCAGCAGCGCTATACGATCGAAGAGCTCTCGCACCGCTTCCTGATCAACACATCCACGCTCAAGTCTGCGTTCAAGGCGGTCTACGGCATGCCGATCGCAGCATACATGAAGGAATACCGCATGCAGCAGGCGATGATCATGCTGCAGGATCCTGCGCTGAGCATCGCGGAGATCGCCGCCAGGCTGGGCTATGAATCACAGAGCAAGTTTGCGCGGGCCTTCAAAGACTGCGCCGGCATCCTGCCCAGAGACTACCGCAAGACGCTCCAGACAAAGCAATGAGCCATCCACAGCGTGGATGGCTCATCTTTATTTAATCGCTTTTACGCGCGTTCAGATAACGGCTCAGGAATGTCCTCGTCCGTTCGTTCTTCGGATGACCGAAGATCTCCTCCGGGCTTCCCTCTTCGACGATGACGCCGCTGTCCATGAAGACGACGCGGTCTGACACATCTCTGGCAAAGCCCATTTCATGCGTGACGATGACCATGGTCATCTTTTCCCTGGCCAGCTCTTTCATGACATCAAGGATCTCGCCGACCATCTCCGGGTCAAGGGCGCTGGTCGGTTCGTCAAAGAGCAGCACCTCCGGCTGCATGCACAGCGCACGGGCGATGGCCACACGCTGCTTCTGTCCGCCGGAAAGCTGTACGCTGCCGGCGCGGGCAAACGCGTCCATCCCTACCTTCTTCAGATAGGTCATGGCCCTCGCTTCCGCTTCTGCCCGGCTCTTCTTCAGCACTTTCATCTGTCCGATGACGCAGTTCTCCAGCACGTTCTTATTGCTGAAGAGGTTGAAGTTCTGGAACACCATCCCTACCCGGGAACGGTACTGATTGACATCTGCGCCTTTGGCGGAAATGTCTTTCCCATGAAAGAGGATATTGCCTCCGCTCGGCGTCTCCAGCATGTTGATGCAGCGCAGCATCGTAGACTTTCCGCTGCCGCTGGAGCCGATCACCGTGACGACTTCTCCCTTCTGCACGCTGAAATTGATGTCATTGAGCACTTCCAGGCTGCCGAAATGCTTTTTCAGATGTTGGATCTCGATTACTGTTTCCATGTTCCGGCCTCCTTTTACGCGCAGAGATCACGCGTCTCAGATTTCATGTTCATGCGCTTCTCGACAAAGTTGAGCAAGAGCGTCGCGATGGTCGTCAGGATCAGATAAAGCACGGTCGCCACGAAATACGTCTCCACCGGGCGATAGTTGCTTCCGGCCAAGGACTGGCTCTGGAAGAACAGGTCCAGCACCCAGATCACGCTCAGCATCGAGCTGTCCTTGATGTTGACGATCAGCTGGTTGCCGATGGATGGGAAGGCGTTGCGGATCGCCTGCGGGAAGATGATGTTCACCATCGTCTGCAGTGTGGACATGCCCAGACTCTTGGCCGCCTCGCTCTGACCGCTGTCGACCGACTGCAGGCCGGAGCGGATGATCTCGGCCATATACGCGCCGGTATTGATGGAAATGACGAACAATCCGGCTGTCGGTCCATCCCAGCCGATGATCGGCTGCAGGCCATAATACAGGAACATCGCCTGCACCATCATCGGCGTGCCGCGAAACACCCAGATATAAAGGCTCGTGAACAGACGGCCGATGCGCTTGAGCACCTTGACGGCAGCACTGTCCGAATCATTGATCTCTAAGGCGCGGATCCCGCCGAGGATGAGCCCGATGATGAATCCGGCCACCGTGCCGATGATCGCATAGATGAGCGTCACCTGTACGCCGGACATGAACATCACGATATTTTCCTGAAAAATCTGCCAGCATTTCAGCAAATCAAATGTCATAGTCTACCTGCTTTCTCTTATTCAGCCGGCTGGATCTCAACCGCCTTCTGCATGTATGCCTTTCTCGTATCCTGATCGATATTGTCCAGCGCGTCCTGTACGGCGTTGAACAGCTCGCCGTCGCGGCTGCCTTCCTTCAGGGCGATGGATACGGTCGTATCGGCCTCAAAGCCTTTTCCTTCATCAAAGGTGATATACGTCAGATCCGGGTTGGCCGCAACGACGCCTTCTGCGACGGCGATCTCAGCAGTGATGCCATCCACGTCTCCCGCCTGCAGCGCCAGCACCATCTCGGCATAAGTGCGCTTCGGCGTGATGTGATTGACGCCTTCGATCTGATCGATCACTTCGTCATAGTTCGTTCCGTTCTGTCCGACGACATTCTTGCCGCTGAACTGCTGGATATCCGTATAGGACGCTTCTTCGCTGTCCTTGCGCACGATCATGATCATGCCCTGTGAATCATAATACGGCGTGGTGAAATCCGCGGACTCCTCACGGTCCGCATTGGCCGTCATGCCGGCGATGACCGCATCGATGTCTCCGGTGCCCAGCGCCGGGATCAGGCTGTCCCAGCTGACCTGCTTGATGACCAGTTCCTTGCCCAGCTGATCGGCGATGTTCTTCGCGATCATGACATCATAGCCGTCCGCATATCCGCCGCTTTCCAGCAGGACGGATGAATCTGTCTGATTGCTGCTCTGCCAGTTGAACGGCGCATACGCGCATTCCATCCCGACCACGAAGGTGCTGTCTTCCTCAGGCTGCTCACTGCCGCCGCAGCCAGCCAGCGTCAGCACCATCGCCGACGCACAAAGCATCGTTCCAAATTTTTTCCACATCTTCTTTTCCTCCTCTTTCCTATACGACAGGAGCCGTGCTATTAGCACGGCTCCGCTTTCTTCTACCGATCCTCTAATAGCGCCTCTTCATCGAAATGAAGGAGTGCTGCAAGTGTTTCCTGCAGCCCCAGGATTCTGCCCGCCGGCATGCCTCCTTCGGCAGTGGTTACCTTTCACGCGTTTCCTCGCCCGCCGGCTCCGCGCGCTACTCTGATGCACTGCTTCCTCTAATCTCCTGTGATATGTCAATTATTATAGCGTACCAGACACGATTGTCAACCATTATTCCCATTTTTCTCCCACAATTGCAAAAACGGTGCGCGTTTCGCGCACCGTTCATCCTCATTCTGCCGCTTTGACCATAAAATCGCAGACCTTGCGGGAATACTCCATCGGATCATCGACCGGGAAGCCCTCGATGAGCATCGCCTGAGTGTACAGCACATCGGCATACTCTTTGACTGCTTCCTTGTCCTTAGCATAGACCTTCTGCAGCGCCGCAAAGATCGGATGATTCGGATTGATCTCCAGGATGCGGGTCGCCTTCATGCCAAACGGATTGCCCTCAGGCATAGCGGAAAGCACCTTCTCCATCTCAAAAGACATGCCTTCATCCGTGGACATGCAGACCGGATCATCGACCAGGCGAGTGGAGATCTTGACTTCGGATACCTTGTCCTTCAGCGCATCCTTGATGTCAGAAAGCAGATCCTTGTTTTCTTCTGCCTTCTGTTCGATCTCCTTCTTTTCTTCCTCGCTGGCCAGATCGAGATCGCCCTGAGAGATGTTCTTGAACTGCTTCTCCTTATAGGAAGACAGCGCCTGCAGGGCAAATTCATCGACATTGTCGGTCAGATACAGGATCTCATAATTTTTGGCCTTTACTGACTGCACCATCGGCATGCGGTCGATCTTGTCGACATTCTCTCCGGAAACGAAGTAGATATAGTTCTGGTCCTCCGGCATGCGGGCGATGTATTCATCCAGCGTAACGAGCTTCTTCTCATGGGAGGAATAGAACATCAGCAGATCCTGCAGCAGCTCCTTGTGGGAACCATAGTCATTATAGACGCCGAACTTGATCTGCAGGCCGAAGTTCTCCCAGAACTTCTCGTATTCCTCACGCTCATTTCTCAGCATGAGCAACAGCTCGGACTTGATCTTCTTCTCGATGCGGTTGGCGATGACCTTCAGCTGACGGTCATGCTGGAGCATCTCACGAGAGATGTTCAGGGAGAGGTCCTGAGAATCGACCAGACCCTTGACGAAACGGAAATGCTCCGGGATCAGCTCCTCGGCCTTATCCATGATGAACACGCCGCGGCTGTACAGCTGCAGCCCCTTCTTGTAATCCTGAGAATAGTAGTTCATCGGCGCCTTGCCCGGGATGAACAGCAGAGCGGTGAAGCTGACATTGCCCTCCACGCTGAAATGGATCACCTTCTGCGGATCGGTGTAATCCATGAATTTATCCTTATAGAAATTGTCGTACTCTTCCTTCGTGATCTCGCTCTTGTTCCGCTTCCACAGCGGGATCATGGAATTGAGCGTCTTCGTCTCGATGATCGTTTCATATTTCGGTTCCGCATTCTCATCGGCGTTTTCCTCTTCGATGCGCTTTTGTTCCTCGACCTCCATCCGGATCGGATAACGGATATAGTCTGAGTATTTGCGGATCAGACGCTCGATCTCATACTGCGCCAGATACTCGTCATAGTTTTCATCGTCGCTGTTCTCTTTCAGATGCAGGGTGATCTGCGTTCCCCAGCCCTCTTTCTCACAATCCTCGATGGTGTAGCCGTCCGTGGCGTTGCTCGTCCAGCGATGGGCCTGTTCCTCGCCGTATTTGCGGGAGATGACCTCCACGTCCTGCGCCACCATGAAGGCAGAATAGAACCCGACGCCGAACTGTCCGATGATGTCGACATCGCTGTCTTTTCCTTCCTCCAGCTTCTGCTTGAACGCCAGCGATCCGCTCTTGGCGATCGTGCCCAGGTTTTCCTCCAGCTCTTCGGCAGACATGCCCAGACCATTGTCGCGGATGGTCAGGGTGCGTGCATCGCGGTCCACGTCGATATGGATCTCAAAGGCATCGCGGTCTACGTCCGCATACCCTTCCGTCAGGGACTGATAATATAACTTGTCGATGGCGTCGCTGGCATTGGAGATCAGCTCACGCAGGAAGATCTCCTTGTGCGTATAAATGGAATTGATCATCAGATCCAGCAGACGCTTCGATTCGGCTTTAAACTGTTTCTTGCTCATGAAACATTCCTCCTTAGCACTCTTTATCAAAGTCTGCTAAAAGTATAACGCAATCGGTTAGCACCGTCAACCCCGGAGTGCTAAAATTATCGTTTTTCTCGCAGGGAACGGGCTCATTCCTCGTCTTCCTGCGCAAGCCGCGTCAGCGTGCTGCCGCTGATGCGGTATACGGTCCACGCCGACATCGGCTCCGCGCCCAGCGAAAGATAGAAATCGATGCTGGGGCGGTTCCAGTCCAGGCACCACCATTCCAGACGGCCGCAGCCCTGCTTGCGCGCGATGGCCGCCAGCCGGCGGAACATGGCCGTACCGATCCCTCGCCCGCGGTATTCCGCCTTGACATAGAGTTCTTCCAGATAGATGCCCCCGCGCCCCAGAAACGTGGAAAAATTGTAGAAATACAGTGCGAATCCGACTTCCTTTCCTTCCCATGATGCAAAGATCACCTCTGCCGTCTTGCGTTCAAACAGCCATTGTTCCAGCAGCGCTTCATCGGCGACGACCTCATGTTCCAGCTTTTCATCACGGGCCAGCTCCCGGATAAAGCTCAGGATCAGCGCCGTATCTTCTTTCCGCGCTTGGCGAAGCTGCAATTCTTTCCTCGTCGTCATCCTCCTCTCTTCTCCATCGATGAAAAAAACAGACACGACGCTGTCTTAGCGTGTCTGTGATGCGATATCCTTGTGGAAACGGACCAGTCCGGTGCGGTTCAGCGCGACCATGACGGCCGGAAGCAGGATCAGCTGGACGATGATGCCGGGGATCGCATTGAGCAGCGCACCGGAGATGAACATCTGCCAGGTGAACCCGTCCGCGGATATGCCGAGCAAGGCGATCTCAGCCAGCGCCCACACCGCGCGCCCGCTGACCATGGCCGTGATGATGGCGCGGTAGAGCGCGCGCAGACACTGCCAGCGAGAACGCTGATACAGGAATCCGGCCACGATGCCATAGGTGGCCAGCTCAGCCATCATGGCGATGCCGGTCGGATATAAGATCGGCATGCCGAACAGCGCGTAACGCAGCGGCGGCAGGATCGCGCCGATCAATCCGCCATACTGCCAGCCGCAGATCAGCCCGCAGAGAAACACGGGAATATGCATCGGCAGCAGCATGCTGCCGATCTGCGGGATCTGTCCTGTCAGAAACGGCAGGACGAGCCCAAGCGCCAGAAACATGGCGCTGAGCGTCAGGTTCTTCATGTTTTGCTTCATCGTTTTCCCTCCATCATCATTCGCCGAAATAGGCCTTGATCTCTTCCATCTTCTTCATCGGATCTGCGCCAAAAGGGCAGCGGGACGAGCAATGTCCGCAGCGGATGCAGTCCGACGCTTTTTTATCCAGGTGATGATAATGATCCGCTGCCAGTCCATCCCCCAGCACAGCGAGGTCATGATACTTGTGGATCAGCGCGATGTCCAGGCCGGCCGGACATGGATGACAGTGCCGGCAATAGACGCAGCGTCCCTTCTGCTGCACCGCATCAAACTGTGCGAGCACGGAATAATCCCTTTCCTGCTGGGAAGCGCCGCAATAAGCGAGCAGCTCGCGCAGATCCCTGCGGTCACGCACTCCCGGCAGCACCGTGATGACGCCCGGCTGATCGAGGGCGTATTGCAGGCACTGGATCTTGCTCAGCGCCTTGGGGAACACGGATTTGGCCGCATCCAGCAGCTGACCGCCGCAGAATGGCTTCATGACCGAAATACCTACCCCTTCCTTGGCACAGCGCTGATACAGGGCGAATCGCTCATCAGCTTCTCCATAGGCATACTCCCCGTGCCGGTTGTCATAGGCCGGATTGATGCTGAACATCACCATATCGAGGATGCCCATATCCAGCACTTTGTTGACCAGCGCCGGCGTATGGGAAGATAAGCCGATGTGGCGGACGGCCCGCGCTTCAGCTCCAGGATGGCGTCGATGATGCCGTTTTCCTGCACGGTGCGCAGATCGCTTTCCTCATCGATGCAGTGGATGAAGCCGAAATCGATATGGTCGGTCTGCAGCTTATCCAGCTGCCAGGCAACGGCTGCCTTGATCTTCTTTGGATCGGTGGTCCAGCCATACTCCCCGCTGGTGTAGTCCGCGCCGAAATGGATCTGCAGATAGACCTGATCCCTGCGCTCGGCAATGGCCTTCCCCACGCCTGAAAACGTCGCGGCATGCCCGCTGGCCATATCGATGTAGTTGATGCCATGATCCAGCGCCATACGGACGGTTTCGATGATCTCCTGTTCATCTGCCTCGCCAAGAGAGCTCGTCCCCAGCCCGATCACGCTGATGCGCTCTCCGCCATGCGGCAGCATTCGATATTCCATATGCATTCCCCTTTCATCTCTTCTTTCTTTCCTTTTCCAGCAGGGCATCCAGTTCCTGAAGGCACGCTTCATCCCGATGCACTTCTTCCAGCAGCCAGCACCGATGCCGTTTCAACAGCTCCAGCTGCTCTTCTTCCCGCCCTTCCTGTGACAGGCGCAGGAACGTGCGGATACATGATCCTGAGCATCCTGCCGCCTGCAGGTTGGCGATCAGCTCCTGTTGCTCTTTACTGGCATGCATAGTTCATCCTCCTGCCTTCTTCTTTTACAGTATAATGCATCTTTTTCATCATCACAAATACTTATATTGAATAGGAAGGCATAGAAAAAAACTATTTCATCCTCCTGCTTCCCCGTTGACAGGAACAGCTGCCGGGCGTATAGTCGTTTCCAGACGTGCTGCGTCCGTGCGGCACATCAACGGAGGTGTCATCAATGTTAAAAGAACAGGCAGCACGCTGGTATCTGAATGGATACAACTGTGCGGAGTGCATCATCCACGCGGCCAATGAACAGTGGCAGCTTGGCATGAGCGAAGCAGACATGCGGATGGTGTCCGGATTTGGAGGCGGCATGCAGTGCGGCGATGTCTGCGGCGCCTTATCAGCGGCGATCTGCGTTATCTCCAGGATGACGGTCAGGGACAAAGCGCATGACTGTCCTGCCCTGCAGCCGCTCGTGCAGCAGATGATCGCCGACTTTGAGCGAGCCGCAGGCGCCAGGGTATGCGCCAGGATCAAGCCGGTCCAGTTCGATGAGCAGGTACGCTGTCTGTCGACGGTGAACATGGCGGCAGATATCCTCGAGCAGCTGATCGGCGAACGAGACGAAACAGCAGCGCTCATGTAAAAGAGACCCGGATCCGGATCTCTTTTTTCCTGTTATGATATGTCCGAAGCATACCGCACTTAAATGTAAAGGAATCGCCTCGTTATGTTCAGATACAGTTTCATCTGTCACATCACCTGCCTTCTGCACTCACCATCTGTCTACACTATAGCACATCATGACAAGCAGACCAGCGCATAGGGCAAAAACGGTATGGATAACGGAAGAGTCGGTCAGCTGCTGATCTGCCGCAGCAGCTGCGTGATCCTGCGAAAGGCTTTGCGCTGTTCCGGACTCAGGGAGCGATACCAGAGCAGCCATCTCCATTCTTCTGAGGAAACCCATCTCAGCAGCTTCATTCCATCACCTCAGTAACCATTATACGACGAAATCGCGTCATCCCTCGAAAAAAAGCGCCGATTTTGCGAAATTATGTGAATGATTCAAATCACGTGCATAATCCGCGCTTTCCGGTATAATTAAGAGCATGACAAGCAGAAAAAGGGGTGTGATCGTGTGTATCTGATTTATCTGCTGCTGATCATGCTGGTCCTGCAAAGCGTCCTGTTCTATGTTCCCGGACTGCTGCTGATCGGCGTCGTCCTCTATGCCGCCTATTCTTTTGTGCAATACAGACGTACGCGGAAAGCCTACAGCGGCGTTGGTCAGGAGCCACATGACAGCGGAGCGCAGACATCTGGCAGCGGAAACAGCAGAAAAGATATCATCGACGTCGAATATACAGAACATGAATTGTAAAAAGCAGGCGATGCCTGCTTTTTACATGCTTATTCTGTGCGCAGCGCTTCGACCGGGTCTTTGCGGGAAGCGATGCGGGAAGGGATCAAGCCGGCAATGGTCGTCAGCAGCAGTGAGATGATGACCAGGATCACGCCGCCGGCGGCAGGCAGCTGCGCGATGCCGGCCACGCCGGCCAGATGCTCGACGATCGCCGAGATCGGGATATTCAGCAGCAGCGTCACCCCGATGCCGATCAACCCGGAAATCAGACCGATGATGAAGGCCTCCGCATTGAACACATGCGAGATGTCCTTCTTGCTGGCGCCGATGGCGCGCAGGATGCCGATCTCCTTGGTGCGCTCCAGCACGGAGATATAAGTGATGATCCCGATCATGATGCTGGAGACGATCAGAGATACGCTGACAAAGGCCATCAGCACATAGCTGATCATGTCGATGATGGACGTCACCGATTCCATCATCGTGCCCACCACATCATTGTAGGTGATCACATCGGCTTCATTGCCCGCATCCTGCTGGGCTTCATTGTAATCATCGATCAACGCGGAAATGGCTTCCTTGTCTTCAAAGCTGTTCGCATAGATGCTGATGGCGCTGGGCTTCTCCAGATCGATGGCGCCCATTTTTTCGAGGTTTGACTCATAGGTGGCGTTCATGTTCTCGCTGTAATCGCTCATGAACTGCGCCAGCTCCTGCTCGCTCATCGCCGCAAACTGCATGCGCTGTTCGGCAGTCAGTGAAGACATGTCCAATGATTCATCAGAGCCAAACTGTGTGCCGGTGAACACGTTGGTGTCCGGATCCGCTTTCTGATCCTGTACGATCTGCGCGTTTTCCGCCTGCTCGATCACATATCGCTGCATGGCAGAAGTATAGTAAACCCCGCCCAGCTCACGTCCGCTGGATGTGCCTTCGCTTGGCTGGATGATACCGACGACGCGGATCGTTTCGCCCTGCGCTGCCGCTTCTGCCACAAAATCATCGTCCTCGCTCATATCGATCCACAGATCGCCGCTTTTCTGGTACAGGTCACTGTTGAGCACCAGCTTGAATTCCATGCCCAGCAATTCTTCCGGCGTATATTCTTTGGCTTCGACATCGCTCACTTCCCCGCCATTTTGCAGCGCGTGAAAATTATCCACGACTTCCTGCTGATCCATCAGTCCCAGTGAGTACAGGGCAAAATCGGTGATCTCCATATCTTCGTCGACTGCCAGCACGACTTCGTTCCATTCCTGCGGCCAGCGGCCGTTCACCAGATGGTATTCTTCATCACGAAGGGTCTCGTTGTCTGGCAGGCGGTTCCATACTTCATTTTGTGAAGATGCCTGTGACCCCATGAAAGATGCGCTCATCTCGCTCATGGTTCCGAATCCGAGCTCATCCATCAGGGTGTTCGGACTGACTTGTACCAGCCCGCCTTCGCCATTCTCATTGTACACATTGAGCGTCAGCGGATAATCGTATTCGATGGCTTTGGCATGATCTTTGATCGCAGAATCATCGCTTTGCAAATAAGTGCGGAAGGCTTCCAAATTATTGGATTCCATCGTTTCCGACATTGTCTCCAAGATATCATTGATCATCGGCTTGGAATGGATCTTTCCATCATCGGCACGTTCCTCATCGCCGCTGATGCCCAGCATTGCTTCCATCATGGCGCTCATGTCCATCGAGCTGCCTTCGATGGTGATCGGGTAAGCGGATAAAGTGTCGCGCTCCACCCCATTGATATAGGCCTGCACACCGCTGGATAAAGACATGATCAAGGCGATGCCGATGATGCCGATGCTCCCGGCAAACGCGGTCAGGAACGTGCGAGCCTTCTTGGTCATCAGATTGTTGAGGCTCAAAGAGAGCGCGGTCGCAAATGACATCGATGTGCGACGGCCCGGCGCTTTCGTTTCGGTCTCATTCATCTGGCTTCCATCGAAGGGATCGCTGTCATCCATCACTTCGCCATCAAGCAGCCGGATGATGCGGGTGGAATACTTTTGCGCCAGTTCCGGATTATGAGTGACCATGATGACCAGCCGGTCTTTCGCGATCTCCTTGAGCAGGTCCATGATCTGCACGCTGGTCGCGCTGTCAAGCGCGCCGGTCGGCTCATCGGCCAGCAGGATCTGCGGGTCATTGACCAGGGCACGGGCAATGGCCACACGCTGCATCTGTCCACCGCTCATCTGATTGGGCTTTTTGTACAGCTGATCCTTCAGGCCTACTTTCTCTAATGCTTCGATGGCACGGCGGCGGCGCTCTTCCCGGGATACACCGGAAAGCGTCAGGGCCAGCTCCACATTGGAAAGCACGTTCTGATGCGGGATCAGATTGTAGCTCTGGAAGACGAAACCGATGGAATGGTTGCGGTAATTATCCCAGTCTTTATCTTTGAAATCTTTGGTGGATCGGCCATCGATGATCAGATCACCGCTGGTATACTGATCCAGCCCGCCGATGATGTTGAGCAAGGTCGTCTTGCCGCATCCGCTCTGTCCCAGGATGGAGACAAATTCACTTTTGCGAAATGAAAGCGTGATGCCGCGCAGCGCGTGCACGGTCTCGTTGCCGCTTACATAATCTTTTACGATCTGTTTCAGTTCAAGCATGATTGGCTCCTCTCTTCAAGTGTTGAACAGAGACATAGTAGCACTCTGCATGCGGAAATACAACTCACATCCAGCTGAAATTGTCCGATGCGGATCAAAGAAAAAAAACGGGATAGCACCCGTTTTCTCAGTCATATGGCCGATATTCCACACTTTCTTTCTCAAAGTCAAGGAAGAGCTGAAAAGCATTGCGATCCTCATCTTCGTCCCAGATCTCTACAAATTTCGGTGTCACCTCGATGAGGATCTCACTGTCTTCATGGGAATATGCGTTGTAGCTCTGCCACAAATATTCTTTATATTTTTGTTCGAACACGCGACCTTCTTCCTCAATGACCAAGCCTTTGTTTTCAGCGATACCTTCCACCTGAACGCCGTTGAAGCACATTGCGACACGAGGATTGACAAACAGCTGCTGCGTCTTTCTGAAATTTTTGTCGGTCTTGAAATAGATCTTGTCGTTGTAGAAGATGCAACTGACGTTGCGCACCATCGGATAATCATCCGCGCAGCTCGCCAGCGCCATGATCTTCCATTCTCCCAGCTTCTGGTCCATGATGGCCTTTGCCGTTTTAAAATCGATGTTTTTCATGTTCGTTCCTCCTTTAGATGATGCCCTGGAATCCCAGGATGAAGCAGATGACTGACGCGCAGATGAACAGGCCGATCAGCACGGTTCCCTTCGTGATGGCATGATCGCCGCCGCTGCTGTGCTCCACCAGCGAAGTCCGGCGGAAGACCCCGACGATCGGCTTGTACAGAAAGAGCGTCAATCCGGTGTTCAGCCCGCATTTGAGCAGGTTGAACGGCAGGATGCCGGGAACCAGGATGCTGACGACGGCCTCTCTGGGCATGCCGAAATAGATCGGCGTCACGATATAGTTCCACAGCAGCATGCTGAGGACGCTGCACACGGTCCCGATCCCCAGACCGAGGAAAGCGCCCTTGCGCGTATGATCGCGCTTGTAGATCCATGCGGCCACACAGGCAAACGTGCAGGTCGAGATCACGTTCATCAGCACATCGAGCAGATTGCCGCCGCGATACATGATCTCCAGCAGCGATGTGATGACGCTCATGATGAAGGCAGAGCCCGCTCCGTAGATAAAGCCGCCGATCACGATGATCACATCTTTAGCGTCATAGCTCAGAAACTCCACTGATGGGATCAGAGGAAAGTGAATGAGCAGGTTGACGATGACCGCCAGGCCGCAGAGCATGCCCAGCGTCGTGATTTTCTTTGTCGTCATGTTCATCATAACCGCACCTCCCGAAAAACAAAGAAAACGTGCCTAAAATAAAAGCTTCCAGACACGTTTGATGATGCGGTCTCTCCTATGGCAGCGCATAGGAAAAACGATCCATTCAACTTCTTTCATCCAGACTTTAACTGTTGCTACCGGAGTTTCACCGGTTCGGCCCGAAGGTTCGCGGAGTTTACCGCCAGTCGAGAATTTCACTCTGCCCCGAAGTTTTATTTTATGCGTATTCAGTATAACACCGGCATATCGCATTTGTAAAGCGCTTCTGATGAAAACGAGGCACTATCCGGTGCCTCGT
Organism: uncultured Solobacterium sp.; assembly: GCA_900543035.1. Classification (GTDB taxonomy): domain Bacteria; phylum Bacillota_I; class Bacilli_A; order Erysipelotrichales; family Erysipelotrichaceae; genus Merdibacter; species Merdibacter merdipullorum. The sequence continues at coordinate 23,883 of UQPV01000027.1, forward strand.
GTCATTCGATCAGTGATGATCGTATGTCTGACTATGCCTGTGCATTGTCCTTTCTGCGCTTCAGTGCCAGTGCTGCGCCTGCGCCCAGAACGAGCAAGGCTGCCAGTCCGCCAGCTGCTGCTGTGGCCGCTGTCGTGCTGCCTGCCGACTGTGCCGGCTTCTGCGTCACTTCAGCGTCTGCCTTCGGCTCCTGTGATGCCGGTGCTTCCACCAGTGCGTCTGCTTTCGCATTCAGTGCTTCCACTGCTGCGTCCACATCAGCATGTGTTGCTTCCGGATCATCGTAGAGCTTCAGCGCGTTGTTGTATGCGCCATAGAAGGCTGCCCATGTCTCAGGCGTGTAATCGTTCTCGCTGTATCCGCTGTATGCTGCCAGCGCTTCATAGAGCGCTTCCTTGTCTGCGAGCGTTCTCGCGTTCAGGCGCGCTTCACGCAGTGCCTGCGTTGCGGCGTCGACCTCTTCCTGGGTCGCGTTCGCATCATCATAGACCTGCTGTGCGGCTGCCAGCTTATCTGCTAAGCCTTCTACGCTGCTTGGTACATAGTCATCGAGGTTGGCGATCATCTCGTTCACGAGCTTGATCTCATATTCGAGCGCGCTCTTGTTCACGCCTGCTTCATTGACCAGTCCCGCGATTGCATTGCTCAGGTTCGTGATGGCTTCCGTGACTTCTGCCGTCGTGGCATCATCATTGATCGCTACGGCCTGTGCGGCGTCGATCGCTGCCTGCAGTGCTTCCAGACTTTCTGCCGTGTAGTCACCATCGAGGTAACCGTTTGCGGCTTCGATCAGTGCTTCCAGTTCAGCCTTCGTCACGATCTCCCACAGCTCCTGGGCTGCCTTGGTCATCGCTTCGTTTGCTGCTTTCAGTTCTTCTGCGGTTGCCTGATCATCGGCGAGGACAGCCTTGGCTGCTTCTACCGCATTGACCAGCACCTGTACCTTGCCCGGACGGATGTTGTCCACGTTGGTCAGGATGTTTTCGGTGATGAAGTCGATCGTCGCCTGCACATCTGCTCTTAAGGCATCCGTGCTTTCACCGGCATCCACTGCCTGCATCGCTTCGCTCAGGTCGAGCAGTGCGGTGACGACTTCGGTCGCGGTCGGCGTTTCCTTGGCCAGTACGGCCTGTGCTGCTTCGATCGCTGCGTTCAGCGCTGCATCATCAGAGCCCAGCGCCTCGGCCTTCTCGACCATGTTGCGCAGTGCCTGGATGGCTGCTTCGCTTGCCGCATCCTGCGGATCTTCCACTTCGACCAGTGCCTCGATGGCTGCCGTCAATGCGTCTGCGGCGGCATCGATGGCTGTCTGATCTGCCGTTTCATCGGCGGCGACCGTCTTGGCGGCAGTCAGTGCTTCCTGCATCGCTGCCCAGCTGTCTGCTGTGTAGTCTGCTTCATTCAGCGCTTCTGCTTTGGCGATCGCTGCGTTCAGCGCGGTGCGGTCTGTTTCACCGCCGGCGGCTTCCTCAAGTCCTTCAAACGCGCTGACCAGCGCCGCATAAGCCTGATCGACCTCATCCTGTGAAGCCGCTGCGTCTTCCATGACTGCCGCTGCGGCGTCATATGCGCTTCTGAATGCGGAGAAGGTGCTTTCGGTATACTTGCTTTCGTTCATCAGCGCTTCCTGGACCGGCGCGCTGTTCATGTATGCGTCCAGTTCGCTCTTGTCTGCTTCTTCCGCTTCCACATTGAACTGTACGTTGGTCGTATTCAGCGTGCTGCCATCCTCAGAACGAACGAGGATCTTGACATTGTTGTCATATGCCGGCAGCACCTGTACGGCTGCGTTGTCTGCCGCTTCTGCAGCGACGCTCGGCAGCTCGCCTTCGGCGTTGATCGTGTATGTGTGCGTCTCTTCATCATAGCCGGCATAACCCGGATAATCGCTGATGGCCGTGCCATTCAGCGTCAAGCTGCTGAGCTCGGCGCTCGTATTCGGCACTACCGGCTGATGATAGTCAAATACCTGTACCTCGGTCAGTCCGATGCATGTTCCCGTACGCGGCGCCTTGAGCCAGATCCGCAGTGCGGAAGTCGTTACCGGATGAGCCAGACCATAAGAGGTCGATCCGGAAGTATACGGGATCTGGGTGATGTGCGTGGATGCGACTTCTACCCAATCGCCGTTTTCATCCTGATATTCGAAACGGACATTTTCATCGCCTGGCAGCACGCCTGCCACGCTGTCGGTGAAGTGCCACAGATAGATGTTGGAAATGGTGTAAGTGCCTTCCCAGTCAAGCTGTACATATGTATCTACCGGTTCTGCTTCATTGCGCAGGGCCCAGTTCGTCCATCTTGCGTTGGTGTCTACCGCATCATTGGTGACACCGTCGTTCAGCTGCAGCAGGGAATCGGAGATGGCCGTCGCGCTCGGGTCGCTGGCCACGCCGTTGCGCAGCGTGCCGTTGCGGAACAGCGGCGCGTCTTCTCTGCTTGCGGAAGCGATATCCACGCTCTCTGCCAGCGCTTCTTCCACGCGCACGCTCGCCTGCGTCTCATAGGTCTGTCCCAGGATCTCTACTGTTCCCGTGATCGAAACCATGCCCGGCTGAGCGAAATCAGCCTCGCTCATGTTCCAGTCGACTGCGAATGCCTCCGTATAAGAACCGTCCGCGTAAATGCCGCGCAGCGTATTCGGCAGATTCGGCATCACACCGGCATTCGTCGCCGCAGACCAGTTTTCCACTGCCACGACTTCGCCGATCACATGGACGCTGAGCGTTGCGGTCACATCCAGTCCTTCCAGCTGGCCGCTGACCGTAAAGGTGCCCGGCTGTGCCAGCAGGCCGCGGTCATACTCTGCCCAATCGACATTCACTTCATCCGTGGATCCGTCACTGTAAGTCACGGTCACGCTCTGCGGGAGCTGCGGCTCCTCGTTGATGCCAACATAGTGATTTCTTGAGATCCGATAGCTTTCCAGATAAGTTTCTGCGCTGCTTTCCGGCTCGACCGTCGTCACGCTCGTGCTGTCAGAAGTTAATCCGGAAGAGGAAGCGCTCAGGGTAAAGGAGCCTGCTTCCTTAGTGGACTGGACGATGACCAGCGCCTTGCCGTGGAACGCCTTGCGGGAAGTGCCCTTATAGCTGTCCGTATCGGTCGGATCGCCATTGTCGACGCCGACGATCTTGCCGTTTCCTTCGATCTCGAAGCTGATGCGGTCATCCGCGCCGGCCACGATCTCATCATTGCTGTCCATGATATCGACTTCGATATAACACAGACTGCTTCCATCTGCCTGGATCTCGGTCTTTTCCGGTGTCAGACGGATATAAGATGCGTCCGTGTTGGTCGTCACAGACTGATTGCCCTCGATCACATCTTCAGAGATGACCTGATCATGCTCATCATAGGCAACCGCTCTGAGCGTTCCTGAACGCCAGTTGACATAGAATGTCGGATAGAATTCTCCATTAGAGAATGTCTGATAAGTATATCCAGCATCTGTGTTATGTGTCGTCGCCGTATCGCTGCCGACCAGCTGATCATTCAGATACAGTTCGATCTTATGCGCATTGGTATACACATCCACCTGTACCTGTCCGCCGTTGACCTTGACGATCTCATCATCGTTCCAGCTGGTCATCAGATGCACGACATCCGCATCCTCATCCCACAGGCTCTTGTACAGATAATAGGTATCTTTTTCAAAGCCAGCCGTATCCACGATGCCGAAATAAGAGGAATTCGGCTTCGCGCCTTGTCCGCTGACCGAACCTACGCCGGTGCCGTTCCATGGCGTCGGCTCACCGATATAGTCAAATCCGGTCCAGACGAACTCACCGGCATTATAATCGTTCTGGATGACCAGCTCCCAAGCGTTGCTTGCGGAGAGGCCCCAGCCGACCTTCGTGCTGTCATTGTTGTATTCAGACATCTGCAGTCTGTCGTTGTCCTGCCCCATCGTCGCGTATTCGCCGCGCGTATGGATGGCGCTGGCCGTTTCACTGCCATACAGCTTCCAATCCGGATGCGCCGCATGGAGCGCGTCCAGCTGTGCGTCCGTAGAAACATAGTTCATGCCGTTGACGCCGCCGACTGCGGTCAGCTGATCCTGAATGTTATTCAGCATGGAATTGTTTCCCTTTTGGTTGTCGCCGATCGTCAGCAGACGGGTATCATCCTCATCGAGCATCCAGGAGATGATGTCCTGAGAAATCTCATCATAATGGGCGACAGAACCATTGTAGCAGCCCTCGGTGATCTCATTGCCGACAGACCACATGATGATGCATGGATCATTGATGCCGCGGCTGACCATGGCGCGAGCGTCAAATTCGCCCCACTGCATGCCGGTCTCGCCGCCGATGATCTGGTTGTCTGCCGTAATGGTCTCTTCAAAGTGCGAAGTGTAATCATTGACGTTTCCGTTCTTATACTCGGTCCAGCCGTCGAATGCTTCGTCGATGACGAGCATGCCGTACTCATTGCAGATGTCGAGCAGGACGGATGCGGCCGGGTTGTGCGTCACGCGGATCGCGTTGCAGCCCATTTCCTGCAGGATGCGCACCTGGCGCTCGATGGCGTCGCGATTCGCGACCGCGCCCAGAGATCCCTGGTCGTGGTGCATGCACACGCCCTTGAGCTTCATCATTTCTCCGTTCAGCGAGAAGCCGGTGTCCGCATCAAAGCTGAAATAACGGAATCCGTAATCGGCCTCATAGGTATCCTTGACCTCGCCGTCGACCATGACTTCCGTCTTGACGGTATACAGATACGGGTCTTCGACGCCCCACAGGTGCGGTTTGTTCACCTGCATGCTCAGCTGTGCGCTCGCTTCGCTGTCTGCCGCCACATTCAGGGCGACGTCTTCAGAAACGGCAACGCTCGCGCCGCTTTCATCCATCAGCGTGCTGCGCACCGTGACCTCAGCGGCCTCAGCGCTGTCATTGACGATGTCGGCTTCCACGCTGACATCCACGTCACCGTTGACCTGATCAGCGAGCTGATCAGAAGTGACCTTTACGCCATTGTATCCGACATGCACCTGATCCGTGACGGTCAGGGTCACATCGCGGTAGATCCCGCTGCCGGAATACCAGCGGCTTGATGGGATCTGGTTGTTTACCTTGACGGCAATGACATTTTCCGTTTCTCCATCAGCGACGATGGCATCGGTGATATCAAAGGCAAACGGAGTATAGCCATACGGGTGAGACCCCAGTTTTTCCCCGTTCACGTAGACTTCCGCATTCATGTACACGCCGTCAAACGTGATCATCAGCTGTTTGCCTTCATACTTCTGCGGAACGACGAATGTCTTGCGGTACCATCCGATCCCGCCCGGCAAAAAGCCGCTTTCTGCTTCTCCGGAAGTCGTGAATGCCTGATCGATGCTGTAATCGTGAGGCAGGTCCACGCTTTCCCAGCTGGAATCATTCAGATCCGATGATGCCGCATTGTCCGTATCGCCTCTATGGAATTTCCAGTTGGCGTTGAACAGGGCAGAACGTTCGCCAGAGGCGATGATGTCCACATAGACATCTTCTGGTTCAGACACGACAGAGCGTGACTGATTTGCCAGGATCGGAACGCTGACCACACCCATGCACATGGAGGCGGCGAGCAGCATCTTTCCGATCCGGCTGCACCAATTCTTCATAATACTCCTCTCCTTTTCCTTAAACAAAGACATATTTTGACGTACATCTTTAAAAGAAGTATAGCATGTAAACGCATTCACCGGCAATCGAAATGTCAAAATCTTCCATATTCTGATCCGATGATGAACAAAAAATGATCAGATCATCTACAGATCATGCACACCTTGGGGAAAGGCGGCCGCAGACAGCGCCGGGAAGATTTGATTCGGCTGTCTGATTCATGTATAATCAGTCACATGAACAAACAATATCATCCCATACGCACATGGATCGGGAATGTCATCCGCTTCGAGCTGCTTTACCGGCTGTTCGTCATCCTGATCGTCTATCCGCTGAGCAACGCGCTCATCAATCTGTACATCACCACGAATACGGTGCACACATCGCTGTCCAACTTCAGCATGTTCTTTGATTTTCTGAGCATCCCGGGCATATTGGTGATGGCGCTCATCTTGATCAGCGCCATCTGCATCATCGTCTTCGAGGTCATGGTGCTGATCATGATGACCTCCTGCGTGATCCACCGCGTGCCCTATACCCGCGCTTCGCTGTATTCCACCGCATTCTCCCGGCTTTCCTGCCTGCGTCATCCATCCACCCTGCTCGCGTTCATCTATTTCATGGGTCTGCTGCCGCTGACGCATATCGGCTATGTCTCTTCTTATATGCCGACGCTGCAGATCCCCAACTTTATCCTGGGGGAAATTACGCTGACGCTGCCGGGACAGCTCATCGCCATCGCGTTTTACCTGATCGCGTTCATCCTGTTCGCCCTGCTCAGCTTCACTCCGCTCTATCTGTTTCAGGATAACTGTTCATTCTGGCAGGCCGGCAAAAAAAGCATCCGCACAGCGTGCGCGCTGCCGATGAAGAAGAAACTGCTGCTGGGCGGCCTCACGCTGGGGCTGTTCCTGCTGGGCTGGCCGATCACCAGCCGCACCACCGTCCCGTTTCTCAGCGGCAGTGATTTCAACGTCTATTTCTTCCGCTATCTGTATCATTCATACTTTTTCCGTCAACAGCTGCTGTATACCATCCTGTGGTGGATCTATCTGTGCGCCGCATCGTTGTTCTTCTTATGGGCCGTGATGCGGCTGTGCGAGTCAGAAAGCGACATCATCAAGGTGGAACAGATCCCGGAGCGTCCCTTCTTTGCCTTTAGGCTCACTTCCTGGCTGGGCGGAAAGCTCCGCCGATATGGACAGAAGGCGATCGTCCGCCTGGACATGCTGCCGCATAAGAAGCTGTTGTCTTTGCTGCTTTGCCCGCTCGTCGCCCTGGTCATGATGCTTTATCTGCAACAGGCCCCGCTGCTGCACCGCCCGCTGGTCATCGGACATCGCGGAGACATCTATGCCCCGGAAAACTCGCTGGCGGGCATCGAAAGCGCTGCGCTCCATGGCGCAGATTATGCAGAGATCGATATCCAGCTGACCGCTGACGGCGAATTGGCCGTCTTCCATGACAGCTCGACCTCCCGCTTATGCGATCAGGACCTCTCCGTCACAGGCAGCACGCTGGCGCAGCTCAAGCAGCTCGATCTCGTCTCCCGAAACCAGCATTTCACGATCCCTTCGCTGGATGAGGCGATCCAAAAGGCCAAGGAGGAACAAGTCGGCCTGCTCATCGAGTTCAAGCCGCAGGAGGGGCAGGAAGAGGAGATGGCAGAGAAGACCATTCAGCTCATCGAGGAATATGATTTCGAAGACGAGGCCATCTTCATGTCCATGAATGAGACCATCGTCAGGATCATGGAAGAAAAGCGGGAGAGCTGGTGGAACGGATACTGCATCTTCGGCGCGCTGGGCAAAGTAGACACGTCGATGAACGTGGACTTCCTCGCCATCGAGGAGAACCAGGCCAATACCCGTTTCCTGGAACAGGCCCGCAAAAACGGCATCCCGGTCTATATCTGGACCGTCGATGAATATTATTCCGTCCTCGGTTACCTGCGCATGGGCGTCAGCGGCATCATCGGCAATTCCGTGGAAGATGTCCGTCTGGCCATCGATGACTATCTCGCCAACGATCATGAGGAATACCTGGTCGATGATCCGCATGAAGCTGCGGAATGAGCATCGCGCAGAACAATAGATAGACCGCTGATCTGCAGCCAAACGGGCCAGCTTCTGTATCTCACAGGAGCCGGCCCGTTTTCTCTTGATCGGTTCATGGTTTCCACTGGCATCGTTTCAGGTCCACATTGCCGTTGCTCAGAAACGGCACGCCCTCTGCCTCCAGCAACGCGCGCTGTTCCTGCCACCCCGGCGCTGTCCTGCCCGCGGCATTGACCACGCGGTGGCAGGGATAGTCCCCGAAGAGCTCCGCATGGGAGAGGATGCGCCCGACTGCCCGGGCATTGCGGGGATGGCCGGCCAGATCCGCGATCTGACCATAGGTCGCCGTCCGTCCATACGGGATCTCCGCGACGATCTCCAGGATCAGCCAGGCAAACGCTTCATCGATGATCATCCGCTCTCCTCCTCTCTGTCCTGCGCCAGGCGCCGCTGATGCAGGAGCAGGCGCACCGCATATTCTCCGATCGCCTCTTCCTCCAGCATGATGTCGAGCGCCTCCTGCAGATCCTCCAGCCCGCATGCTTCCTCTGCCTTCAGATACGCCATGCGCTTTTCCCGATGCAGGCGGTAATCCGAACAGCCTTCCTCATCAAGGCGAAGGCCGTAGGCGTGATGCCCGATGGAAAACAGATAGACGAAGCAGATCGTCCCGCCAAGCGAGAACATCTGGCCCACCGGATGCACGAACCGGTACGCTTCGCGCTCGCGCTGCATGCCCGGCTGACGCTGACGCGCCAGCTGCGCTTGTCGCCGGCATTTGGCGATCTGAGAGATCTGAGAAAGCGAAAACTGCTGCAAAAGCTGCAGCGGCATAACCTCATCCAAACGGATCGTCTGCGAGAAATCGATCCGGTATAATGCGGAATGATAAGAAAACAACGGTCCTTGCCCGCTTTCGCTCTTTTGCATCGGCAACGCCAGGAAAGCGCCCTGACGCGCGCCATAAATATAATATACCGCATGCTGATGTCTGACCATGCTGCCGACGCCGATCGCGCGCACTGCCGGTCTGGCATCGCGGCAGCGGCGGATACGCGCGAGATCCTCCTGGTCAAGATGAAAATAATATTGACAGATGCTGCCGTCAGGGATCTCCCACATCCGGCTCGTGTTGACATAAGTATCTTTGCCGATCCCATAGGATGAACCGATGATGCGGCATACCTTGGCCTCGTTTACCCGGTGAAACGCATGTGAGGAACAAGCATACGCCCGGATCCCCTGCGCGTGCACCTGACATACGACATAAGGCCGAATCTGATGGCCGGCCGGGATCTGCCGCAGCCGCTCCTCGCTCAGCGGCATCCTGCACCATACCACATCTCCGCATTGCACTGCGTGCGGCGGATCGCTCTGCAGCCTGCGGATCAGGCCAAAGCACAAGCGCAGCAGCTGCTCACGAATGGATGTGCTCATCATCGGCCAGATCCGCGATCACGATGTTTTTGATAATGAACCTGACGATGACTTCATGTTCCTGTCCGATGGTGTCATAGATCCTTCCGGCGCTGCAGGCGCCCCTGCCTACCGTGGAAACGCTGTTGGCGACATAGCCGCAGCGGTTTCCATCCGATCCCAGCACCTCGATGGCCTCGCCGTCAAACCGATTGTCCGGCTCCTTTCTGATCTTCAGCCGCTGTCCGACATAGAAAAACGCGGCGCCGTAATAATGGTCGATCCCGGTAATGACGATACTGCGCATGATGATTCCTCCTCTCTTACCTGCAGTATACCAGACGCGATGGTCAAAATGTTGACCATGCGGACAAAATCTTTGCCGTTCCCGTGATATAATGGCCATGGTGATCGATCATGGAAAACAGCCGCACCGCCGTTCTCTCGTTATATCATATCCTTTGCCGGTTCAGCTCCCGCGCTCATCCGCTGAGCATGGAAGAGATCCGCGCCCTGCTGAAGCGGGAATGCGGGCTCAGCCTTACCCGGACGACGCTGCGCAGCTATCTGCAGGCGCTGGAAGAATACGGCATACACATCGCCAAAGCGCCTGGCGGACGATACCTCGCCGCGCGTCAGTTCGAAGAAAGCGAGGTCCATCTGCTCAGCAATGCGGTCCATTCTGCACACTTCATCTCTTCGGCGCAGTCAGAATCGCTGATCCGCAAGCTGCTGGCCACACAGAGCCGCGACTTTGAGCAGCAGTTTCATGAAAGCGTGCATCTGGAGAACCGCCGCAAGATCAACAGCCCCGCGCTCTTATCCAACATCGAGACGCTGCTTTCTGCCATTCAGCAGCGCAAGGCCGTCACGTTCACCTACCTGCATTATGATCTGCGCAAGCAGCTGGTCCCCAAGCGGCAGAGACCCTATCATGTCTATCCTTATTTCATGGTCATGGAAAATGACAATGTCTACCTGTTGTGCAAAAGCCCCGCTCATCTTACACATTTTGCCCATTACCGCGTGGACAAGATCGCCGACATCCAGGTGGACACAGAGACGATCCCGCCGCTGGACACCGACATGGATCCTTACCGATATACGGCTCAGCGCAAATTCATGTACAGCGACGCGCTCGATACGATCACGCTGCGATGTCACTATCGCATGCTCGATGATCTCATCGATCAGTTCGGCAGTGCCCTGAGCCTCGTTCCCGCGGACGAAACACATTTTATCGCGTACCTGCGCGCATCCCGCCAGGGCATCGTCTATCTCGCCTTGCAATACGCGCGTTACTGCGAGATCGTGCAGCCTGCCGACCTGCGCCAGGAAATCATTTCGATCCTGCAGGATACGCTGAAACGCTATGAACGCTAAAACAGGCATGGGCTCCCGTGCCTGTTTTCCATTCAGCCTCTGCGGCGCTGATCGCGCTCGATCTCCGCTTTCCAGCAAGATCCATCCAGCTCCTCGCATGCACGCAGGCATTTCATCGCCTTGCTGACACAGCGGAAATTGATCTCGATGCCCTCGCTGTCATTGATGAAGGAAGCCGTCCGTTCAGGGGCGATGCCCAGCCGGCCTGCTTCTTTCACCGCGTCCATATTGGCGCCCAGAAACAGGAATTCCCAGCCATGGCCTTCCTTTTCCTGTTCGATCAGCCGCTGCAGCTGCGCATAGGTCCAGCGGGTGCTGGCATTTTCCAGCCCATCCGTCATGATGACGAACATCACCCGATCGGCACGCTGATGCGGCAGGGAGCAGCGCTGCTGATGGATCATCATCTCAATGGCGCCGCCCAGCGCGTCCAGCAATGCGGTGCTTCCTCCGCTGGCCACATCCTCTGCCCTCATCTCATGCATGGCATCGATCGGCACATGCGCATGCAGCACCTCCGTCTGATGGTTGAACAATACCGTCGTCACGAAGACCTTGCCTTTTCCGTTCTTCTGTTCTTCCAGCACACGGTTGAATCCGCCGGCCGTATCACTTTCCAGCCCATACATGGACCCGCTGCGGTCCAAGACGAACACCAGTTCACAGATCTCGTTTTTCATCTCGCTCATCCTTTCTCTGTTTATGAGCCCAGTATAACGAAAAGATGAAGCGGCATGGTCGCCTGTGAGGGGACAGATCACTGTCCCAGCAAAGGCAGTCCGTAATGAAACAACATCTCATTGACCGCAAAGATATCATATTCTCCATGCTCGATGAAATAGCGGATGATGAGATCGAAAGAAGAACATGGAGAAAAAGCATAGCCTGCCCGATTCATAAGATCCTCACATTCATCGATGCTCAGCCGCAGTGCGATGCACAGTGAGAGCACCGTGGCCTTTTTGGGCGTGTACTGAATGTCATTGCGGATCTTGGAAAAATGACGCCGGTCGAGATTGGCCCGATGATAGACCTCGGCATCTGTATATCCTTTCTCATCGATGAGCGAGAGCAGCCGCTGGGAGAATGTCTCCCGCTTTTGCGCGAGCAGCGCATCGAGCGTTTCTTTCTGTCCGGCCGGCTCCGGCGCATGCGCCTGTTCCTCTGCCATCATCAGCCATTTTACCCTCTGCGGCGCACCGCTGCTGTCCATCTGTTCATCTGCCTGCACCGCTTCATGTTTCTCGAGATAAGCAGCGACAGCCGCTTGACGCTCACCAGAAGGCGCAAGCAGATCCCGCTCTTCCAACACCAGATACACGCTCAGCTCTTCCTGCTGCACGACAGCGGTGATGACGCTGCGCGCGATGCGGAATGCGTCCTCCTGAGCAGGCCTGGTGTTCCCGCTGGAAAGCAGCGGAAAAGCGATGGAGCGCAGATCGTTCTTCACGGCCAGCCGCAATGCGGAACGATACGCTTTTTTCAGCAGCTGTTCTCTCTTATATCTGTCATCGATCCATGCCGGGATGACCACGTGAATGATAGATGGTGCAGATGAGCCGATGCGTTTGCGCATGACCGCTTTGCCCGCCCTGCATGGCACAAGGCTGGCTTTGCGCAGCTGTCCGGTGCCAGCGGCAGGAATGACCACGGCATCCGTCCGCATGTCCGCGATATCCCCTCGAACCATCAAAAACGGCATAACAACGCTCCTTCCTTATACATAAAAGGCCTTCATATTATCCAGGCACAGGCAGGCCAAGGCACCGCCTTCCATACAGGCTCCGCAGTCGATGAAGATATACTGGTTTTTCCAAAAGATCTCTGCTTTGCCGCTGATGAGCTGGGTCGGCGTATGCCCAACGACCATGTAGCAATCCGGATCATCGGTCCACGGGACGTTATGATCCGGACGGGTCCATACCAGCTCATTCAGATCGTA
>UQPV01000028.1 GCA_900543035.1 uncultured Solobacterium sp.
CAGCACCATAAGAAAAAGTGGCACCTGAAAGGCGCCAGCACTGTCAAGGTGCTGTCCTCCTTACGGGTACCACTTTATCACTCACCTCTCGGGATCTTTTTTACGCTCGGAACCGTTTCAGCCGCAGCGCATTGGTCACGACACATACGCTGGAAAACGCCATGGCCGCGCCGGCAAACACCGGCGAAAGCAGCGGGCCGCCAAAGGCATAGAGCACGCCGGCGGCCACCGGGATGCCGATGCTGTTATAGAAGAACGCCCAGAACAGATTCTGATGGATGTTGCGGATCACCGCCTTGGACAGCCGGATGGCCGTCACGACATCGTGGATGCTGTCCTTCATCAGGATGACATCCGCGCTCTCCACCGCCACATCGCTGCCGCTGCCGATGGCGATGCCCACATCGCTCTGGGTGAGCGCGACGGCGTCATTGATGCCATCGCCCACCATGGCGACCTTATGCGCCTGCTGGAACCGCTTGACGACCTCGCCCTTTTCCTGCGGGAGCACCTGCGCGATCACCTCGTCGATGCCGGCCTGGGCGGCGATCGCATGCGCGCTGATCGGGTGATCGCCAGTCACCATGACCGGCGTGATGCCCAGCTGCTTCAGCTGCGCGATGGCTGCCGGCGTATCTTCCTTGAGCTGATCCGCGATGACGAAGAAGCCCATGAAACGCGCGTCGACCGCCAGCGCGATCACGCTGCACCCTTCGCCGGAATAACGCGCGAACGCTTCCTGATCCAGACCGTCGCACCCGCTTTCCTGCATCAGCCGCAGGTTGCCCAAGGCGGCCTCATGGCCCTGGATCTGTGCGCGCAGGCCCATGCCGCTGATGGTCTCCACATGTTCGGCGGCCGCCAGCTCGATGCCCTCCTGCTCACAGCGGGAGAGGATGGCATGCGCCAGCGGATGACGGCTGCCCTGCTCCAGCATGCCGGCATAGCGCAGCGCTTCCTGGGGCTGATCGCTGACGATCTGCACCACGCTGGGCTTCCCCACGGTCAGCGTGCCGGTCTTGTCCAGCAAGATCGTATCGATCTCCCCGGCATTCTCCAGCGCCTCGCCGCTCTTCATGAATATGCCCAGCTGCGCCGCCTTTCCGCTGCCGACCATGATGGCGGTCGGCGTCGCCAGACCAAGCGCACAAGGGCAGGCGATGACCAGCACGCTCACGAAGATCTGGATGGCCAGTCCCGCATCACGGCTGACGAGATACCAGATGATGCCCGCGATGAGCGCGATGCTCATGACCGCCGGCACGAAGATCAGCGAGATTCGGTCCGCGATGCGTGCGATCGGCGCCTTCTTGCCTTGCGCCTCCTCAACCATGGAAATGATGTGCGAAAGCGTCGTATCCTCCAGCGCGCGGCTGCAGCGCACCAAAAGCCTGCCATCCAGGTCGATCGTGCCGCCGATGACCTCGTCTCCTTGTTTCTTCTTCACCGGCATGCTCTCACCGCTGAGCATGCTCTCATCGACATTGGCGCTGCCCTCGATGACCTCGGCGTCGATCGGGATATGATCTCCCGGCTTGACCACGAGCACATCACCTACACACACTTCTTCCCCCCCGATCTCGATCTCTTTGCCATCCTTGAACAGCGTGACCGTATCCGGGCGAAGCTGCAGCAGCGCGCGGATCGCTCCCATCGACTTGCGCTTGCTGATGGCCTCCAGGTGCTTGCCGAAACGCACCAGCGCCACCACGACGCCCGCGCCTTCAAAATAAAGCGCATGCACGGCATGCACATTTCCCATGCCGATCTGGATCGTGGAATACACCGAATACAGATAAGCGCTCAGCGTGCCGATGGACACCAGCGTATCCATATTGGGCACCCGATGCAAGAGCGCAGGGATGCCGCGCACATAGAAATCCTTGCCCATGATCAGCAGGATCGTGGTCAGGATGAGCTGGATCATCGCGAAATTGAACGGATGCGTCTGATCGTCGATGATATCCGGCAGCGGCAGCGGGAAAGGCAGCATATGCGACATGCCGATATACAGCAGGATCGCGCCCAGCACGAGCATGATGATCATCGGCGCATTGCTCTCCTTCTTCTCCTCGATCGTTTCCGCCTTCAGCGCCTCGGCCTGATAGCCGGCCTTGTTGATGGCGGCGAACATCTCGCTGAGCTTGACCGCTGAAGGATCATAAGTGACCTGTGCCTGTTCATTGACCAGGTTCACGCTCACCTCCTGCACGCCGTCCATGCGTGACAATATGCGCTCGCATGCGCTACTGCAGCTGGCGCAGTGCATGCCGCCGATATGGAAGCGGACCTCCCGCATCGTCTGCGGCTGCTTTTCCTCGAGATGATAGCCGCCTTTGCTCACCGCCTCTTCCCAATGCGCCACATCTGGACTGCCCAGATAGCAGACGCGCACCTGCTCGCTGAGCAGGTTCACCTGCGCATCCGTGACATTGGGCTGCTTCTTGAGGATCCGCTCGACGGCCGCGCTGCAGGCCGCGCAATGCATGCCTGACACATGCATGGTCATCTCGCTGCTCTCCTGGATGCGCTCCAGCGCGAAGCCGGCCTTTTCCAGCGCCTGCTGCATCACGTGGATATCCTGCAGATAGGCGTCTGACGTGATGCTGACCTGTTCGCTGAGCAGGTTGACGCTGGCGTCCTGCACCCCCTCCTGTTTCTTCAGGATGCGCTCGACCGCACTGGCGCACGACGCGCAGTGCATGCCCTTCACCTTGAATGTTTCGATCATGCTCATCCCTCCTTACCTGGCGATCTTATGCAGGAGCGCTTCGACCTCCTGCAGCTTTTTCTCACTGTCTTCATGATGCTCGATGCTGTCTTTGACGCAGGTGCGCAGATGATTGCTGAGGACATCTGCGTTCGCCTTGCGGATCAGCGCGTCGATCGCCAGCAGCTGATTAGAAATATCCACACAGTAGCGGCCTTCCTCCATCATCCGGATCACCGCGTCCATCTGTCCGCGCGCCGTCAGCAGCAGCCGCATGACCTTCTGTTGATTCTGATTCATCGTCTTCCTCCCATACCCCATGGGTGGGGGTTCATCATCAGGATACGCCATTTCCCGCCTGATGTCAATTCACATGCACAAAAGAAAAAACCGGCGGACCGGTTTCATTCTTCTTCCTTGACGCGGGCCGGGCTGCGCACTGCCGAACGCGCCTTCCGCAGCATCCTGCCATAGACCAGCACCGCGAGATTGCTGGCGCCGTCCAGACACAGCAGGATGGTAAACAAGACGACGAGCGCGCTGCCTTGCTGGTCTGCCAGCAGGATCACCAGCGCCAGGATGATCGTGAGCAGCGCGCTGGCGGCGATCAGCTGCCATCCCCTGACGCGCATGCCCTGCAGATCCATCCCATATTGCAGACGCAGCGCGCTGTCTATGCAGACACAGCCGGCGAACACCATCGGGTAATTCGATACGATGATCTGCGGGCGCATCCAGACGAGGATGCCCGCGATGATGTACAACGTGCCCCACGCCACCTGATTGCTGTGCGCGGCATGCGCTCCGCGCCGCAAGAACCAGACCAGGATGGAAAACGCGCCGACCACCATGATGAGCAAGCCGAGCACATTGAAGAACGTCAGAAAGTTTTCCCGGGGAACAGCGGCCGATATGATGCCGAAGACGATATAAAACACCGAAAGCAGGATGAGCTGCCATTTTTCAAATTTGATCTTTTTCATCATTGCCTCCCTTTGCTTAACGAAAAGCGGTTCATCAGGATCATGAAGAGCACGGCGCCAAGGATCAGGACGCTGCCGGCCGCCTTGAGCAGGGAAAGCTCTTCTCCAAGCAGCAGCACCCCGGCGAGAAACGAAGTCAGCGGCTCGAACATGCACAGGATCGCCGCATCAGCCGCGCCAAGCAGGCGGATGCCCAGCTGCAGCAGCCCCAGCGCCGCCACGGAAGTCAGCAGCGAGAACAGCAGCATCTTGCCATACGTCTGCGGCGGGAACGCAAATTGCAGCTCTCCGCGCGCCATGCCGTACGCGAAGATCGTCACGCTGATGATCACGGCAAAGTACAGCGTGATGACGAATGGATGCAGGCGGTTCAGCCCGGTCTTTTCCACCGAGACCATATAGTAAGCGAAGGTCAGGGCCGAGAGCAGGGCCAGGCTCATCCCGCTCATGTCGCTTCCTGCGCCCAGATCGACGAAGCAGCCCACGCCCAGCGTCGCCGCCCCAAGCGCCGCCAGGCGAAACCAGGTCATATGCTCATGGAACACCAGCGCGCAGATCAGCGTGATGAAGATCGGATACATGAAGTGCAAGGTCGTCGCCGTCGCGATCGGAACATAATGATAGCTCGCATACAGCATCAGCACCGTCAGCGTCTGCCCTAACACGCCGCTCAGCAGCAGCTGCACGCCCTGGCGCGCCGACAAGCGGAACGAACACTTCTGCCACAGACAGATCAGCAGCAGCGGGAGGATCGCAAAGAAATTGCGGAAGAACACCAGGGTCTCCGTATTCACCCCATCCGCATAGATCAGCTTGGCAAAGGCCGGCGTCACCCCGGACAATACCGCTGACAGCACAGTAAAAAGCGCACCTCTTGCACGCATATGATCATCCCCCTGTTTCTTATCATGCAAAATTATATACCAGGATCACGCCGATGGAAAGCGCATCCTGCCATCCCTTTCGCTTTTTCGCTCACTGGATGAACAGATCACGATATTCCTTCGGGGACATGCCGACGAACTTTCTGAAGATCTGGGTGAAATAGCTCTGTGAGCGGAATCCGCACTGATCCGCGACTTGCTTGATCATCTCGCCGCTGCGGATCTGATGCTTGGCCTGCTGGATGCGGTATTCGTTGAGCAGATCAGAAAAGCCGCGGTTGCTCTTGCTCAGCAGGCGGCTGAGATGAGAATCAGAGATCTGCAGGCTCTCCGCCACATCATGCAGGCTGATCTGATGCTGATAATTGGCCTTGATGTATTCCACCGCCTTGCGTGTCATGTGATCCAGCCGCTGATAGCGCATCAGCCGCCACAGCTTCAGCGAACGCATGAGCGCCAGCGTCATCCGCAGCTCTGCCTCTTTGGCCGGCACGCTGAAATTGATGCCCGCCGCGATCTCCTGCGCCTGCATGAATTCCTCATGCTCTTCCGCATTGATCTTTTTGCACAGCATGTCGGCCACATGGCCATACATCGCGCTGACTTCCTCTGGCTCCCCATGCTTGCGGTATAACAAAGCCAGCACATAGCCATGCACGGTCTGCCGCAGCAGCTCATCCTCCTCACTGGCGCCGGCTTCGAAGAGCTTCTGCACCCAGATCTGACAGAAGCGTTCATCATCATCATCCGGCTCTTCTTGGGCACAGGCAGCGTTCAGCGCATGGAAATACGACTGATGCAGCGCCGGCAGCTCGTTTTCGATCGTGCCCGCACGTGCTCCGATGCCCGCGCGGCTCTTGATCATCTGCTCGATCGCGCGCACATCCTCTTTTTCCATCGAAAACCCTGCCAGGACATAGAGGATCGTGGATCGGTCGATCTGGCACGCGAGACAGGAGAACCCGATATCCTCCGCCATGCGGCAGATGTCCTCGATCTCCTGATCCGCAAGCGGGTCGAGCAGAAAGCAGCAGCCAGACACGAAATGGATGTTCAGCAGCTTCAGCTGTTCCAGCAGCTCGTCCTCCTTCGCTCCGCTGAAGATCATGGAGATACAGTCCTGTTCCATCAGCGGCCGCAAATGGTGATAGCGCTCCACCAGCCGGCTCGTCTGCTGACGGTGATTGCGTTCATACTTCAGCTTCTCCACGGCGCTGCTCAGCACGGCCGCGATCTTCTGCGCTTCGGCCGGCTTCAGCAGAAACTCCTCCACGCCCAGATGGATCGCCTCCTGCGCATAAGAGAAATAATCATATGCGGTCAAGATGAACACCTTGCTGGCCGTCCCGGAAATGGCGCGGATCCGCTGCAGCACCTCCAGGCCGTTGTATACCGGCATATTGATGTCGAGGAAGACGATCTCCGGCTGATGCTCCTGATACAGCCGAAGCGCCTCCTCCCCGTTTTCCGCCTGCAGCAGCAAGATCTCCGGCTGAGACGTCTTGACGATATTGGCGATGAACTCCCGTTCGATCTGCTCATCCTCTGCGATCAATATCTTGATCATATCCTTCCCCTCCTTCATGTTCATCTTGCAGCGAGATGATGACGGCAAAGCTGAAGCCGCAGTCATGATCGCTTTCGATCTGAATGTCCGCGCGTTCCTTGAAGAACATCTTCAGCCGCTGCACGACATTGAACAATCCTAGCTGCGCGGACTCTTCCGCCCGGGAACAGCGCTGCAAGAGCGCCTCGGCCTCTTCCTTCGGCATCCCTTCTCCATTGTCCGATACCGATATCGTCAGCCGTTGGGCATCCGCGCCCAGATAGATCTCCACCTCGCCGTCCCTGGTCACATTCTTCAGCCCGTGCTTGACCGCGTTTTCCACCAGCGGCTGCAGGATCATCCCGGGAAAGGCCATGTCCAGACAGTCCTCCGCATGATCGTTCAAGATCAAAAAGCGGATGCGCTCACCGAAGCGCAGCTTCTGAATGTCGATATAAGAGCGAATCGCCGCCAGCTCCTTGCGGATGCTGCTGTATTGATTCTGATTGTCCAGGCTGTAGCGCAGCAGCTGGCTCGTCTTCAGCACGGTCTCCGCTGCCTTGTCGCTTTCTCCGCATGCGCACAGACGATGGATCATGTTCAAGGTGTTGAACAAAAAATGCGGATTGATCTGATTCTGCAGCATCTTGAATTCGCTGCGGGCCAGCAGCTCATCCTTATGCAGGCTCTCGTTCTCCTTCTCCAGCAGCAGCTGCTTCAGATGCGCCTTTTCCTTGGTCTCCTGGATCCGCTGGTGCACCGTGTCCGCCATCGTCTGCAGCGTCTGGCAAAGCGTCTGCATCTCGATGCCGTTGGCCGCGACAGCACCAAAATCATAAGTTCCCTCATTGATCTTCTCGATGTTGTCCAGCACCTCATACAGCGGGCGGATGAAGGAACGCAGCATGATGAACGCGACATAGATGATCCAGAACAGCAGGATGGCGATGACGGCGAGCGAGCCGATCACGATCGCTCGATTGACCAGCTGCAGCTGCTCCACATGATGCTCCACCCGGTTGGTCAGCCGCTGATAATAGTCGCCGGAAGTCGCCTGGATCAGATCCTGCGCATTGACCGTCTTCGCATACATCGCATCATCCAGCGGATCCGCGATCAGCTCTGCGCCCAGATCCTCATAACTGTACAGCATGTTCTCCAGCAGCTGAAAATGCCACATCTGATCTTTCAGGAAAGCTGGATCCAGATTTTCGATGCTCTGCTCCGCGGTTTGGATCGCTTCATCATAATCCGTCAACGAATCTTCATTTTCCGTATATAGATATTCTTCCAGATAGCCGCCTGCTTCGCTGAGGCTGTCAAAAAACGTGCTCAGGTTCATGTATGTCTCAAACGCAGTCGTATTCCGTTCGGTCAGATAGATCTCCATGACATTGAATACGCTCAGCAAGAACGTGACGATGCCCATGATGGCCACTGAAGACAGAAAGACACGCTTACGAAGCGTCCATGGCTTCTTCATGCGGAAAGCTCCTTCTGATAGGTGTCGATGTTCTCTTTCGTGACCATGATCATCACGACATCCTGCACCCGCTCTTCCGGCTTCCTCCCTTCGGTGATGTACGCATACAGCATCTCCACGCTGCGATAGCCGTACTCATAGAATGACGCCACGATGCTGCCATCCACCTTGCCCTGACGGATCATCTCCATCACTTCCGGCACCTCATCCACGCCATAGATCAGCATCTGATCGCGCAGGTCATATTTTTCCGCCGCCTTATAACAAGAAGCAGCGGACTCTCCGGCAAAGTTGATGGCGACATTGATGTCCGCATGTTCGGCCATCACGCCGTCCCATTCCTGCTTTGCCCGAACATTGTCTGACTTGGACTGACTGACCGAGACGATCTCATAACCGCCTCGATGCGCAGAGAACACTTCCTCCACGGCAGCGATCTGATCCTTCGCGATCTGAAAGCCCAGCTCGGCGACCTGAATGGCCACGACCAGATGCTCATCCTCTCCATAGCGGGATTCGATATCCTCCAGCAGCATCTCTGCCTGCTGCCGGAAGTTTTTGCCGATGTAGGCAAAGCTGTCAGATTCCGGGATATCGCTGTCCACCAGAACGACCGGGATGCCCTGCGCCTGTGCCTCGCGGACCATATCAGGGTCGACCACGCCCTGAGTGATGATGGCGTCTGCCTTCTGCAGGATGCCGGTCTCCATCACTTCCTCCATCATTTCCGTATCGATCCCCGCAGGCCCCTCCCAGGCGCATTTCAGCCCATAGTCGCTGCATGCCGCCTGAAAGCCCGTCCTGGCCTTCAGCCATGTCTCATGTTCCTTCAGCGGCGTGGCGAACAGGAAGTAAGTAAACTCCTCCGGCTTGTCTTTCTGCCCGCACCCGCTCATCCACAGCAGCGCCAGGCAAAGGCCTGCGCTGATCATTTTCCGTCACATCATCTTTCCATCCTCATCTCTTCAGACATATCCTGATCTTGTCTCATTATAGCATATCGCATCAAACATGGTCACAACTGCATTCATCGGGATGGAAAGCAACGGTAAAATCCGGTATAATACAGATGAAATGAGGCGATGATTTTGGAAAATGAAACGATGGAACAGCTGAAAGAGCGGCTCAACAGCTCTTCGAAATATCTGCAGAGCAATGACATGCGCGTCATCGACGTCCATGAAGGATATGCCAAGGTGGAGATGATCATCGATGAACAGATCCTCAACGGACATGGCTTCGTCCATGGCGGCGCTTTGTTCTCTCTGGGCGATACGGCTGCCGGCGCGGCCAGCTTCGCGACCGGAAGAGACAGCGTCACGCTGTCCGCTTCTATCAATTACATCAAACCGGGCATCGGCGGAAAGCTGATCGCAATTGCCCAGGAAATCTCCCGCGGCCGCACGACCGGCGTCTATGAGATCTTCATCTTCAACGACAAGGAGGTCCTGCTCTGCCGCGCGACGTTTACCATGTTCTTCCTGGATCAGGACCGCTATCACAAGAAGAAGCAAGACGCGCCCAAGGCAGAGGGATAAACAGCTCCAGCTTGTCTCATTCATCATCCGTAAATATGTCAGGCCGTCAATGGCGGCACTTATTTATCGGAGGAGGAGAAATGAATGTGCAAGAACAAGAAAACGACGAACTGCAGCTGGAAGAACAAGCGAGAGAACGGATCAAGCAACAGTACTATGGAAAGAAGCAACTGCTCATCTATGATGACCGGTTCGTCAACTTTGATCCGGACAGCAAAAATGACATCGTCGGCGGGGAAAAGCTCACCTATGACGAGTATATCGACATCCAGATGCGTTCCCCAAACGACAAGGGATCGCTGTTCATCTGCGCCATCTATACGCCGATCAGCGATTTTTACGGCACGATCGCAAGGCGCAGCAAGGACAAGAAACGGATCTGTTTCAACCGCATCTTCTTCGCCTATATGTATCCGGATGGGATGACGGCCGATGCCGTCGAAGATCACGTCTGGATGGATGGGGCAGACTTTGCCTCGTTTGCGGTCGGTGACAGCGTCAGCTTCTATGCGGAAGTCTACCGCTATCTGAAGACCGGAAACGGCAAGCAGCTCGCTTTCGGCCTGCGCAGCCCATGCGGCATCCGCAGATGCGCGCCTTATGCACTGCCGAGCGAAAAGGAGCTTCGCGCACAGCGGATGGAGCTCTCCTGCTGTGACAACTGTTACCTGGGCGACTGCTGCAGCCGAGTGTCCTGCATGCTGAACAGGAGGTGATCCGTGTGAAACGATGGTCTGCTTTCCTGACATGCTTGCTGATGGTTGCGCTTTGCGCCTGTGCGCCCAGCCGGGCGGAAACGCTGGAAGACTGGTCCTTCCAATACGATGAGACGAGCGAGACCTACAGCCTGTTCTTCGCGCTCTGCGACAGCGCCGGCAGAAACATCAGCGCCGATGCGCAGGTGGATGTCCGCATCGTCAACGGCGATGAGGAAACGGTCTACACCGGCTCACACGACATCCACGCAGAAGATTTCGGCCTATACACGAACCAGAGCGAAGGAGAACGGCTTTTGGCCAATGTGAAGATCCCCGCGTCTGACATCAGTCAGGGGACATCGTCGGAAGGAACGGTGTTCTTCACCGTCAGCGGCTCATCCTTTGCCTTTGACGAATGCAGCATCGAGATCCTGGACGATCTGCCGCTGAAAGCGATCGATATCCGGACCGATCAGCTGCCCGTCGAGCTGAACATTCAGGACTACGGCAGCGCATCTCATTCGACGATCCGGATCGATGAGGTCAGCGTCATCCAGGACGAATATCTGCCAGATCAAGCGGTGATCGTGCTGCAGGGCGAAAAGATCCGCGGCAGCGGGACATACGACAGCTTTGACTACAAGCTCTACGACAGTGATGAGCAGCTGGTGGACAATGGCATCGTGATGCTCAGCGGACTGAGCGAAGGAGAGCGTTTTGAGGATGATTCCCTCATGCTCTTCGGCCTTGTTCCAGGCGAACGCTATACGCTGCGTTTTGTCGGACGCAGCTGATATGAACGACACACAGCGGGAGCGCATCCCGCTTTTTTCATGACTGCTTTCCACTGATGTTCAAGCACACGACAAAAATGAGGATGCACCAAACTGGCATCCTCATTTTCTTGATCATTTAAATGCGCGCTTGAACCGCTCGAAAGGAGAGTCATAGCCCTTCTTGCTGCGGATCTTTTCATAGAGCTCCCGCTCCTCATGATTGAGCTTGGTCGGGATCTCGATCTGCACTTCGACATACTCATCGCCCTGGCTGCGCGCGGACTTTACGCCCTTGCCCTTCAGGCGGAACTTGGTGCCATGCTGCGTGCCGGCCGGGATGCTCAGCGAGACATCGCCGTATACCGTAGGCACATCCACCTTGCAGCCTAGCGTCGCGTCGATCGCGCTCACCGGCACGCTGATGTGGATGTCGTTGCCCTCGCGCTGGAAGACCTTATGCGGCGTGACCAGGATCTCGATATACAGGTCGCCGTTCGGTCCGCCGTTGATGCCGCGCTCGCCCTTTCCGCTGACGCGGACCTGCTGGCCGCTCTGGATGCCGGCCGGGATCTTGATGTCCAGCTTGACGCGCTTATGCTCATAGCCGCGTCCGCCGCACTTGGTGCATTTGCGGCTGATCTTCTTACCGGTCCCGCCGCACTCCGGACATACGCTTTGCTGCTGCACGACGCCGAACATCGTCCTCGACTGCGTCGTCACATAGCCGGTGCCGTTGCATCGCGAGCAGGTGTGGATGTCGCTGGAGCTGTATGCGCCGCTGCCGCCGCATTCCTTACACTGCTCATCCACATCGATGTTGATGGTCTCGGTCTTGCCGAAGATCGCATCCATGAAATCGATGCGCATCTGCATGAAGCGGTCATTTCCCTTGCGGGGACCATTGTTCGCCCGTCTGCTTCCGCCGCCGAAACCGCCGCCGAAGAAGGAGCCAAAAATATCATCGAAACCGCCGAAGCCTGAGAAATCAGCGCCGCCCTGTCCGAATCCGCCAAAGCCGCCGCCTTCCATGCCGGCGTGGCCGAACTGGTCATAGGCCGCCTTTTTCTGCGGATCGCTGAGGACCTCATACGCCTCGTTGACTTCCTTGAACTTCTCTTCCGCTCCAGGCTCCTTATTGATGTCCGGGTGATATTTCTTGGCCATTTTACGATATGCTCGCTTGATTTCCTCGTCGCTCGCCCCTTTGCTCAGGCCGAGGACCTCATAATAATCCCGTTTTTCGCTCATCTGGCTCACCTCTCTATTGCATGCTGCAGCTCACCCTGACTCAGTACAGTCTGCCCGGTATGTGCAGGGATCTGCATTGTTTTAGGATAACAGGTAAATGACTGCTTTGCAACCCTGTCTTTTACAAATTACAAAACCTAGCGCAAGCACTAGGAATTGTAATGATCTGGTTTACTTTTTCTCTTCGAACTCAGCGTCGACGAAATCGTCCTTGCCGCCGTTGTTTGCGGAAGAGGCGTTATCCGTGTTCTGCTGAGCCTGCTGCTGATACATCTGCTGGCTGGCTGCCTGCATCGCCTGCTCCAGCACCTGCAGCTTGCTCTTGACTTCTTCCATATTGTTTTCATCCAGCGCCTTCTGCAGCTCGTCGCGCAGCTTCTGGACTTCTTCCTTCTGCTTAGCGTCGATCTTGTCGCCGTTGTCCGCCAGCGTGGAATCGATCTGCGCGATGAAGCTCTCGGCGCGGTTGCGCGTCTCGATGTCTTCCTTGCGCTTGTCGTCCTCAGCCTTGTGCTCTTCCGCCTCGCGGACCATGCGGTCGATCTCTTCTTCGCTCAGGCCGCTGGAGTTCTGGATGGTGATGGACTGCTCTTTGCCCGTTCCCTTATCCTTGGCGGATACATGCACGATGCCGTTGACATCGATATCGAAGGTCACTTCGATCTGCGGCACACCGCGGCGTGCCGGCGCGATGCCATCCAGCTTGAACATGCCCAGCTCCTTGTTATCGGCTGCCATCGGACGCTCGCCCTGCAGCACGCGGATATCTACGGCCGGCTGATTGTCTGCGGCAGTAGAGAAGATCTGCGACTTGCTCGTCGGGATCGTCGTATTTCGCGGGATCAGCACCGTCATGACGCCGCCCATCGTCTCGATGCCCAGGCTCAGCGGAGTGACATCCAGCAGCAGGACATCCTTGACATCGCCGGCGATGACACCGCCCTGGATCGCAGCACCCATCGCAACGACTTCATCCGGGTTTACAGAGTGGTTCGGCTCCTTGCCCAGTTCCTTCTTGACCGCTTCCTGTACGGCAGGGATACGCGTGGATCCGCCGACCAGCAGCACCTGGTGGATATCGTTCTTGGTCAATCCGGCATCACGCAGCGCGTTGCGTACCGGCTCCATCGTGCGCTCGACCAGATGTCTGGTCATCTCGTCGAACTTCGCGCGGGTCAGGCTCGCTTCAAAGTGCAGCGGTCCGCTTGCGCCGGCAGAGATGAATGGCAGGGAGATCTGTGTCTGCACCATGGAAGAGAGATCCTTCTTCGCCTTTTCGCCTGCTTCCTTCAGACGCTGCATCGCCATCTTATCGTTTCTCAGATCGATGCCGTTTTCCTTCTTGAAGGTATCGACCATCCAGTCGACGACGACATTGTCGAAATCATCGCCGCCCAGATGCGTATCACCGTTTGTGGACAATACTTCAAATGTACCGTCTGCCAGTTCCAGGATGGAGACATCGAACGTACCTCCGCCCAGGTCATAAACGAGGACCTTCTGTTCCTTGTCGGTCTTGTCGATTCCATAAGCCAGCGCTGCTGCGGTCGGCTCGTTGATGATGCGCTCGACCTCCAGTCCGGCGATGCGTCCGGCATCCTTCGTCGCCTGACGCTGCGCGTCGTTGAAGTAAGCCGGCACCGTGATGACCGCCTTTTCGACCTTTTCGCCCAGATAGTCTTCCGCATATGCCTTCAGATACTGCAGGATCATCGCGCTGACTTCCTGCGGCGTATACTGCTTTCCTTCCATTTCGACCTTTTCGCTCGTGCCCATCAGACGCTTGATGGAAGAGACCGTGTTCTTGTTGGTCACCGCCTGACGCTTTGCGGCGTCACCGACGATGCGCTCTCCGTTCTTGTATGCGACCACAGAAGGAGTCGTGCGGTTTCCTTCCGGGTTCGTGATGACCTTGCATTCCTTGCCTTCCATGACGGCAACACAAGAGTTTGTCGTACCTAAGTCAATACCAATAATCTTGCTCATATGAATTCCTCCTTTAACTTACTCGCTCACTTTGACCAGCGCTGCTCTCAGCACGCGGTCCTTCAACATATATCCTTTCTGCAGCACTTCGACGACGATCCCGCTTTCCACGCCTTCCACCGGCTCCTGCATCAGCGCCTGGTGATAGTTGTGGTCAAACGGCTTGTTCAGTGCCTCGATCTCTTTCACGCCTTCTTTTTCCAGGATGGCCACCAGCTGGTTGTGGATCATCTCAAAGCCCTTGACATAATTCTGGATATGCTCATCCTCGCTGGGCACCGCCAGCGCCCGCTCCATGGAATCCAGGATCGGCAGCAGCTCCAGCGCAAAGCTCTGGATGCGGTATTTCCTGGTCGTTTCGGCCTCCGCATGCAGACGCTTCTTCAGGTTTTCCGTGTCCGCATACGCCTTGTAATACGCGTTCTTCTGATCGGCAAGCGCCTGTTCCAGCTCAGCGATCTTCGCTTCCAGCTCCGCCGTGCGATCTTTCTTGAACAGCTTTTTCTCTTTGCGCGGCTTCTTGTCCGCTTCAGCAGCTTCCTCCTGCTCTGTCTCTGTATCCGCTTCGCTCTGCTTCAGCGCCTCTTCCTGATCCGGCGCTTCCGGCGTCTCGTTTTCTTCTTCTCTTACCATTTCCTTTTCATCCTGCACGCGAATCCCTCCTATTCTTCTTTTTTGTAAAGATCCTCGATGACCTGACTCATGTACTCCATCAGCGCGACCACCTTGCTGTACTGCATGCGGGTCGGACCGACGATCATCAGCTGCCCCTCTTCACCATCTGAGATGTGGAACTTGCTGGAGACGACCGCCATGTCGTCCACCTGGATCAGGTCATTGTCGCCGCTGATCTCGATGGCCACATTGCCCTCGTGATTAGCTAACTGCCGAAACAGCGAGCTGTCCTCCAGCACCTTCATGACCTCACGCAGCTTGTTGATGTCCGCATATTCAGGCTGATACAGCATGTTGTTCTGTCCGCTGCAGTAGACCTTGTCGCTGGCAAATTTCATGAAGGCGGAAACAAACGCTTCAAACAGCACTTCATGTCTGGCCACCTGCGCGGCCAGCAGCGGTTCGATCTCCTGCATCTTGTCGACGACATCCTTGATCGGCGTGCCGCTCAGCTTATCATTGAGCAGATCACAGCAGGTCTTGATATCCTTGACGCTCACATCGGTGTCGAAATGAAAA
Source organism: uncultured Solobacterium sp. (assembly GCA_900543035.1). Taxonomy (GTDB): domain Bacteria; phylum Bacillota_I; class Bacilli_A; order Erysipelotrichales; family Erysipelotrichaceae; genus Merdibacter; species Merdibacter merdipullorum. Next base: position 15,047 of record UQPV01000028.1, read on the forward strand.
GTCTTGTTTTCCGTATGCCCGTGGTCGGTGATGAAGATCGCCACGGCGCTGCGGCTGGAGATCGGGATCAGCTGGATATGCTGCAGAAGCTGGTACTTGCTCTCCGGCCCTAATGCGACCGAAGTCAGGTTCGTCATCTGCGAAAGGATGTCACAGCTTTTCTGCACGACTTCCTCCATCGAATAATGACGCTCGCTGAATACCTTCTGCAGCGAATACTTCACTTCGCTGTCCAGCTGTCTCTCCATCAAGTGCTCCACATAGAACCGATACCCTTTGTGACTTGGAATGCGGCCGCTGGACGTATGTGTCTTCTCCAGCAGGCCGGCTTCCTCCAGTGCCGCCATCTCATTGCGAATCGTCGCGCTGGAGCACTGGAAGTCCAGAAGGTTCATCAGCGTCTTGGAGCCGACCGGTTCAGCAGTTCGTGTGAATTCATCCACGATCGCCTTGAAAATTGCTATCTGCCGTTCTGTCAGCATCCCGCTCACTCCCTTCTCTGGCACTCATCCCTAACGTCTGCTAACAGTATATGCCAAATCCTTAGCACTGTCAAGTATTGAGTGCTAAATTTTTCATCATTTTTTCCATGCGGCAATAGAAAAGCAGCCGGCAGATACCGGCCGCTCAAGATCATCAGCGGATCAAAATCAGCTTACGCTTTGCGCCGCAGCAGCAGCCAGACGAGCAGCTCCATCGCCAGCGCACTGATCAGCACCCACGGCAGCAGGAAGGAGACCTGCGCGGTGTTGGTGAGCTGCAGCAGCGATGGGAAGAGGATGACGGCCGCAAAGAAGCCGGCGATCATCAGCACGCATACCACAAAGCGCAGCACGTTCATCGGCCGCAGTGAGAGGATGACCGAAAGCATCGAGAGCAGGGCCACGATGAAGTACAGCGTGCTCTGCCAGCCGTCTGCCGGCAGCGAGAGCCAGGCGGTGATGCCCATGAGCACGAGCATGCTCCAGACGACCGCGGCGGCCGGCGGAAGCGCACGCTTGAGCACGGTAGGCAGGAAGCGTCCCTTCACCTTGGCCGGATCCGGCTCCAGCATCGTCAGGAAAGAAGGCATCGCCTCGATCATGAGGTCGATGAGCGTCACCTGGATCGGGATGAACGGGAACGGCATGTTCAGGATGACACACAGCAAAGAGACAGCGACCGAATACAGCGTCTTGATGAAGAAGATGCCGGCCACGCGCGTCACGTTGTTGACCACGCGGCGTCCCTCCAGCAGCACGTCCGGAAGCTGTCCGAAATCCGATTCCAGCAGGACGACCTGCGACATCTGCTTGACGGCGTCGCTGCCTGCCGCGACAGCGATGCTGCAGTCTGCCTGCTGCAGCGCCAGCATGTCATTGACACCGTCTCCCGTCATGGCCACCGTATGTCCGCCCTGCTGCAGCATGGCCACGATCTGCTTCTTCTGCTTCGGCGTCACCCGGCCGAAGACGGAATGGCGGTCGACGAAATCGGCGTCGATCTGCTCATCGCTGACATGGGACATGTCCACACACTGCGCATGATCGTGAAAGCCCGCCTTGCGCGCGATGGCAGACACCGCGCGGACATGGTCACCGGAAATGATCTTGATGTCCACGCCCTCATTGCGGAAATAATCGAGCGTCTGATCGACATCCTTGCGCAGGATATCGCTGAGCACGATGGCAAACAGCGGCTCTGCCTGCGGCATGCCCGACTTTTCAGGCAGCCGATCGCTCTTGGCGAGGATGAGCACCCGGCTGCCTTCTTCCATCTCCGCCATCACTTCCTGCGGCAGCTCCTCCATCAGCCGATCCGGCGCGCCCAGCACAAGCGAGCCATAGCCCGCAAACGCCATGGCACCCCACTTGCGGGCCGAGGAGAACGCGATCTTCGCATCCGGCGCATGCAGATCGGCAGGCTCAGCATAACGGCACAGCGCCTGATACGTCTCATTATTGTCGTCGCTGTGATACAGATATGCGCTCCAGTGCTCCAGATCCACCGCGTCGTAATGTCCCAGCGGGATGATCCGCTCCACCTGCATCTTGCCGGTCGTCACCGTCCCGGTCTTGTCCAGGCAAAGCGTGTCGACATAAGCGAGCGATTCCAGCGAATACAGATTCTGGACGAGCACTTTCTTTCTGGCCAGCTTGGTCGTGCCGGCAGCCAGCGATACGCTGATGAGCAGCACCAGCCCCTTCGGCAGCATGCCCAGCAGGCCGGCCGCGCTGCCGACCACCGCGTCATATACGCTGACCTGCCGCAGCAGCAGCGCCTCCAAGAACAGGATGATGCCCAGCGGGATGATCATGACCGTCGTCACCCTGGTGACCTTGCGCATCGCGTCCAGCAGCTGCGAATGCACGCCCTTGCCGCTGCGGATCTCCGCGGTCACCCGGGAGACATAGTTGTCTTCCCCCACATGGACGACCCGCGCCAGACAGCGTCCGGAGACGATGCTGGCTCCCGAGAGCAGAGGATCGCCTTCCATTTTGTTCACCGGGTCAGATTCACCGGTCAGCAGCGATTCATTCACTTCGCTCTCTCCCTCGATGACGACACTGTCACAGCAGATCTGCTGTCCGCTGTCCAGCACCAGCACATCATCGAGCACGACATCCTCGACCGGGATGCTCTGTTCCCGGCCGTCCCGGATCACCTTTGCCTTAGGGACGATAAGCAGCGAGAGCTCATCCACCATCTTCTTGGCATGCAGCTCCTGCGCGATGCCGATGACGAGGTTGAGCAGGATGATGAGGATGAACACCATGTTCGACCATGCGCCGACCAGCGCCAGCGCGATCGCGATCAGAAAATTCAACAGATTGAACAGCGTGAAGATGTTTTCCTTCAATATCTGCGCCGTGCTTTTGGAAGCGGAAGCAGGCAGGGCGTTTTTCTGCCCGTTCGCTGTCCGTTCCTCCACCTGACGCGAAGTCAGACCTTGTTGTTTCATGCTAATCTCCTTCTGCCGCATGGGCGGCATCAAAATCGACCAGGAACGATGCCCTGTATGGCTAACCTTATCACACCGGATTTCGCCATGTCAACCGCCCGCAGGCGATTCATCCCCTCACGCACGCTGGCGCGCCGCTCTTCTCAGACACGTGTTTCTGCGTTATAATGGCGTCAGGAGTGATCAGATGAACCTGCTGACTTTTTTTGAAGATGACACGATCATGGCAGCCATGACGCTGCGCGATTGCACTGCGCCCCTTTGCGGAAGCATGGCGCTGCATACGGGCGAGGAAGCCGGCGCGGTGATGGAGAACCGCCGCCGGCTGAGCGAAGAGACCCTTCCCCTTTCCCGCTGGTGCTGCGCCATGCAGACCCACAGCGCCAACGCCTATGCGGGCACGGCCGAAGATGCCGGACGAGGCGCATTGACCATCGACGATGCGATCCCCGCATGCGATGCGCTCTACACCCGGGAGCGCAGCGTGCTCATCGGCGTATTCACCGCAGACTGCGTCCCGCTGCTATTGCACGATCCTCACAGCGGCATCATCGCCGCCATCCACGCCGGATGGCCCGGGACGGTCAAGCAGATCACGCATCATACCGTCTCGCGGCTGATCGAGCAAGAAGGCCTCGATGCGCGTACGGTTCAGGTATGGATCGGCCCCTGCATCCACCAGCCTTCTTTTCAGATCAGGGAAGATGTCATCGCACAGATCCGCGCCCTGCCCTTTGACACGAGCCCTTACTTGCAGATGCAGGCAGACGGCAGCGCGCTGGCGGACAACGTCGGCCTCAACGTGCACATGCTGCGCGCATCGGGCATACCTGCGGAACACATCTTCATCAGCGAACAAGACACCTGCGCCGGCGGCGAAGCATTCTTCTCTTACCGCCGCGACCGCTGCAAAGGGCGTCACTTCTCTTTCCTGTATAAAAAATAAAAAAAACGGCAGCGCTCAGATGATCAGCTCATCTTCGCTGCCGTTTTCTCCGGTCCGCACATATGCGCTATGTGCGGATCGTTCCTTTTCCATAGACCTGGTAACGATATGTCGTCAGCTCACGCAGCCCCATCGGCCCGCGGGCATGGATCTTCTGTGTGGAGATGCCGATCTCCGCGCCGAAGCCAAACTCATGCCCATCAGAGAAACGCGTGGACGCGTTGGCATAGACGACCGCAGCATCGACCCCGTTCATGAAACGCTCGATGGCCTTCGGGTCATCGCTGAGGATGGCGTCCGAATGCATCGTATGATGCGCGTTGATGTGATCGATGGCCTCCTGCAGCGAATCCACGCAGCGAATGGAGATCTCATAGTCGAGATACTCCTTGCTGTAGTCCGCCTCCGTAGCAGGGATGATCTGCTCGCCCATCGCGCAGATCGTCTCATCCCCGTGGATCTTCACCTGATGCTCCTGCAGCGCCTTCAGCAGGCCCGGCACAAGGTCCAGCCGCTCACGGTGGATGAGCAGGCTCTCACACGCGTTGCATACGCTGACCCGCTGGCATTTGGCGTTGAGGATGACCGGGATCACCTCCTGCGCATCGACGCTGCGGTCTACATAGATGATGCAGTTGCCGCTGCCGGTCTCGATCAGCGGGACCGTCGCCTGTCTGACGCAATGCTCGATCAGCCGGGCGCTGCCCCGGGGAATGAGCAGGTCAAGACAGTCGTTCATCTTCATGAAGTCGTCCGCAGCCTCATGGCTGGTATCCTGCACCAGCGCGATGCAGTCTTCGCTCAGCCCGTTTTCCCGCAGCGCCTCGCGCATCAGTTCCACCAGCACGCGGTTCGTCTCGATCGTTTCGCGGCTGCCGCGCAGATAACAGACATTGCCGCTTTTCAAGCAGAGGGCCGCCGCGTCCACACAGACATTGGGGCGGGCCTCAAAGATGATGCCGATGACGCCGATCGGCACGCTTTTCTTCACGAAGTGCAGCTCTTTGCGCTGCCATTCTTCCAATACACGGCCGCAGGGGTCTTCCAGCCCCGCGACTTCCCGCACGCCCGCGCAGATGCCGGCGATGCGCCCTTCATCCAGCGACAGGCGGTCGATAAACGATTCGCTGCGCCCGCTGCCGCGCGCCGTCTCGATATCCCGGGCATTGGCCTGCAGGATCTGCGCCCGCCCGGCATACAGGATATCCGCCATCCGCATCAGCGCGGCATCCTTCGTCTTCGTTTCTGCCTGCGCCAGGGCATAAGCGGCCTTGCGGCAACGTATGCCTTGTTCATATAATTCGCTCAGTTCGCTCATCAGATCATTCCCTCCTTGCCAGAAACAGTGTTCCGCATGGCGTTCCATCCAGAATGTCATACAAGATCCGCGGATCCTCTCCGCTGGCGATGACCATGTCGCAGCCTGCCGAAGTGGCGATGCGCCCGGCCTGCAGCTTGGTGATCATCCCGCCGGTTCCCAGATCGCTCGCGCTCTCGCCCGCCATGGCCATGAGCGCATCGTCGATCTCATGGACGACATCCAGCTTCTTCGCCTTTGGATCAAGCAGCGGATTCCGCTCATAAAGCCCATCCACATCGCTGAGCAAGATGAGCAGATCCGCGCTCATCAGCCAGGCCGTGATCGCACTGAGCGTGTCATTGTCGCCATAGACGATCTCATCGGTCGCCACGCTGTCATTCTCATTGATGATCGGGATGCAGCGATAAGCCAGCAGCGTATCGATCGTGCCGCGCACATTGCGCCGCAGCGTGTCATCATCGATGACCTCCTTCGTGATCAGCAGCTGCGCGACGCTGCACGAATACTGCGAAAACATCTTGTCATAGATATACATCAGCTCGCACTGGCCGACCGCGGCCAGCGCCTGTTTTTCCTCCAGCGTCTGCGGACGGCGGTCCAGATGCATCTTGCCTCTTCCCGCAGCGATGGCGCCGCTGCTCACCAGCAGCACCTCATGCCCCTGATTGCGCAGATCGCTGAGCACACAGGCCAGCGCGTCCAGCTTGCGCAGATTCAGCAGTCCGCTGGCGTGTGTGATCGTGGAACTGCCGACCTTGATGACGATTCTTTTTTTTCTCATGCTCTTCACCTGTGTCTCATTATATCCTATCCGCCCCGCAAACACAAACAGAAGAAAGCCCCGGCGGCCGGGGCTTCAGTCTTCTTCTCGTTTTTCCTCGCTGGTATACGCACGGTCAAAGGTGATGACCGCATAACAATCCTTGCGGTAGGTGTGGATCCCATCCGTGATCAGCTTCATGAGCGTTTCATCATCATAAGCCGAATCAAAGGGGACGACGACATCGAAGATCAGATTGGTGTGCGTCGTGCCCGGCACGACCCGGAAATCATGGAAAGACAGCACCGGATCGATCTGCTTCAGCACCTTTCTGAGCATCTCGCGCAGCGCATTGGTCAGCTCATCATCCGTGCGGATCGGATCCATATGCACCACTGTCTCGATCCCCATCTCCTCTTTGATCTCCTTTTCGATATTATCGATCATATCATGGCTCTCAAAGATATCACGCCGGTAATCGACTTCCACATGCACGCTGACAAAGAGCCGGTTTGGCCCATAGTCATGCACGATGAGGTCATGGACGCCCAGCACCCCGTCATATTTGCGGATGCGGGCGATGATCTCCTTGACGATATCCGGATCAGGCGCCTTGCCCAGCAGCTCATCGAGCGCGCTGCGGATGAGGGAGATGCCGGTGAACAAGATGAACGCCGCCACCAGGACGCCCATGTAGCCATCCAGGTTGAAATGGATGAGCGGAGAGATGATCGTAGACAGCAGGACGCCGCCGGTCCCCAGCACATCGGAAAGCGAATCCGCCGCCGTCGCCTCCATCACCGAAGAATGGATCAGCGCGCCATAATGCCGGTTATAGGCATACATCCACAGCTTCACCAGGATTGAGATGCCCAGCACGATGACCGCTGTCCAGGAAAACACCACTTCCTGGGGATCGAGGATCTTGCTCACGCTCTCCTTGGCCAGCTCGACGCCCAGAAACAAGATCAGCACCGCCACCAGCAGCGAGGCCAGACACTCATAGCGCGCATGACCGAAGGGGTGTTTGGCATCCGCCGGCTTGCCCGCCAGATGAAAGCTCACCAGCGAAACGATCGAGCTGCCGGCATCCGACAGATTGTTGACCGCATCCGCCGTGATGGAGATGCTGTTGGCGATCGTTCCGGCCATGAACTTGAACAGACACAGCAGCAGATTGGCCACGATGCCGGTCATGCTCGCCAGATTGCCGTATGCCTTGCGCACCTCATCCTTCTCTACCGCATCCGCGTCCTTCACCAGCAGCTTCACCAGCAGTCTCATCATCTTTCCCAGCCCCTTTTCTCGTCCTTATAATCTATCACATTTCCTGGCAAAACGCAAAACCGCCGTTATCTCATCATATGATGTAGCGGTGATGCCCATGCGGCGATTCGAACGAATGCTCCTCATCCTGATCCTGGCCGCCATCCTGCTGTGCGGCAGCGAAGTGCATGAAAGCTGTCAGCGCGCAATGCGGCTTTGGCGCGACAACCTCATCCCCGGGATGCTGCTGCCGATGATCCTGGTCCGCCTGATCCAGGCCAGAGGCGGCTTCGACCATCTGAAGCTTGCCCTCTTCAACAAGCTGTTCAACATGGAGAACAACGGTTTTGCCTGCTTCATGTGCGCATTGCTGCTTGGTTTTCCCAATGGTGCGCTGTTCATCGATGAGCTGTACGAAAACGGCCAGATCAACAGTGAGGGTGCCAAACGCATGATCAAATGCTGCAGCTTTCCCACCACCGGCTTCGTCATCCTTTCTCTTGGCACAGCGCTATATCGCTCTGCCAAGATCGGCTGGACGCTCTATGGCATTCAGATCCTCAGCGGACTCATCTTGCTGGCCCTCACCAGAAAGACCAAAGTCTGCCCGGCAGCCCCCAGAAACAACATGCCCACATTCTTCCCCGCACTCACTGACGCCATTCTCAAAAGCGGACGCGCCATGTTCCTCATCGGCATCTATCTGATGATGTTCCTCTCCATCTTTCATCTCGTTCAGTGCATCCTGCCAGGCCCGCTCTCGCTCCCATTGCAGATCGTCTCCGAATTCTCCAACGGCTGCATCATGCTCGCCCAAAGCAGCCTGCCGCTCAAATTACAGCTCACCTGCATCAGCGCGCTGCTTGGATTTGGCGGCCTCTGCGTACACATGCAAGTCCTCTCCTCATTACGCATCCACATCCCTTATCATCAGTTTCTGGGCTATCGCATCTGCCAAGCCATCATCGCAGCAACATTGACCTTCATCATGATTTGAGAAAACCTGCCTTTGATCATGGAAAACAAAAAGCTAACTACGCATCTTCCCATAGCTAGCTTTCTTTTCTATAATCAATACAAATATACTATGAACGATTGACATTGCTTGTCGTTTCTACCTGTCCTTTGTGATACCAAATTCTTCCATCACTGGCTGTCGTTGTCCAATAAATTGTTTCACCCTCCGTTACATCAGTCAAAGTCCAATTTAAATCGGACCAATTACTATTTCTAGTCATCTGCATTTGGTAATCTTCTCCAAAACCATCTTCTTCACTTATTCTGAATACACCATTACTTTCACGAATGACCTGATTCTGAGCATGCCCGCAGCCTGTTCCATTCTCATAGGCATTATGATATTCTCCATAAGGATCATAATGGTTATGTTCTCCCTGTCCATAATCACATGCAATATACCAGCATGCTGCCACATATTCATTCGTCGCAAATGTCTCCCCCGTCATCATCGGTCTTACATACTCTCTCATCTCAATAACTCCTTTCTTTGATCATGTTTGTGTGTTCACTGTATGCTGCTTTCTCTAACTTGGGTGTGAACCAGTTCAGGCTGCAGCGAGATAGACGTACAGTTTTCGTGATACAGCAATTCAAGCATTTGTGCATCGTTCTTTTCAAGAAGGCGCATGGTCTCTTCACGTGTGCATTTTACGTGTGTGACGAACACACCTGAATACAATTTTTTCATATGGCCTCCTCTCTGTCTGATGTGCTTGAAGGTACACTTTTTTGTCATTTCAGACAATGTTTTTGCTCTGCCATAAATCAGAAAAGGCATTGTCTTAACACATAAAAAGGAGCCCTTTGCTCAAAAGCTCCTTTGTGTGATCAGTTGATCTCGATCTCGTTCTTCCAAAGTCCGTGCAGGTTGCAGTATTCGTATACCTCTGCCTTGCCTTTGAAGTCGCCCATGGCGAATGATGCTTCCGGCGCTTCACCAGGCTTCAGGTCGGCGCGCATCACTTTATTGCCGGCAATGACCCAGATGTTAGTGATGGAGTGTTCTTCCAGCATCGGATGAGCGACAGAGCCGACGCTCACTTTGAGCACGCCGTCAGCATAGGCTGCCTGAGGCACGTGCTTTTCCAGCGCGCCGTCACTCGTGTTTGCCGTCAGCTCGACCATCGGCTTGCCGCAGCACATGACCGGGACGCCCTTATCGATGACTTTTTCGATGATGTTTCCGCAGATTTCGCATTTGTACAGTTTCATGTTCTCAACCTCCTGTGTATATTCTTTTCCTTTACGATCACATTATACCGTCTGCGGCAGCGAACCGGAAGCGTAATGCTCATGATCTTTTTTATTTCTCATTGCCTGAAGGCATCGCACAGCGTATAATAACGTTGTTTTTTGGCGAATGGGGGAAATCGTCTTGAGAAAAATGAAAAATCTGTGCAAAAAGGAAACTGTATTCTGCGTATCATTCATGCTGGCGCTTTTATCGATGTTATTCGTCACACCGGATCTGACCTATCTGAACTATCCGGATTACCGCACGCTTTCGCTGTTGTTTTCTCTGATGATCGTCGTTGCCGGACTGCAGTCGCTGGGGATCTTTGAGCGGCTGGGCAATCTATTGATGCGGCGCGCGAAAGGAGCAGAGCGGCTGACCCTGACGTTGATCCTGCTTTGTTTCTTCAGCAGCATGATCATCACCAACGATGTGGCACTGATCACGTTCGTCCCTTTCTCCATCCTCGTCTGCCGCATGATCAAGCGGGAAGATCTTGTGATGCGCACGGTGATCATGGAGACGATCGCGGCCAATCTTGGCAGCATGGCCACGCCGATCGGCAATCCGCAGAACCTGTATCTGTTCACTGCTTCCACGCTTTCTCTCGCTGATTTTGCCCGCGCGACATGGCCTTATGCGCTGATCTCCTTGCTTTTGATCATCCTTTTTCATCCTCGGGGCACGGCGCCCATCGAACTGCGGCTCAACATACCGCAGCCGCTGGCTTCCCGCTGGCCTGCGCTGATCGTTTATCTCATCATGCTGGGGCTCAGCCTGCTGGTCGTCTTCCGCGTCCTGCCGTTTCTGCCCGTGTTAGCGATCACCATCCTCGGCGTACTGTTCGTCGATCGCAGGCTGTTTCTGCATGTGGATTATTTTCTATTGCTCACTTTCCTATGTTTCTTCATCTTTATCGGCAATATGGAGCGCATCCCTTCCCTGCAAGCGATGCTGCGAAATTTAGTGTCCGGACGAGAACTGATCGCTGGCATCTTATGCAGTCAGTTCATCAGCAATGTGCCTGCCGCCATGCTGCTCAGCGGCTTTGCGAGCGATATGCCGGCATTGCTCACTGGAGTGAACCTGGGTGGACTGGGAACGCTGATCGCCTCGCTGGCCAGCCTGATTTCCTTTAAGTATTTCGCTTCCGCTTTTCCGCAGCAGAAGGGACGCTATCTGCGCGCCTTCACATTGTGGAACCTGTTGTTCCTGCTCGTGCTCGTCATTGCGGCCGTTTTGCTCGGCGCGCAAGGCTGAAAGGAGAAAATCTCATGCATCTGGCTTTGGATGAACATTTGCGTCTGTGCATCCGCGCAGAAGCCGAAACAAGCAGCGATGCCCTGCTGGCGCAGCTTTGCCTTTCCCGCAAGACGCGTTATCTGCATTATGCCGGACGGCGCATATCGTGCAATGGCCGTCTCCTTGCTCAGGATCATCCCTTGCATGCAGGCGATACGCTCATCATCGATCCGATCATGCCGGAAGAGACGATCACGCCCTGGGATCATCCGGTGGATGTCCTTCATGAAGATGAGCTGTTTGCGATCATCAATAAAGAAAGCGGCCTGCTCGTGCACAGCGATGGCAACAATACAGAGCACACGGTATGCAACGCGCTCCGTCATCATTTCATCCAGAGCGCTCAGCCCCAAGTGCCGGTACGCCCACTGCACCGTCTGGATGTGGGCACCAGCGGCATCCTGCTCTTCTGCAAATATCCGCTGCTTCAGCCATTGCTTGACCAGATGATGGAGACGCATCAGATCCGCCGCAGCTATCTTGCGGTAGTCAACGGACATTTCCCCGCGCAGCGGCAGGAATACCGCGATCCCATCGGCAGAGACCGGCATGACGCACGCCGCATGATCGTCTGCCGCAGCGGCAAGCCCGCGCTGACCCGCGTCACTTTGCTTCGCTACAACAAAAAGAAAGACCGCTCGCTGGTGCGCTGTGTGCTGGAAACCGGCCGGACCCATCAGATCCGGGTACATCTTTCAACCCATGGCTTTCCGCTCATCCATGATACGCTGTATGGTCATGGTGATGGCAGCGGCCGGCTGGCGCTGCACTCTGCCCATGTGGAGCTTTGGCATCCCTTGCGCCAGATGATGTGGCAGACGGATTGCCCATTGCCCCTTGAATTAGAAAAAATGATACGATGAAGATGCAAAAAGCTGTGTTACCTTTGATCCATCTCAAAAGGTACACAGCTCTTTTTTATTCTCTGCTCAGGCGGGCGGTGCTGATGCCCTGCGCGTCTTTCGTGACAATGATCTGCTGCGCGATCTGCTCGCGCAGTTCTGCCACATGGCTGATGATGCCGATCTGGCGGTTGCCCTGCGTCAGCTCCTGCAGCACGCGCATAGCTGCCTGCAGCGTTTCTTCATCCAGGGTGCCGAATCCTTCATCCACGAACATGGCATCCAGCTGGATACCGCCAGCCTTCGCCTGCACGGTGTCCGAAAGGCCCAGCGCCAGGGAAAGCGAGGCCATGAAGCTCTCTCCGCCTGACAGCGTACGCACGCTGCGCGTCATGCCGATATGATGATCCATCACGCACAGGTCAAGCCCGCTGCGCGACTTGCGCGAACCGCTGTTTTCGCGGCGCAGCTCATACTGGCCGCTGCTCATCCGCATCAGCCGCAAGTTCGCGTAGCGCAGTACTTGCTCGAAATACGCCTGCTGCACGAACGCTTCCAGGGTGATCCGTTCTTTTTGATCCAGCGTGCCGTTCATCGTATCGCTCAGGCTTTTCAGCCAGCGATATTCCTTTTGCGCTTCATCAAAGGAAACGGACAGCTCATCCAGCTCTTTCAGGATGCGGCGGTTGGCGCTCAGACGCAGGCTGAGCCGGCGTTCTTGGATCTGCGCTTGCTCCTTCTCCTGCCGCAGCTGTTCCATGTCAGCGCCCGCTTCCTTTTCCTTTGGCTCAGGCAGCGTCCGCAGCTCTTGATCGACATTGTCCAGCATGCCTTCCAGACGGGAGCAATGCGCCAGAGCATCCTGATGTTTCTGGATGAGCGCATCTTGCAGCGTCTGCGCGGCCTTCAGCTCTTCGCGCAGATCCTTCAGCTGCCGGCGCAAGAGCTGCATATCATGGACATGCAAAGCATCCAGCCTTTGCTGCAGCTGTTCCTTGCGGCTGTCCCATGCGGCGCGCAGCCGGGTGCATTCCTGAACGAGCGCATCCAGCTGCTCTTTCTGCTGCTGGATAGAACGCGCAAGTGCTTCAGCGCGCTGTTCTCCTTGCTTGCGGCGCACCTGCGCCTGCTGCAGCTGCTGCTGCTTTGTCTGCAGCCGCTTGTTTTGCGCATCCAATTGTGTCTGGCGCTGCGTCCACGTCTGCATGAACTGATCCGGCGACGCTTGCAGCTGTTCACCAAGCGTCTGCTGCAATGTTTCTGCCTGTGTATGCAGCCGGGCGCTCTGACGGCTTTGCTCCTCCATCCGAGTGCGCAGCGCATCGCTGGCCTGACGCTGTGCATCCAGCCATTCACGCGTCACTTCGCTGTCTTTTCCACGTGCCGGATCAGGATGATGCAGAGAACCGCACACCGGGCATGGCTTGCCTTCTTCAAGCTGGCGCGCGAGGATGCCTGCCTGCGCATCATAGAATTGCTGCTCTTTCTGCAGCAATTGCTGCTGCGCTTGCTGATAGCGGACAAAGCTCTCTTGATAGCGGCTTTCCTGCTGCTTGAGCTGTGCCTGCAGCTGCGTGAGCTGTCTCAAGCGCTGGCCTGTTTTATCCAGTTCCTCTTGCTGCTGTCGCAGCTGCTGCAAAGCATGGGCATTTTCCAACAAAGCCATGCTCTCATCGCCTTGTGCGGACAGCTGTGCTTGCAGCGCGGCAAGTTCTTTTTCTTGTTTCTGTCTTGCGTCATCAAGCTGCTGGCGCTGCAGCTGCTTTTGCTGCAGATCATGATATTCCTGTTTCATCGCTTCTTGCTGCGCGAGCAAGGCATCCAGCTGCTGTTCTTCTTGTTCCAGAAGAGCCAGGGTGCGGCGCTTTTGCTCGCGTTCTGGCTGCTGCCGCTGCAGCTCCTCCAGCTTTTGCGCTGATGCCGCGCGCTGGCGCTTTTCGGCTTGCAATGCCTGCTGCAGCTGCTGACGTTCCTGCTGCAGTTGCTTGCGGCGCGCAAGCTGCTGCTGTACGATACGCAGACGTTCCAGCTGTTGTTCGAGATCAGCAACGGCCTTGCTTTGCTGCTGCCACTGCTGTTCGTCTACATTCAGGATATAAGTGAGGAAAGCCTTGATCTCCTCATGCTCCCCATAGCCTTGCATGGCGAGCAGCTGCTGCAGCTGTTCCTGATGCAGCGCGTCACATTCCACACGGCTCAGCGCGCCGTGCAGCTGATCGCGCTGGGCCTGCAGGCGCTGCGCACAGCTTCGCGCCTTTTCTTTGAGCCGTTCCTGCACATCTGCGAAACGCTGTGTGGCAAACAAATGCCTAAAGATCTGCTCACGCTCTTTTGTCTGCGCCAGCAGCAGACGCTGAAAATCCCCCTGGGCCAGCATCGCGGTCTGGCGATACTGATCACAGTCCAGGCCGATGATGGCACTGATGACCTTGCTGACTTCATCGTAGCCGCTGGCAAGCACTTTTTCCCCTTCACACAGCGCGGCATCCGGATTTTGCTGGACCATCTTATTGCCGCGCAATGCCTTGCGCTCATAACGCGGATTGCGCGTGACCTCATAGATATGGTCATGACAGGCAAAGCACAGCTTCACGTATGTCGGCTCATCTGCCGCTGCCTGCAGCGAGCGCAGCATCGCCGGCAGCCGCGTGCCGCCGCTGGTCTCCCCATACAGCGCGAACACGATGGCATCAAAGATCATCGTCTTGCCCGCCCCGGTGCTGCCGCTGATCAGATACAAAGAACCACGCGCGAAAGCTGTAAAATCGATCAAGGTCCGATGAGCATAGGGTCCGAGCCCGCACATCTCCAGCTGCAATGGTCTCATGCTTCTCCCTCCTCGCTCGCTTCCAGCAAGGCACGCAGGCAGTCACGCTGCTTGTCGCTGAGCGGCTGGTTATTTTGCAGCGCATACAGCTCCGCCATGAGCTCCATGGCGCCGCGCTCTTTCACTTTGCTTTCTACTTGCTGCTGCAGCGATGTGCGGATATTGTCATACTCCAGCTCCATGATATGCGGATAGACCGTACGCAATCTGGCCAGCGCGTCAGGCACCGGCTCCTCATCCGTCAGGATGATGCGCAGATAATCTTCGCGATGCGCGTCTTCATGCCCGCTTGCGGCCAGTTCATCATAAGTGCCACGCAGTATGCGCATGTCGTGCGGCAGCTGAAACGGAACAAAGGAAAGCTTGATCTCACCTTTTTCGCGCAGATCAGCAAAGACCATTTGTTTATGCTGCGCCGCCTCTGAGAACGAATACTTCATCAGAGAACCGCTGTAGCGCACATGGGGCCGGCCGACCTGCTGCGGGGAATGCAGATGACCCAGCGCGACATAATCAAATGCCGCAAAGGTAGATACCGCGATCTGATCCACGCCGCCGACCATGGCGGCTTGCTCGGAATCACAGGTCTGGGCGCCAGCCACGAACTGATGAGCGATGAGCACATTGCGCGCCTGCTGATCGATCTCCATGGCGGCGATCATCGCAGACACCGCGTCCTGCCAGCCCTCGATCTCTCGGTCTAGAAAAGAGCGAACATAGACCGGCTTGATGAAGGGCAGCATCCAGACATGCAGCTCGCCCCATGCATCGCGCATGGTGATCGGGCGCAGCGCGTCTTGCGGATCACAGGCGATATGCAGTCCTTTGGCCGACAACAGCCGTGAACCGAAGCGAAGCCGCATGCGGCTGTCATGATTGCCGGCGATCATGAACACCTCCAGGCCGCGAGCGGTCAGTTCCGTCAGAAAGTCATCGAGCAAGTTCACCGCTTCTTCCGGCGGCAAATGGCGGTCATACACATCTCCGGCGATGATCACCGCGTCCGCATGCTCGCTTTCGGCACATGCGCATACTTGATCGAGCAATTGCCTTTGATCCTCCAGCATCGAATACTGATGAACAACTTTGCCTAAGTGAAGGTCTCCCAAATGCAGAAATTTCATCTCGCCCCTCCATTCTCAAAAAAGAGCTCTCCGTATGAAGAACTCTTGCAGATCAGGCCTTCTCACCATTCAGCCAAGCAAGGATCTCGGCCGCGTTCGTATCCGGCTTTGCTTTTTCAAACACCTTTTCGATCACCCCATGTTCATCGATGACATAAGTGCTGCGCACGACGCCCATGCTGACTTTGCCATACAGCTTCTTCTCTTTCCAGACATCATATGCTTCGATCGCCTGGCGCTCTGGATCGCTGAGCAAGATGAAAGGCAGATCATATTTCTTCACAAAGTTAGCATGCGAACGCTGTGAATCTTTGCTGATGCCGATGACGATGATATCCGCTTTGCGGAAATCCTCATATGCGGCCGCAAATGCGCAGGCCTGCCGCGTACAGCCCGGCGTGTTGTCCTTTGGATAAAAGTAGACCACGACTTTCTTTCCGGCAAAGTCACTGAGCGAAACTTGATTGCCCTGCGCGTCGCTCAAGGTAAAATCAGGTGCTTTCGTTCCTGCTTTCAACATGTTCATTCCTCCTCATTCACAAATACATATGTCTGCGCATCTGAACGATCCTCATCAAAATGATAGCCCTGTCGGTCAAACGTGCGGATGTCCTCGATGCGCTCGATGCCCTTTTCGGCCATGTAGCGCACCATCTCACCTCTGGCCATCTTCACATAGACACCCTTTTCACGAATGCGTCCATCTTTCTGACGCTGAGCAAACACACAGCGGACGATACGCACATGCGGCTCAAGATAACGGGTGATGCAGCGGCTGTATTCCGCGCTGGCCAGATTCAGGATCAGCGCGTCATCTTCGACAAGATCACGATATAACAGATCGCTCCAGAAGTCATACAGGTTCTCGCAGAAAGCGCTTTTTAAACGTGCCTGCATCTCCAGACGATAAGGCACGATGCCGTCAAAAGGCTTCAGGATGCCATAAAAACCTGAAAGAATACGCAGATGCTTCTGTACATAAGAAAAATATCCTTCTTCGAAGACATCCGGAGCCATATATTGATACTGAATGCCCTGATATGCCAGCAATGCCGGCATCGTGTTCATCTTGAGATCCATCGTCGCAAAACGCTTTTCATTCTGCAGCGTGATGGCATCGCTGCAAGCCAACAATTGCTTCAGCTCATCATGGTTCAATGCCTTCAGATGATCGAGCAGCTGCTGCGTCTTATCTAAATACCGCGGCAGTGACACCGCATCCGCAAAATCCACGCCTTCTTTCATCTTCTTGGCTGGTGAGATGATGATCTTCATGACACACGCTCCTTTTCCTCATAAAGGTAACACGAAATCGAAAGATTTTCCAGCGAGATACAAGACGCTTGGCCGCTTATCACAAGAAATGATGTAAAAGAATGTGTTTTGAAATGGACAGCTTCATCATGACCCACATAATCAGCCTATATGAAACTTGCACAAGAAGAACTGATGAAAGAACCACGGATACGGGCTGACACATGCATATAGTGACGATGAGAATGCGATGAAAGTGAAAAGCAAGATGCTGGAGAAGAAAAAAATCAATCGTTTTGAATACCGCTGTTTGCTCTTTGGCGCTGGTCATTTGTGCACAAACTTGTCTCAATATTCAGGTTGTAGTAAAATGAAAATATATCTGGAGAGGAGGTATTTTTATGGCTTGGACACCATTGCCGGTCGGAATCGAAGACTTTGCAGAATTGAGACAAAGGTATTATTTTATAGACAAAACGCTCTTTATCAAAGATCTTCTTGATATAAAGGGAAAAGTAAACCTGTTCACCCGTCCCCGCCGCTTCGGCAAAACATTAAATATGAGCATGCTCAGATATTTTTTTGAGATCAGCGCAACTCAAGATCTTTTCCAAGGTCTGAAGATCATGGATGCCGGAAAAACATATCTGACCCATATGGGCAAATATCCGGTAATCTCGCTTACGCTGAAATCAATGAAGCAATCCTCATATGAGGAGACTTTCTATTGTATGAAAGAAACGATAGCCAATGAATTTCAGCGGCATGATGAAATATTGCCTCACCTCACTTATGACGCAGACAGAAAAAAATTTCTTCGTTTCGTCGAACAGGACGCCCACCCGGAAGAATATCTGAGCGCACTGAAGTTTTTATCAAAATGCCTTGCTCAAGCCTATGACAGAAAAGTGATCATCTTGATCGATGAATATGATGTTCCGCTGGAAAACGCGTATTTCGGCGGGTTTTATGAGCGCATGATCAACTTGATCCGCTCTCTGTTTGAATCAGCGTTGAAAACCAATGACAACCTAGAATTTGCCGTAATCACCGGCTGCCTGCGCATCAGCAAAGAATCGATCTTTACTGGCCTGAATAATCTGAACGTGATTTCTATCACCAATCATCATTTTGCTGAACACTTCGGATTTACGCAAAAAGAAACAGCGCAGTTATTAAAAGATTATGATCTTGAAGAAAACGCAGAAACAGTACGAGATTGGTATGATGGTTATCAATTTGGCGAAACTGCGGTCTATAATCCTTGGAGCGTGATCAACTATGTCAATTCATGTTATCAGGATAAACATCCTTTTGCTAAGCCTTATTGGTCTAACACAAGTTCTAACAGCATCGTACGAAAGCTGATCGAACATGCGGATATCACGGCAAAGGAAGAAATCGAACGACTGATTGCAGGCGATGACATCGAAAAACCGATACATGAAGACATGACTTACGATGATATCGACTCTACGCAAAACAACCTCTGGAACTTTTTGCTCTTTACTGGTTATCTGAAAATAAACCGTGAGTGGCAGGAAGGGGACACCATTTACGCAGCAATGTCCATTCCTAATCGCGAGGTTCGTTATATCTATAAACACGCAGTCTTACGATGGTTTGAGGAGCGGACCGAAAAAGAAGAACTTTCACCATTGTATGAAAGCCTGTTAAACGGTGACACCAAAACAATAACAAAGATCTTGTCAGCGAATCTGATGGAAACGATCAGTTTCTATGATCATCAAGAAAGCTATTATCACGGATTTTTGACCGGGATGTTAAAGAATATGAAGAATTACATAATCCTGTCTAATCGTGAGTCGGGAAATGGCCGACCAGATATCCTGGTAAAATATCCAAGCGTTCAAGGCAAGGCCATGATCATCGAGATCAAAGTCGCAAAAAACTATATGGAATTGGAGACAAAATGTGATGAAGCACTCGCCCAGATCGAAACGATGAAATATGAGTACACGCTCAGACAAGAAGGTTATCAGGATATCTTAAAATATGGGGCAGCCTTCTATCGAAAAGAGTGCATGGTCAAAACAAGCAATGTATAAAAGGAGAGCAGATACATTTCGGCCGTATCTGCTCTCTTTGCTTCAATATTCATCACTTTCAGATGAAGTGCTTCAGCGCAATAGCTTTATCATTGCAAGCCGGTCTGTTTCTTTTGATCCAACATCTCAATACCGCTTAGCTGCGCTTTCTGCGGAGGATCATCACCGCAACGCCTGCGGCTGCCAACAGCGTAAGCATCATGCCTGTCTGCATCGCTGCCGCAGTATTCGCCGATCCTGTATCGGTACTGCCGTTAGCCGTATCTCCTGTTTCCGGTGTGACATTCGGCTGCAGTCCATCGATGGCTGCCTGC
>UQPV01000029.1 GCA_900543035.1 uncultured Solobacterium sp.
GGCTTCAACGTCGAGCTCTGCCACGACGTCCACGAGCACCTCGATCCCATCGAGGCCGTGCGCCTGGCCAAGGAGCTGGAGCCCTACCGCCTGTTCTTCTACGAGGATTCCCTCGCGCCCGAGCAGGTCGAGTGGTTCGAGATCATGCGCAAGCAGACGCACACCCCCATCGCCATGGGCGAGCTGTTCAACAACCCGCGCGAGTTCACGCCGCTGATTGCGAACAAGCTCATCGACTTCATCCGCTGCCACGTCAGCCAGATCGGCGGCATCACCCCCGCCAAGAAGCTGGCCAACTTCTGCGAGGCCTTCTCCGTGCGCACGGCCTGGCACGGCCCGGGAGACACCTCCCCCGTCGGCCACGCTGCGGACATCCATCTGGACGTCTCCAGCTGGAACTTCGGCATCCAGGAGTGGGCGGGCTTCAAGCAGGCGTCCCTGGACGTCTTCCCCGGCTGCCCCGAGCTCAAGAAGGGCTATGTCTACCCCAACGACAAGCCCGGCCTGGGCATCGACATCGACGAGGAACTCGCCAAGAAGTTCCCCTGCTCCGAGAAGCTGCCCACCTGGACCAACTGCCGCCGCCCCGACGGCACCCTCAACCGCCCCTAAGACATCTCGAACGGCAGCCCGGCAATCCCTTGCCGGGCTGGCTTTTTTAGAAGGAGGAAGAACCAAGCAGCGAATCTGCCTTAGCCTGCTCGCCGCGCTTCTGCTTCTGTGCGCAGGGTGCGCCGCACCCCTGCAAGGGCCGGCCGACCTGCCCGAGGACGCCGACGCGCTGGTGCTGCTGATGCTCTGCCTGATGCTCGCGCAGCTGATCCTGCTGGCGGCAGGCCTGATGCAGAGGATGGACGCTTATGTGGTCGATGCGATCCTCAGCTACTGAGGGGTTCACGCTGAGCGAGATGCTGCTGGCGCTGGGGACGGCCATGCTGTGCAGCGTGCTGCTGACCTGGATGGTGCGCTTTTTCGTCATCGGCATCCATACGCAGCAGCAGCTCGTCCAGGACCAGATCGCCGTGCTGCAGCTGCGCCTACTCTGCGCGGAAGCGCAGGAAGTAAAGGTCGAAGCGGATGCCTTGCAGCTGAGGCGCTTTGGGGAAGAGCTTCGGCTGGACTATCATCAGGGCCGCCTGGTCAGACGCCCAGGATATGTCATCTATCTGCAGGCGATCGACGATGCCTTCTTTGAATATCGCGGCGAACGGATCGTGATGCACTGGAACAGAGAGGATGTCCACTATGAAGCGCAAGTCAGATGAAGGATTCTTTACCATCCTGGGGCTGATCGTCCTCTCGCTGATGCTCAGCTTTGCACAGCTGCTCACCCAGCGTGCGGCAGCGCTGCACAAGCTGGCAGGGGCCCAGGAGAGGATTGACACGTATATCACGGCATTGGATATGGTGCATGCACAGCTGCAAAAGGAACAGGAGACAGAAGAAGAGGCTGCGCATCAGACGCTGCATGATGTGCATGGGCTGCGCATCGAATGGGATGAGGGAGAAGCGAAAGTATGGTCAGCGGGCGAGATGATCATGCGCATCGATTATGAAGGGCAAGAGATCACGGATGTCTGCTATGGCGCATGATCCTGCGCTCTCTGCACATACTGATAACAGGTGATTTGATGCTGAGGACTTATTTTGCGGCGCTGGTGAGCTTTGCGCTCCCGCTGAGCTTCGGCGCGCTGTTTCGCTTTGTTCCTTTGGAGAGCTTCTGGCTGATCCCGCTGTTTCTGCCCTGTACGGCGCTGCTGCGTCTGTTCTACCGCAAGGCGAGCTGCCGTTCACTGGAGATCCGCGATTTCGCGCTGGCGCTGATCTTTGCTGCGCTTTGCGCCCTCATGCTGCATCTGATGGGGATATCGGCAGACCTGCACGTCTTCTGCTACCTGTATCTCTGCAGCTTTACCGGCATCGTCCAGCTCGCCTGCTGCATCCGGTTCAAGACGCTGCTGCGCTGAAAAACTGGCGCGATGAACCTATTGACATGTCTTTCTTTCTTAAGGTATACTAATTCAGTAAAGACTGTGAATCAGAGTAGTACCTTGGAAAGCGGTGCAGAGAGCTGTGCGGATGGTGAAAGGACAGAGCGCGGAACGGGGGAACTCGCTGAGGAGTCGGCAGATACCCGTGTCTTCGCGTTAAGAAGTGAGTGCATGCGCGCTTAGCGCATGAACTAAGGTGGTACCGCGTATGGAACATACGTCCTTAGATGATTCTGAGGGCGTTTTTTTATGAAAGGAAGAGAAAAATGGGCTTTAATCATCAGAAGATCGAAAAGAAATGGCAGAATTACTGGCTGTCGAACAAGACGTTTGCCTGCGACACGCATGACTTCAGCAAGCCGAAATACTATGTGCTGGACATGTTCCCGTATCCCAGCGGCAACGGCCTGCACGTCGGGCACCCGGAAGGCTATACCGCTACAGACATCATCGCCCGCATGAAGCGCATGCAGGGATATAATGTCCTTCATCCGATGGGATGGGATGCCTTTGGCCTGCCAGCCGAGCAGTTTGCGCTGCAGACCGGTCATCATCCGGCGCAGTTTACGAAGAAGAACATCGACCATTTCCGCGAACAGATCCAGTCGCTAGGCTTCTCTTATGACTGGGACCGCGAGATCTCCACGACCGATCCCTCCTATTACAAATGGACACAGTGGATCTTCATCCAGCTTTACAAAAAAGGGCTGGCCTACGTGGACGAGATCCCGGTCAACTGGTGTCCTGAGCTGGGCACCGTGCTGGCCAATGAAGAGGTCATCGACGGCAAGAGCGAGCGCGGCGGATATCCGGTCATCCGCAAGCCGATGCGTCAGTGGGTGCTGAAGATCACCGATTACGCAGAACGGCTGCTGGAGGATCTTGAGCTGTGCGACTGGCCGCAGTCTACCAAGGAGATGCAGATCAACTGGATCGGCAAATCCAAGGGCGCCAATGTCATCTTCAAGATCAAGGACACCAACAAGGAATTCACCGTGTTCACCACACGCTGCGATACGCTGTTCGGCGCGACTTACTGCGTCATGGCGCCGGAGCATCCTTATGTCAACGAGATCACGAGCGAGGCGCAGCGCGAAGCAGTGCAGGCTTATCAGAAGGCCTGCGAATCCAAGTCCGATCTGGAGCGTACTGAGCTCAACAAGGATAAGACCGGTGTCTTCACCGGCGCATATGCGATCAACCCAGTTAATGGAAAAGAAGTGCCGATCTGGATCTC
The DNA here is from genome assembly GCA_900543035.1 of uncultured Solobacterium sp. GTDB lineage: Bacteria > Bacillota_I > Bacilli_A > Erysipelotrichales > Erysipelotrichaceae > Merdibacter > Merdibacter merdipullorum. Next base: position 3,229 of record UQPV01000029.1, read on the forward strand.
GGACTATGTGCTGGCCAGCTACGGGACCGGCGCCATCATGGCCGTGCCGGCGCATGATACCCGCGACTATGAATTCGCCAAGAAATTCGGCCTGGAGATCATCCCGGTGCTGGAAGGCGGAAACATTGAGCAGGAGGCATTCACTGAGGACGGCGTGCACATTAACTCCGGCTTCCTCGACGGCCTGGGCAAGCAGGAAGCGATCGACACCATGATCAAATGGCTGGAGGAGCATGAATGCGGCTGCGCGAAGACGACATACAAGCTGCGCGACTGGCTGTTCTCCAGACAGCGTTACTGGGGAGAGCCGATCCCGATCATCCACATGGAGGATGGCACGATGCGCACGGTCGACATCGATGAGCTGCCGCTGGAGCTGCCGGCGACGCAGAACTTCAAGCCTAACGAAAACGGCGAGTCTCCGCTGGCGCACTGCACAGATTTCATCAATGTCGAGATCGACGGGGTCAAAGGAAAGCGGGAGACCAACACGATGCCGCAGTGGGCCGGCAGCTGCTGGTATTATCTGCGCTATATCGATCCGCACAACGATGAGGCCATCGCCGATCCCGAGCTGCTGGCGCACTGGCTGCCGGTAGACCTGTATGTGGGCGGCGCAGAGCACGCCGTGCTGCACCTGCTGTATGCGCGTTTCTGGCACAAGGTGCTCTACGACTGCGGCGTCGTGCCGACCAAGGAACCGTTCCAGAAGCTGTTCCATCAGGGCATGATCCTGGGCGAGAACAATGAGAAGATGTCCAAGTCCCGCGGCAATGTCGTCAATCCGGACGAGATCGTCAGATCCCACGGCGCGGACGCCCTGCGTGTCTATGAGATGTTCATGGGGCCGCTGGAAGCATCCCTGCCTTGGAGCACGACCGGACTGGACGGATCCAGAAGATGGCTTGATCGAGTATGGCGTCTGTTTACAGAGTACGACAAGCTGAGCGATGAGAATGATCATGCGCTGGATAAGATCTACCACGCGACGGTCAAGAAAGTGAGCGAAGACATCGAGACGCTCAACCTCAACACGGCCATCTCACAGATGATGATCTTCATCAACGACTGCTATAAGGCAGAGCACATCTACCGCGAATATGCCGAAGGCTTCGTCAAGATGTTCGCCTGCTTCGCGCCGCATCTGGGCGAAGAGCTCTGGCACGAGGTGCTGGGCCATACGGACACCATCGCCTATGCATCCTGGCCGCATTATGATGCGCAGGCACTGGTGGAGAGCGAAGTGGAAGCCATCGTGCAGGTCAACGGCAAGGTGCGCGGCAAGATGATGATCCCTGCCGGCATCGATGAGGAGAGCATGAAGGAAAAAGCGATGGCGATCGACAGCGTCAAGCGGCAGCTGGAAGGAAAGAACATCCTGAAGGTGATCGTCGTCAAAGGCAAGGTCGTCAACATCGTCGCAAAATAAACACCAAGAGCAAGCAGACCGATCCTGCTTGCTCTTTTGCAGGATGATCTGTTTTTTTCGCCCATCCCGTTGTGTTTTTGATGAGGAAAGGCTATAATATATCCATCGGCGATGAAGAGAAAGAGTACACATGCAAGCTGTTGCAGAGAGTGTCCGGCTGCTGAAAGGACATCAGCGAACTTGTGGAATACACCTCGGAGCCGCTTTCGCAAAAGGGAAGCCGTCCGTCCGCGTTATGGACAAGAGCGCATCATGACAATGATGAAGTAAGGTGGTACCGCGTGCAACACGTCCTTATGCAAGGGCGTTTTTTTATTGAAGGAGAATGAGGATGAAGATGACACTTTTTGAAGAACTGAAATGGCGTGGGCTGATTGACAATGTCACCAGTCCTGATCTTGAACAGAAACTGAATGAAGGCGGGATGACGTTTTACATCGGTACGGACCCGACCGCAGACAGCATGCACATCGGGCATTTTTCCAGCCTGCTGACGGCAAAGCGTCTGGCCGATCACGGCCATCACCCGCTCATGCTGGTGGGCGGCGCGACCGGATTCATCGGGGATCCCAAAGCGAGCGGCGAGCGCAACATGCTCACCAAAGAAGTGCTCGAGCACAATTATGAAGCGCTGCATGCGCAGATCAGCAAAGTGTTCGGCTTCGAAATGGTCAATAACCTGGACTGGACCAAGGACATCACCATCATCGACTTTCTGAGAGATTATGGCAAGTTCTTCAACGTCAGCTACATGATCAACAAGGAAACGGTAAAGCGCCGTCTGGAAAGCGGCATCAGCTATACGGAGTTTTCCTATATGATCCTGCAGTCGCTGGACTTCCTGCACCTGTATGAGACAAAGCACTGCACCCTGCAGCTGGGCGGACAGGATCAGTGGGGAAACATCACCTCTGGACTTGAGCTGATCCGCAAGAAGCATGGCGCCGATGTGGAATGCTACGGCCTGACCATGCCGCTCATCACCAAGGCGGACGGCACGAAGTTTGGCAAGACAGAATCTGGTACGGTATGGCTGGATCCGAAAAAGACGAGCCCGTATGAAATGTATCAGTTCTTGGTCAACGCGGAGGACGCCAAGGTCGTCGAGTACCTGAAGCGATTGACGTTCTTAGACAAAGAGGAGATCGAGCGCCTCGAAGAATGCGTGAAGAACGAACCGCATCTGCGCGAAGCGCAGAAGGTGCTTGGCCGTGAGGTCGTGACCTTCCTGCATGGCAGCGACGCCTATGAGACAGCGCTGAAGATCACCAATGCGCTGTTCCGCGGCAATATCCGCGAGCTGAGCGCAGATGAGCAGCGCGACGCCCTGAGCTCCATGGAAAAAGTGCAGGTCAGCGAAGCCATGGATCTGGCCAGCACGCTCGTTTCGGCCAAGATCGCTTCCAGCAAGCGTGAAGCGAGGGAATGGATCAAGAGCGGATCCATCCAGATCAATGGAGAAAAAGTACAGGATGAGACCAGAGTGATCGACGCAAGCAGCGCGCTGGTCGACGACATGATCCTGATCAAGAGAGGAAAGCGCAACTACTACGTGCTTACTTTCGCCTGATGATCACGCCGTGATATCGAATAGCGCCTGACGCTCTCGATATCACGGCTTTTTTCATCTGTCCTGCGATTTTCGCGGACAAGCGCTTTCCCTGTTCATAGTATGGAGGGAAGGAGGGGTCAAATGATTCTGTCAGTATGGGGGAGCGAACGAAGGATGGAGGAGGTCCGAAGGCTGGCGAGACACAGCCATACCTGTGTCACCAGAGAGGATCTGCAGACGCTCGACCTTTCCATGCTGGATGCCCTGATCCTGCCGCTGCATGGCGTACAGGGGAGAAGGGGAGAGTATATGGACAGAGAGCACATCGCGCTGCCCGATGGCTTCTGGGCATGCCTGCGGGAAGACTGTTTGATCATCAGCGGCATGCCCTCGCCGTTTCTGGAGTCGCTGCCGCAAACTAAGCACTACTATATGCGGGATGAGGCCTATGTCCGCCGCAACGCACAGCTGACCGCGCAGGGCGTGCTGTTCTATGTGCTGGATCAGCTGGACCGCTCGATCAGCCTGATCAGCGCGGACATCATCGGAAAAGGCACATGCGGGGAAGCGATCGGAAGGATGCTTGCCCAAAACGGCGTACGGATCCGCTATGTCCGCCATGCGCAGACCATGACGCCTGGAGAGTGCAGCTTCGAGGAATGGGTAAAGGGAGCGTGCGGTGATTTCATCATCCAGACCGCGCCGACCGCCCTGCTTCGGGAAGAGCATCTGCGCGCGTGGGCGCAGCAGACGAAGGTCATCGACATCGCCAGCGTGAAGACGGTGGACGAACGGCTGATGAAGCGCTATGAGATCCCTTATCTCAAGGCCGGCAACATCCCAGAGCTCTTTGCCTGGCGAAGCGCCGGCGCCAATCTGTATGACTATGTGAAGAAGGTGCTGAATGAATAAGAAAAAGATCGTATTCGGGATCTGCGGATCCTTCTGCAATCACCGCAATGTCCTCAACGAACTGTATTGGCTGCATCAGGAATATGACATTACCTTTGTCATCAGCGAGAGTGTTTCCGCATCATCCACCCGCTTCTTTGAACGATCGGCATTCCGGGCGGAGCTGGAAAAGCTCAGCGACCATGCGATCATCGATTCCATCGTCGAAAGCGAGAAGCTCGGCCCGATGAAGGCGCATGATCTGATGGTGATCGCACCGGCGAGCGCCAACACGGTCAGCAAGCTCTCCATGGGCATATATGACACCAGCGTGACGCTGGCCGCCAAAGCGATGCTGCGCAATGAGCGGCCTGTGCTCATCGGCATTTCCACCAATGATTTCATCGGGGAAAGCGGCGCCAATCTGCTGCGGCTGTCTGCCGCGAAGCATGTGTTCCTGATGCCGATGATGCAGGATGATCCGCTGCATAAACCGCGCAGCGTGACCTCCTGCTGGCATCTGATGAAAGAGTCGATCGAGGCGGCGGCGCAGGAAAAGCAGCTTCAGCCGGTCTTCCGGGAGGCGGCATCATGAAACAGGTCATGACCGCGCTGATCACGCCTTTCCATGAGGATGGCTCTGTCGACTTCGGCTCATTGCGCGCGCTGGTGCATGATCAGCTGCAAGCCGGCATCGACGGGTTCATCGTCTGCGGGACCACCGGCGAGACACCGACGCTGACGATGGAGGAAAAAGAGGCAGTCATCAACTGTGTGCTTCATGAGTGCGGCGGGCGTGTGCCGGTATATGCTGGCGCCGGCACCAATTGCACGGCCACGACCATCGCTGCCATCTGCAGGCTGGAAAAATATCCGCTCTCCGGCTATCTGCTCGTGACTCCCTATTACAGCCGGCCCAGCGAAGAGGGGCTGTTCCGCCATTTTCAGGCAGCCTGCGCGCTCACGCACAAGCCGGTGATGCTGTATCATGTGCCCAAGCGGACGGCGAGCCGCATCAGCGTTGCGCTGCTGCGCGCGCTGCTCAAGGCATGTCCGAACATCCGCGCCGTCAAATACGCGGATCGCTGCTATGAGGAGGTGCTGGCATTACGCCGCACCGTACCAGGCTTTCAGCTGTTCAGCGGTGATGACGACAGCTGCTTTGACGCGATGCAAGAGGGGATGGACGGAGTGATCTCCGTCATTTCCCACCTTGTCCCCCGCGCCATGAAGCAGGCGGCAGAGCAGCCTGATGAAGAGCTCGTATCCATGCTGCGCAAGCTGGCGTCCCTCTGCTTCATCGAATCCTCGCCTGCGCCGCTCAAATATCTCATGGCCAGACAAGAGCGATGCAGCAACGTCCTGCGGCTGCCGCTGTGTCCGCTCAGCGAACGAAACGCCGCCGTGCTGGAAGAGCAGTTCTGGCCGCTTTATGACAACATCCGCGCCCGCTGCATGGCACAATGAACACGGTGAGCAGATGAAAGTGAAGATATTTGACGAGGAGCATGAGAGCGACCTGGAGGAGGACATCAACCGCTTCTTTCAGGAAAACCCGGATATCCAGGTCCGCTCAGTGCAGTTTCGCACATGCTGTGCCGCTGCCCAGGAAGAACAATATTATTGTTTCAGCGCGTTGATCCTGTATGAGAATAAACCTGGATGATCGCCGCATACTAGCTGGTGTGGAGGTGAGACACGATGAACGCAAAGACAGAAATCCTGTGCAATGTGAACTCCTGTAAGTTTCAGAAGGATCAGCGCTGCCATGCAAAGACGATCTCTGTATGCTGCGACAACTGTGTGGAGCCCAACTGCTCCCATGAGACCGCATGCAGCTCTTTTGTCTGCAAGACACGCTGAGGCGGCGATCTGAGTGAGAAGGGAAGACCTTTTCACTCATTTTTTTATGTGTCTGAAATAAATAGACGGAAATACCATGAAATGTTATAATTTCAGGCGAAGGTGATAGAATGAAAAGACTGCTGATCGCCCTGCTCATGCTCGCCGCGCTGAGCGGATGCAGCGAAGCGCCCGTCTTTCATGAAGATCAGTATCTGCTCAGGGAAATGGCAGAGACGATCCACGAAGGAAGCACAGAGGTCAGCGCGGAGGTTCCCTTTGACTATGCCGCATCGCTGAAGAGCCAGGAAGACAATGTCCTGTTCACGTTTTCAGCGAGCGGGTTCAGTGTCTCCATGTATGACATCAAGGCTGTCGCGGCCGTGCTCGATGACGCTTCGGGCACGATCTCTTCATTCGGCTTTGATGAGGAACAAAGCTGGAACGTGATCCCGTTTCAGGAAAATGAGGAACAGGGCTACATCAGTACGATCGAGATGTCAGGCACGCTGAAGGCCGTGCCGGAACAGATCGGCGTGCTGATCCAGTGGCGCGACAGCAGTCAGGCAAATACCTATCAGATCTACCTGCGCATGGATGGGGAGGATCTGATCAGTGAGGATGAAATGAGGGCATGAAATGAATTCGATAAAAGCAGAGAGACGGAGAAAGTCTATTATCATCAGCGGATTGATCGGATCTGCGGGCATCTTTTTGTCTAAATTCATCGGCCTGTTTTACGCAGTGCCGTTTTCTGCTATTTTAGGCAGTGATCTCAACAGCGCATATTACGGCGTGGCTTATCAGCTGTACAGCTATCTGCTCAACATCTGTACGGCAGGGTTTCCCTTTGCGATCGCGACGCTGGTCGCCAAGTATATGGCGCATGATGACTATGTGACGACGCTCGTCGTGAAAAAGCTTTCCAGCGCGCTCATGTGCGTCTGCGGCTTCGGCGGCATGCTGATCGTGATCCTGTTTTCCACCCCGCTGGCCGCGCTCGTCATGCCGGACAATGGCGGCGCCAGCGTGGAGACGATGCGCATCGTCTTGATCCTGATCTCCTTCGCCTTGTTCTTCGTCCCGATCCTGTCCAGCCTGCGCGGCTTTTATCAAGGACTGAAGCATATGGAGATCTATTCGCTTTCCCAGGTGCTGGAGCAGCTCGTGCGTGTAGGCTTCCTGCTTTCGTTCAGTGCCTTCGCGGTCTATGTGCTGAACACGGACCGCATATGGGCCGTCTACTTCGGCGTCATCTCCACCAGCGTATCGGCAATCATCGCCATCCTGCACATGAAGTTTTATGACCGCAAGCAGATGCGGGAATTCCGCCGGAAGGCAAAAGAGCAGGGCGGGCTGGAGTCCGTCTCCAAGATGGAGAAGAAAGAGATCTTCAAGGAGCTCGTGCTGATTGCTTTCCCTTATATGCTTTCGGCCGCGCTGGGCTATTGTGATTCATTCATCAACACGGTCTTCATCAACCAGGGATTGCAGATGCACGGCGACAGCAGCGAGACGATCATCGCCGTGACCGGCGCCATCAATTACGGCGTGCTCAAGCTCATGTCCATCCCGATGATCCTCGCGCCTGGCTTCTCGGCTGCCATCATCCCGCATCTGAGCGAAGCGCTGGAGAAGAACGACAGCCGCCGCATCCGCAAGAACATCCGTGAATGCGTGGAGATCGTCCTGTATATCGGCCTGCCGATCTCCTTCTGCCTGTTCGCCTATGCCAGGCCGCTGTATTATACGCTGTTTACGACTGAATCGCTCGATCTCTCCGCGCAGGTGCTGCGTTGGTATTCCATCGAGGCGTTCCTCTCCACCATCGCGCCGATCTTCTCTTCGCTGCTCATGGCCGTCGGCCTGCGCTATCGGGCATTAAAGTTCATCAGCGTCAACTTCTTATGCAAGCTGGTGCTCACGCTGCCGTTTCTGATGTGGTTCGGCTATCCGGGCACGATCTATTCTGATCTGATCGGCTATGGCGCCTTCATGATCCTGGCGATGCGGGAGCTGTCAAAGCGTTATCAGGTGAAATGGAAATATACGCTGCGGAAGTTCTTCTTCATGCTCATCGGCGTCGCCGCGCTGTATGGCGTCTCCTTGTTCTTCAACATGTTCGGCTTTGACGCCTGTGATCAGGGCCGTATGGTCAGCTTGCTGCAGATGGCGCTCAGCGGCGTATGCGCCCTGGCCGCTTATCTCATCGTGACCTATATCCTGCAGATCCCGCAGTCGATCTTCCATGTCGATCTGAAGAAGCTGCTGAAGCGGAGAAACCATGATGCGGCTTGACCGCTTTCTGGCCAATCAGGGCCTTGGCACCCGCAAGGAAGTCAAGAAGCTGATCCGCGGCGCGGCCGTGCGCGTAAATGGGGAGATCATCCTGAAAGGTGGCGCACAGATCGACGAGGAAAGGGATGAGGTCAGCGTAAACGGTGAACAGGTCTGCTACCAGCGGTTCTTCTACCTGGTGCTCAACAAGCCGCAAGGGGTGGTCTGCGCCAACGATGACGGGCGGCATGAGACCGTATTCGACCTGCTTCCCGATCTGCCCAAGGGCGCATTTACGGTAGGGCGGCTCGATCTGGACACCACCGGGCTGCTGCTGATCACCAATGACGGCCAGCTGGCGCATCAGCTGCTCTCTCCGCGTCATCATGTGTGCAAATGGTATGCGGTCGGGCTGGATGCGCCGCTGGATGACGCCGCACTGCAGAAGCTGCAAAGCGGCATCGATCTCGGCGATTTCATCACCATGCCGGCCCAGATCGGCCGCCATGAAGGAAATGAGCTGCAGCTGGGCATCCGCGAAGGAAAGTTCCACCAGGTCAAGCGGATGATGCATGCCCTGAACAGAGAAGTCATCACGCTGCATCGATATGCATTCGGCCCGCTGCAGCTGGGCGATCTTGCCATCGGCGAATGGCGGCCGCTGGAAGAAGAGGAAATTCACGCATTGAAAGGCGGTGCACATCATGGATATGCTGAAACTGATCGAGAAGAAGAAACGAGGGGAAGCGCTCACTGACGCCCAGATCCACGAGCTGATCGCAGCTTATGTGCGTCATGATATCCCCGATTATCAAATGAGCGCCTTTCTGATGGCCGTGTGGTTTCAAGGCATGACGATGCCGGAGACCTTGTCTTTATGCGACGCGATGATCCGCAGCGGGGAAACGATGGATCTCAGCAGCATCGAGGGCATTGCTTGTGACAAGCATTCCAGCGGCGGCGTCGGGGACAAGACGACGCTCGTGCTGGCTCCGCTCGTCTCTGCCTGCGGTGCGGCAGTTGCCAAGATGAGCGGGCGCGGTCTGGGCCATACCGGCGGAACGATCGACAAGCTCGAATCGATCCCCGGCCTGCGCACCGATCTTGATCCTGACGCCTTCTGCAGGCAGGTCAAGGAGATCCGCTTGGCCATCAGCGCCCAAAGCGGCAGACTGGTGCCGGCTGACGGCATGCTGTATGCACTGCGTGATGTGAGCGGGACCGTGGACAGCCTGCCGCTGATCGCTTCCAGCATCATGTCCAAGAAGATCGCCGCCGGCTGCGGCGCCATCCTGCTCGATGTCAAATACGGAGAAGGTGCGTTCATGCGCGAAAGGGCGCAGGCAGAAGAGCTGTGCGCCTGCATGAAGGAAATCGGAAGACACTTCGGCCGCGATGTCCAGACCGTGCTCAGCGACATGAACGATCCGCTGGGAAATGCCATCGGCAATATCTTGGAAGTGAAAGAAGCGATCATGACGCTGCGGGGAGAAGGTCCGCAGGATCTGCAAGAGCTGTGTGAGGAAGAAGGCGCGATCATGCTCATGCAGGCACATATCGCCGCAGATGAGCAAAGCGGCAGAGCGATGATCCGCAGCGCGATCCGCGATGGCAGCGGGCTGCGCCGTTTCCGTGAAATGGTGATCGCGCAAGGCGGAGATGTCCGCTACATCGATGAGCCGCAGCGCTTTGCACAGGCCCCTTGCATCTGTCCGCTGTACAGCCGCAAGAGCGGCACGATCCAGCAAGTGCATGCGCTAGCTGTCGGTACGCTGGCGATGGAGCTTGGCGCAGGCCGCCGGGATCTGCAGGCGCACATCGATCCGCGCGTCGGGATCGTCCTGAAGCATAAGAAAGGCGATATGGTCCGCAGCGGAGAAGCGCTGGCAGAGGTGCACGCCGCCGCCATGCCGGATGAACGCTGGCTGTGCCGGCTGCAGGATGCCTTTGTGATCCGCTGAGATGCGAAGATATGATCATTCAGATCAAAAAGACCAGCTGATTTGTGTTCAGTCACAAAAGCTGGTCTTTTTTGATCTGTCGTTAACGATCGGTCACGGTTTGCGGATGACCAAGGCGATCAGGACGAGGGGCTCATCGGCAATGTTCTCGATGCCATGTGATGATCCGGAAGGCGTCCATGTGCTGTCTGCAGCATGCACCTCATAGATCTGTCCATTGTCGTTGTATGCGCCCTTTCCGCTGACGATATAATAGCTTTCGCCGTCTCCTTCATGCCGGTGAAAGCCGATGCTCGCATGCGGATCGATGGTCACTCGCGCATACATCTTGACCATTCCTTTTTCTTCTTCTGGAAGCAAGTGTTCGATGTGGATCCATCCCTTTCCGCCGGCGCGGTTCTCAAAATGTTCTGTCTGATATACCATCTGATGTTCACCTCCCGTTTATTTTACCATAGTTTTATCCGGGAGAAAACGGTCCATACTATAAGCCGGGAGTGATGGTATGTCCAAACGACAGCGTCATCTGTACTATATCTGTAATTTTCTTGTCTTTGCGGCCTTGGCCATGGTGAATACCGTGATGATCCCGTATATGAAGGCGGTGGGCTATTCGCTCATGCAGCAAAGCGTGATCCTGGCCGCCAATGCGCTCATCGCGATCATCGGGCAGTTTCTCTTCGGATATCTGTGCGATCGGCATCATTCGATGAAGCGGTTCTTTCTGATCGCGTATATCTCATTCGTGGCAGGGACCTGCCTCATGCTCATCCGCGAGGATCAGCTGTTCTGGTATCATCTGTTCAGCATCGCCTTGAGCAGCGGCCTCGTCAAGGTGGTGAGCGGGCTGAATGAGACATGGATGCTGTTGGCAGATGCCGATCATTATGGGAGGCTGCGCGCAGCTGGCGCGCTGGGGCTGACCGCCGGCAGCCCGATCGCCGGATATATCGCCCAGATGATGTCTTACCGCTGCCTCATGTCGGCATTTCTCGCCCTTTCTGCGCTCATCCTCGTCCTTTTGGGACGCTGCAAGGACGTAAAAAAAGAGAAGTCTTCCAACTTGAAGGATGATCTCAAGGACTTGCTTTCCAACCGCCGTTATCTGCTGCTCGTGCTGATCTTTCTGCTCATTTACATGGCAGGCACCGCGGATCAGTATACGGTGGTCGACAAGCTGCTGCAGATCGGCGGAAGCACAGCGGATGTCGGGTGGAAATGGAGCATCCAGTCGTTCTGTGAATTTCCGCTGTTCTTAGCGGGCGGATGGCTGCTGTCCAAGGTGAAGCCGCTGACGCTCTTGGGCTTTGGCATCCTGATGTATGCGGTGAAATTCGCGCTGTATGCCTTTGCGCAGGAACCGCTGTGGATCGTGGCGTGCGCATCGCTGCAGCTGGTCACGATGCCGATGGTCCTGCTGAGCAGCAAGTTTTTGATCAAGGAAGTGAGCGCGGAAGCCGTCGCCGGCAGCGCACAGATGTTCGCCATGGCCGTCTTCGTCGGCATCAGCGCATTGCTCACCCCGCTGATCTGTGCGCCGCTGGTGGAACATCTGGGCCACGATGTCACGCTGTATGGCATCGCCGCCTTCTGCCTGATCCCGCTGGCGCTGACCCTGATCTACGCGCGCCGGTATAAATAAACGCCCTCCCGCATATACAGTGTCAGGAGGGAAGAGGGATGGATCTGCTGCTGGCCTGGAAAGACATCGGCTTCATGCTTTATGCGATGCTCAAGGCATTCTTGCCGCTGCCCTCGCTTGAAGTGCTGCTCATCCCGCTCTGCGTACAAGAGCCGGCAAGCTATCTTCGCTATGCGCTGGAGGGCGCTGCGGGCACATGTGCGGGCGGATTGATCGGCTATCTGCTCGCGCGGCGTCTCGCTGAACGGATCGCTCGATCGCTCATCACCCCGCAGCAGATGGAAAAAGGATGCCGGCTCATGCAGCGCTATGGCATCCTGGCCGTCTTCATCGGCGGGATCACCCCTATCCCGGATTTCATCCTGCCGTATCTGGCCGGATTCACCCGGATGAACTTCCTGGCATTTACCCTGAGCGATGGGATATCGCGCTTTCTGCGCAGCTTGCTGATCGGGTATTCCATCAGCCGCGCCGCCGACCTCATCGATTTTCAGGTCTATGGCAACCTGCTCTGCGCGATCATCCTCATCTGGGGGATGATCAAGTGGATCAAGGGGCGTTATTATGCCGCAGCGAGCAGCGAGACAAAATAGGGGAGGATGCGGTCATCGCGCATCCGTTCGGGATGCCACTGCACCCCATAGACAGGCAGTGATTCATGATGGAACGCCTCGATGCTCCCATCCGCTGTCACCGCATCCACGCGCAGGCAGGGATGCGGCCTGACGATGCGCTGATGATGGAAGCTGTTCACCAGCTGACCATCCTGCATCAGCTTGTGCAGCGCGCTGTCTGCGGAAAGATGGATCGGGTGCAGATGGTCCTGCTGGTGATGCAGGACATCAAACTGTGCTTCCAGCGCGCCTCCATGATACAGCTGGATCATCTGCATGCCCCGGCAGATGCCCAGCACCGGCTTTTTGGCCTTGACGAAGGCATCCAGCACGGTGAGCTCCCACAGGTCCATGGGCGCGTCATAATATTGAGAGAATCCGTCCGTCTGTTCACCGTAATAGCAGGGGAGCGCATCGTTTCCTCCTGGCAGCAGCAAGCCGCTGCACAGCGGGACGATCTCCTGCACCTTGGTGCACTCGACGAGCGGGATCAGGACGATAGGCAAGGGGAGGAGCGCATCACACAGCGCCCGGTTCAAGAACCAGCGCTCGTTCTGCTCCAGCGTCTCCAGCCTGCACATGACAGCTAATTTGTTCAACCGATCACCTGTCTTAATCTATGCGCGATCGGTATTTTCGCGACTGCCATGTGTCCCGTCTGGCCATTTCTTTGTCGATCTCGTTAAGGACACACACTTTCTTTCTCGTCCACTGCGGCGCGATCAGATCATCAGCGAGCCCGTCTCCGGTCAGCCGCTGGATGATCATCTCTGCGGGAAGCACCTCCAGCTGGCGGATGACGGTGTCCACATATTCCTCCATCGTCTGCAAGCGCAGCGGATGCTGCTCATGAAGCTGGGCCAGCCGGGTGCCGCGCATCAGATGCAGCATGTGGATCTTGACGGCATGTATCGGCAGCTGAGCGATGCGCCGGGCAGATTCGATCATCATCTCCTGGCTCTCACCAGGCAAGGAATCGATCAGATGCACGCAGATCTGAAGATCGCTCTTGCTCAGCCGCCGGACACAGTCCTCGAATTCCGCATAGGAATGCGCGCGGTTCATCGCCTCGGCCGTCTGATCATGCACGCTTTGCAGGCCCAGTTCGACCCAGATCTCCCGCTGATCGCTCAGTGACTGAAGATAGGCGATCTTTTCGTCATCCAGGCAATCGGCGCGTGTCGCCAGCGCGATGGCCTTGACCTCTTCTCTCTGCAGAAATGGTTCGATGCACTCGCGGATCCTGGAGAGCGGACCGTATGTGTTGGTATAGGCCTGAAAATACGCGATGGAAGCGCAGTCCGGCCATTTTCTGCGCATCGTCTGCAGGCCTCGCTCATACTGTTCCATCAGCGATGGCGCAGCGACGACACAGTCCCCGCTGCCATGCGGCGTGCAGAACAGACAGCCGCCAGTGCTCTTTGTCCCATCGCGGTTAGGACAGGTAAAGCCCGCATCCAGCGGCACTTTCGCCACCTTGCGATGAAATCGATGACGCAGGTAATGGTTCCACGTATGATAACGCTTATTGTCATCAGAATAAGGGAAAGGATTGTTCTTTTTCATCTATGCTCACCGCAATCATTTTAACACATGGAGCGGATATCTGCATCGTTCATGACAGCAAGGTGTTTTTTTGTAAAACGCAGGTTTTGTTTTTGTAAACTTTATGTTAAAATAAAGGTCACGAAAATGAAACACAAACACAGGGAGTTGAACGAAACCATGGTCAGGGAAGCAAAGGTTCTTATCAGCAGCAGGAACAAGATTACATACACCCTTGAGATCAAACAGGTCAAAAACATCAACTTGAGGATCACGCGCGAGGGCGCCGTGAGGGTCAGCGCCAATCCTTTCGTTCCCTTGCCGCAGATCGATGAATTTGTCGACAGCCGCGCGGAATGGATCCGCGAACGGCTGAAGCATGTGCACAGCGAGCAGGAGATGCGCGAAGAAGACCGGATCGTCCTGCTGGGGAATACATTGAAGATCCGCAGAGTCAAGGCGGCACACCCGCTGGTCTATTACAGTGCGGATACTTTTTATGTGCAGTATCAGCGCATCGAACAGTGTGAGACGCTCATCACGAAATACCTCGATCAGCTGTGCCGGGACATCTTCAGCGATATCGCACAGCTGACCTGCCGGCGGATGAAGGAATATCATCTGGAGATGCCGACGATCCGGCTGCGGACGATGAAATCGCAGTGGGGAAACTGCAAGCCGGCGCAGAAGGTCATCACCCTGAACAAGCGGCTCATCCACTATCCGGTGGAATTCATCGAATATGTCATCCTGCATGAATTTGCCCATTTCGTTCATCCGAATCATTCCCGCGCGTTTTATGCGCTCATCGAGAAATACATGCCGGATTATAAAGAGCGTATCGCCATGTCCCAGAGGAACTAGGCAATACGCTCTTTTTTAGATATCGCGGCCGAGGACGTTGGCGATCTGTCTCGCCTTGTCGATCAGCTGCTTGAATTTCTTTGGCTTCAGGCACTGTGCGCCGTCGCTCAGCGCACATTCCGGATTATCATGCACCTCGATGATCAGTCCGTCCGCGCCGGCGGCGACGGCTGCCAGGGAAGCGGATTCGACCAGCTTCCAGTCTCCGGTCGCATGAGAAGGGTCGATGATGATCGGCAGATGCGTCTTTTCCTTGATGATCGGGATGACGCTGAGGTCGAGCGTGTTGCGGGTCTCTGTCTCGAACGTGCGGATCCCGCGCTCACAGAAGATGACGTTCGGGTTGCCGTTGGCCATGATGTACTCCGCGCTCATGATCCATTCGTCGATCGTGTTGCAGAAGCCGCGCTTGAGCAGGATCGGCTTGGTGGTGCGCTTTCCGACTTCCTTGAGCAGCTCGAAGTTCTGCATGTTCCGCGCGCCGATCTGGATGATGTCCACATACTGTTCGAATTCCTCGATCTGCGCTTCGCCCATCAGCTCGGTCACGATCGGCAGCCCGCTCTTTTCCCTTGCGTCGACCATGGCCAGGATGCCCTCAGTGCGCATGCCCTGGAAGGAGTACGGGCTCGTCCGCGGCTTGTATGCGCCGCCGCGCAGCATCTTGGCGCCGGCATCCTTTACTTCCTGTGCCAGGCGAACGATCATGTCATGGTTCTCGACCGCGCATGGGCCGCCGATCACGACGATGTTCTCCTGACCGCCGATGCGGATGCCGTTGACATCGATCACCGTATCTTCCGGATGGAACATGCGGTTGGCCAGCTTATATTTGGCAGCGACGCGGACGACGTTTTCCACGCAGTGATATGCCTTGATGGATTTTTCGTCGATGATGGACGTATCTCCGGTCAAGCCATAGACATTGAATTCCGAACCTTTGATTTCGACAGCCTTGACGCCTTTTGCCTCCAGGCTGGAGATGAGCGTGTCGACCTCTCTTTGGTCGGCGTTCTTTTTGATGGTGATGATCATATCTTATCTTCCTTTCTTCTTATTCTTTCTTTATTCTGACAATGCCCGGTGGATGGCCTGTGCATACTGGGCAGCGATCGCTTCTGCGGCGGTCTCGATATCGCCGTTGTTGTCCACGATCACATCGGCGTATCGGCGGTAAAGGCCGATGCGCTGCGCATACATCTCTGCGAGCGCTTCTTTGCTGCTGGAGAGCGGACGGTTGCTGTCCGTGCTGATGAGCTGGGAGAGGTCGCGGTCGATGAAGAAGACCACGCCGTTTTGCCGCAGCGCATCCATGTTCGCCTCATTCTTGATCACACCGCCTCCGCAGCTGATGATCGTTCCATTGGCCGTGCCCAGCTGGGCGGCCGCGTCGCGCTCACGCTGGCGGAAGCCTTCTTCGCCCTCTTCGGCGAAGATCTCCGGGATGGATCTGCCCGCCGTCTCGACGATGACATCATCCATATCGATGTAGCGTTTTCCGCATCGCGCAGCCGTCAGAGAGGCGATGCTCGTCTTTCCAGCGCTCGGCATGCCGATGAGCACGATGTTGCAGCGCTCGGCAATCAGCCGGCGATAGATCTCATCGATCACCTCATCGTTCACCGGCTTGTCCAAAAAGTGCTCCACGGCCTGCTTTGCCTGGGCCACCAGCATTTCCAGGCCGTTGACATGCACGAGCCCTCGCTTGCGGGCCTGCTGGCATAACCTGGTCATCAGCGGGTTATAGATGACATCCATGACCGCTTCACATCGGGCAAAGCGCTCCAGGTCTACCGGGGCGGCATCGCCGTGGGGATACATGCCGACCGGGGAAGTGTTGATGATGACCTGCGCGTCCAGGTGGCTGCGGTAACATTCCTTATAGCTGATCGCACCGTTACCTTCAACGATATCGACGATGACCATCTGTGCGGCGCCTTCGTGACGGACGACCGCCTGCACCGCTGCGGAAGCCCCGCCGTTGCCGATGATCAGCACCTTTTTTCCATTCATGCGCACACCGTGTTTTCTGACCATATATTGGAAACCGGTGTAATCTGTGTTGTAGCCATACAGCTTTCCATCGCGGTTGACCACCGTGTTGACCGCCCCGATCGCCTGGGCTGCCTCGTCCAGTTCATCCAGATAGGGGATGACCGCTTTCTTATATGGGATCGTGACATTGACAGCCGCAAAGTCACGATCTTCCATAAAGGAACAAAAGGCTTCCTTGTCCAGCGGGATCAGATCATAGCGGTAATCCGCGATCGACTCATGGATCTCCTTAGAAAAGCTGTGGGAGAGATGTTCTCCGATCAAACCATACGTTTTCATAATCAAGTTCCTTTCAGTTTCACCAGCAGTGAGGAACGGCAACAAAAAAAGCATCAGCGCTGGAAGTCGGATGCTTTGAAAATGCCTCGGAAAAAAGCCAAGTATTCATGATGCGAACTTGGAGATTCCGAGGCTGTCAAAAGGTAAAATAATCAAAGATGGTCGCTGCCGTTATCGTCATTTCAATCACTCCTGACGGTACTAGGATACAGCGTAATCCATGAAAATGCAAGAGATTTGCTGCATTTTTTTCAAAATGTTTTCAATGCGGCTGAAAAGTGTTACAATACTTCCGGACAGGTGAGAGAGAAAGTGAGGGATGCGTATGCAACCGGTAAATGTCCGCGGCCTTCGCATCGGAGAGGGCATGCCGAAGATCTGCATTCCGCTGACTTCGGCACAGACGAGGCAGCTATGCCTTGACGCGGAAGTGGCGGCGCAGCAGGCGGATATGCTCGAATGGCGGCTGGACTGCTTTGATGAAGGCGGGATCGACGCGGTCTGCGCGGCGGCGGATCAGCTTCGCCAGCGTGTGCGGTGCCCGCTGCTCATCACGTTCCGCACCGCGAAAGAGGGCGGAGAGCGAAGCATATCGCCGGCGGAATATGCCGGCCTGTATTCTGCGCTGCTCTTGCGGCAGGCAGCCGATCTGATCGACATCGAGCTGACGCAGGAAGAAGAGATCGTCCGCACGCTGATCGAGCAGGCGCATGCGGCAGGGGCAAAGGTGATCATCTCCAGCCATGATTTTGATCAGACGCCCGCATTGGAGGAGATGTGCAGCCGGCTGCAGCGCATGGAAGCGCTGGGAGGCGATATCGCCAAGCTTGCCGTCATGCCGAACGATGAGCTGGATGTGCTGCGGCTGATGGAGGCCAGCCTGCGGGCCCATCGGCAGATGCAGATCCCGCTCATCACCATGTCGATGGGATCGCTGGGCATGCTCAGCCGCATCGGCGGCGAGCTGATCCATTCGGCCGTGACCTTCGCCAGCGTGGGAAAGCGCAGCGCGCCGGGACAGCCTGACGCCGCTGAGGCACGCGCGGCGTTAGCGATGCTGCACGAGACGCGCTGAGGGAAAATTCGTGCTTGAGCAGGCAAACAAAACATTGTAGAATGAATACAGCAGGTTTGATTGGAAGGAGGAGATTCGATGTTTCGGATCGTTAAAAAGGAAAGTTTGAATCCGACGGTGACACGCATGGTGGTGGAAGCGCCCCTGGTCGCCAAAAAGGCGCAGGCAGGGCAGTTCATCATCTTGCGCGTGCATGAGGACGGTGAGCGCATCCCGCTGACCGTTGCGGACTATGACCGGGAAAAGGGGACCATCACGATCATCTTTCAGATCGTCGGACGCACGACGATGCTGCTGAATCAGCTGGAAGAGGGAGACGCCATCCTCGATTTCGTCGGTCCGCTGGGAAGACCGAGCGAAGTCGAAGGGCTGAAGAAGGTCTGCGTGATCGGCGGCGGCGTCGGCTGCGCCATCGCTTATCCGACCGCCAAGGCGCTGCATGAAAACGGCGCGGAAGTGACCGTGATCACCGGCTTCAGGAACAAGGACCTCGTCATTTTGGAAGAAGAGTTTGACGCCGTAAGCGAATATCGCTACCTGGTGAGCGATGATGGCAGCACCGGCGTAAAGGGACTGGTCACCAACGTATTGGAAGAACTGATTGAAAAGGGAGAGCAGTTTGACGAAGTCATTGCCATCGGCCCGCTGCCGATGATGAAGTTCGTCTGCCTGCTCACCAAGAAATATGGGATCAAGACGATCGTGAGCATGAATCCGATCATGATCGACGGTACCGGCATGTGCGGCTGCTGCCGGCTCAGCGTAGGTGGAGAGATGAAGTTCGCCTGCGTGGACGGACCGGATTTTGACGGACATCTGGTCGATTTCGATGAGGCCATGGCCCGCAACAGCGCTTATCGCGATGCGGAAAACAGAGCGCGCGAAGCCACATGCAATCTGTTTCAGAAGGAGGTGGCATAACATGCCGAACATGTCGTTGAAGAAAGTCGAGATGCCGGTCCAGGATCCGATGGTCCGCCGCGCGAACTTCGAGGAGGTCGCGCTGGGCTATACGGCGGAGATGGCGCGTGAGGAAGCAGAGCGCTGCCTGCACTGCCCCACCAAGCCGTGTGTGAGCGGCTGCCCGGTCTCTGTCAATATTCCGGAATTCATCAAGGCAGTCAAGGAAGGCGAATTTGAACAGGCCTATCATATCATTCATGAAACCAGCTCTCTGCCTGCGGTCTGCGGCCGTGTCTGCCCGCAGGAAACGCAGTGCGAGCGCGAATGCGTGCGCGGCAAAAAGGGAGAAAGCGTCGCCATCGGACGGCTGGAACGCTTTGTCGCCGACTGGTATCGGGAAAACGTGAACGAAGAGATCAGCAAGCCGCAGGCAAACGGACATCGCGTCGCTGTCGTCGGTGCAGGACCGGCCGGCCTGACCTGCGCGGGCGATCTGGCCAAAAAAGGATATCATGTCTCTGTTTTCGAAGCGCTGCATGTCGCCGGAGGCGTGCTGATGTATGGTATCCCGGAATTCCGTCTGCCCAAGACGATCGTTCAGCACGAGATCGACGGTCTGCGCAAGATGGGCGTGGAGATCCAGACAAACGCCGTGATCGGCCGCAGCGAATCGGTGGACGACCTGTTCGATCAGGGATACGAAGCGGTCTTCATCGGCAGCGGCGCCGGCCTGCCTAACTTCATGAACATGCCGGGCGAGAACCTGAAGGGCGTCTATTCGGCCAATGAATTTCTGACGCGCTGCAATCTGATGAAGGCTTACCGCGAAGGGGTGGATACGCCGATCCAGCATGCCAAGCGCGCCGTGATCGTCGGCGGCGGCAATGTCGCCATGGACGCCGCAAGATGCGCCAAGCGCTTAGGTGTGGAGGAAGTGACCATCGTCTACCGCCGCAGCATGGAAGAGCTGCCGGCCCGTAAGGAAGAAGTGGAGCACGCGATGGAAGAAGGCATCGAATTCCGCCTGCTCACCAATCCGGTGCGTGTACTGGGCAGCGAAGACGGCTGGGTCAGCGGCATCGAATGCGTGAAGATGGAACTGGGCGAACCAGATGCCAGCGGCAGAAGACGTCCGGTCGAGATCGAAGGAAGCAATTTCACGATCGACATCGACTGCATGATCATGGCCATCGGCACTTCTCCTAACCCGCTGATCCGCTCCACGACAGAGGGGCTGCAGACCAACCGCAAAGGCTGCCTGATCACGGACGAAGAAGGCAAGACGACGCGTGAAGG
Organism: uncultured Solobacterium sp.; assembly: GCA_900543035.1. Classification (GTDB taxonomy): domain Bacteria; phylum Bacillota_I; class Bacilli_A; order Erysipelotrichales; family Erysipelotrichaceae; genus Merdibacter; species Merdibacter merdipullorum. The sequence goes on from UQPV01000029.1 coordinate 23,454, forward strand.
CGTATACGCCGGCGGCGACGCCGTGACCGGCGCAGCCACGGTCATCCTCGCCATGGGTGCCGGAAAGACCGGCGCGGCAGCTATCGATGAATACATCAGCGGCAAGCAGGGCGAGAAATAACGATCATCGGATGAAAAGCACTGAAACCGGTGCTTTTTTCTTCAAAATTTGTGTAAGGGTTTACAAACGAATGATATTATGTTATTATAGGAGCAGGAAATAATTATATTTCTGAGTTGCGGCATCGGCTCTGCCGCAGCTGGGTCGGGTGTACATCCTTCCTTGACGCCCGTTCCCTCTTATTCATATCGATTCCTTTCGATAAACCTAGTGAAAAAGCCTTGCAAAAGGCTTTTTCTATATGCGCTTTTCTTTTGCGCAGATGGAAAAGGTTTGACAAATATCGCAAAAACTTTAAAATAGAGTATGCGATTGATGAAATAAGAAATAAAGAAAGGTAAATGGTGTGATCTATGATTAGTTCAAATGATTTAAAACCGGGACTGACGATCCAGCAGGATGGTGAGCTGTACATCGTCCTCGATGCCAGCCAGAACAAGACCGCGCGTTCTGCCATGGTCGTCAAGGCCAAGGTGCGCAATCTGCGCAGCGGAGCCAACGTCGAGCTTTCCTGGGGCGGCGGAGAGAAGATCCAGCCGGCGCAGATCGATAAGAAGGAAATGCAGTATCTCTATGATGCCGATGATGCTCTGGTCTTCATGGACAATGAGACATATGAGCAGATCGAGATCCCTGCGGATCACCTCGAATGGGAACGCAAGTTCATGAAGCCCAATGACAATGTCAATATCTCCATGTTCGAAGGAGAAGTGCTCGGTGTGATCCTGCCGGATAAGGTGACGCTGCAGGTCACAGAGTGTGAGCCGGCCGTAAAGGGTGATACGGCGACCAACGCCCTGAAGAACGCGGTCGTGGAGACCGGTCTGCAGGTCAAGGTGCCGCTGTTCATCAACCAGGACGAGATGATCGTCATCAATACGTTTGACGGAAAGTACTCCGGAAGAGCAAAATAACAACTGCATAGGGAAAAGCAATAGAAAAATAGCTGGCGTTTCTTTGTATGCGCATCTATTTTTCTATTCTTTTTATGTTATAATGTTGATTAATCGGGAGGCTTTTTTGTTATGGAAAAATTATCGCGCATGGAAAAGTACAAAGAGCTGCGTATGGAGATCGATTCAGACGCCGCCGCAGCCGGCAAGCCGTCCATCAATTCCGTAGAACTGCAGAAACAGCTGCGCAGCCTGAATGAGCCGCAGGATGATGAAGGATCCAGCAGGCATTCACGTCAGACGGAGCGCTTCTCCAAGGAGATCGACCTGCAGCTGAAGGAAGAGACAGATGAGGGGACGGATCAGTTTCACAACGAATATCTGGATGATTTCATCAACGAGGTGAAAGAATATAATTTAGAGAAGGGCAACCGCATGAGCGGCAATACGCAGATCGATATCCTGCTGCAGCTCAACAAAGGGAAGGACCGCATCCAGAGCATGCCGCCGAAGCAGAGCGCTGCACAGCCGGCGGAAGAAGAGGATGAAGGCGTATCGTATACGCAGTCGCTCTCCAGTGAAGAGCTCCAGGAGGAAGTGGACCGCCTGTTTGCGGAAGACGAGCAGGAAAACGAGGCTTCTGCGCACGTGGAGATCATCAACGATGATGCGCCGCAGCAGCCGGAGAAGAAACCGCAGGAATCCTTCGTGTTTGACAGCACACCGTTAGTGCGCATCAATCCGATCATGCCGAAAGAAGGAGAGACGCCTGCAGAGGAAGAGACAGCGCCTCAGGCAGATGAGCAGGCGACGCTGAACGTTCCTTTGGAGATCCTCAAGGGCGATCAGTCATCCCCTGCGGAAGCCGAACAGACAAGAGCAAATGAAGCAGCGACAAAACCGGCAAAGGAAGCCAAAGAGAAGGCGAAGCGTGAGCAAAAGCCGGAAAAGAAAGAAGCGCCGAAGCCGGTGGAAAACAAGGAAAAGACGAAGACAGCGAAGGAGAGCGTGACGCAGGAAAAGAAGCCGCAGAAAAAGAAAAAGAAGGAGAAAACGCCTTCTTCTACATCCAACAAGGTCCTGAACGTGATCCTGCTCATCCTGATCCTGGCGCTGATCGCCGTCATCGCCGTAACGATCTACTGGCTGCAACAGGAAGGAGGATTCTAAGATGAAGATCAATATCGCCATCGACGGCCCGAGCGCGGCCGGAAAAAGCACGATCGCCAAGCGGCTGGCCAAGGCGCTTGGCTATTCGCATCTGGATACCGGCGCGATGTATCGCTGTGTCGGCTATCTGGCTGCACAGCGCGGCATCGATCTGCACGATGAAGATGCGCTGACAGAGATGACCGCATCCATGCGGATCCGCTTTGACAGCGAAGGACATGTCTTCCTCAATGAGGAGGACGTTTCTGCGGCTATCCGGGAGAACCGCGTCTCCATGCTGGCCTCCAGCGTCAGCGTGCATCCGCGGGTGCGCAAGCTGCTCGTCGACATGCAGCGGCAGATGGCCCTCGATAAGGGCGTCATCATGGATGGCCGCGACATCGGAACGGTCGTCTTGCCGGATGCCGAACTGAAGATCTTTATGGTGGCCAGCGTCGAAGCCAGGGCGCGCCGCCGCTATCAGGAATATCTGGATAAGCACATCGAGGCAGATTACGACACCATCTGCGAAGATATCAAGAAACGAGATGATCAGGATATGCACCGCGCCGCATCGCCGCTCACCAAGGCGGCGGATGCGCATGAGATCGACACTTCCGACATGAGCATCGAGGAAGTGTGCGCAGCTATCCTGAGCCTGGTTGAGAAGACGATTGTATGAGGAGGTGATGTCCGATGAATAAAGGGACCGTAGCGATCGTAGGCCGGCCCAACGTCGGAAAATCCACTGTGTTCAACCGCCTGATCGGAGAGCGAAAGAGCATCGTAGAAGATACCCCCGGCGTGACCCGGGACCGCATTTACGGCAAGGTCGAGTGGCTGACCCGAGAGTTTCAGCTGATCGACACCGGCGGCATCCAGATCCAGGATCAGCCCTTCACCGATGAGATCCACATGCAGGTGGAGATCGCGGTGGATGAAGCGGATTGCATCATCTTCCTGGTCAACGGCCGGGATGGAGTGACCGCGGATGACCGCTATATCGCCAAGATGCTGCACCGCAGCAAGAAACCGGTGATCCTGGCCGTGAATAAGATCGATGACAGCTCGCTGCAATATCTGATGTACGAGTTTTATGGGCTCGGCGTGGGCGATCCGATCGCGGTGAGCGGACTGCACGGCATCGGATTCGGCGATGTGCTCGACCGTGTCGTGGAGCTGCTTCCGGATCAGAGCGCAGATGAATATGAAGGCATGACGAGCTTCTGTCTGATCGGCAGGCCGAATGTCGGCAAGAGCTCGCTGGTCAATGCCATCCTGAAACAGGATCGGGTCATCGTCTCCGACATCGAAGGCACGACGCGCGACGCGATCGACACCCCGTTTCGCAGCGATGGCAAGGACTATGTCATCATCGATACGGCCGGCATCCGCAAGCGCGGCAAGATCTATGAAAACGTGGAAAAATATTCGATCATGCGCGCGATGAGCGCCATCGAACGCAGCGATGTGGTGCTCGTCGTCATCGACGGGGAAAGCGGCTTGCGCGAGCAGGACAAGCATGTGGCCGGTTATGCGCATGAGGCCGGAAAAGGCGTCATCCTCGTCTACAACAAGTGGGACGCGGTAGAGAAGGATGAACACACGATGGCGGAGATCGAGAAGAAGCTGCGCGCGCATTTCCTGTATCTCTCTTATGCGCCGATCGCCTTTGTCTCGGCGCTCAAGCGCCAGCGCATCAACACGCTGCTCCCGCTGATCGACGCCGTACATGAAAACTGCGCGCTGCGGATCCAGACCAATGTGCTCAATGAGGTCATCATGGATGCGCAGCTGATGAATCCGCCGCACCCGCATAACGGCAAGCGGCTGAAGATCTATTATGCGTCTCAGGTCAGCGTCTGCCCGCCGACCATCGTACTGTTTGTCAACGACCCGGAAATGCTGCATTTCAGCTATAAGCGCTTCATCGAGAACCGTCTGCGTGAGGCCTTTGGCTTTGAGGGCACGACCATCCGGATCATCGCAAGAGAAAGAAGTTAGGTGAGTCATATGAAAACGGTAGTAATTGGAAGCGGAAGCTGGGGCACCGGGCTTGGCCAGGTGCTCTGCGACAACGGAAGAGAAGTCATCATTTATGGCAACTGCAAGGAACAGATCGATGATATCGAACAGAATCACCGCAATGCCATGTTTTTTGAGGATGTGCAGCTGAACCCGGACCTGCATGCGACCATGGATGTCAATGTGGTCAAAGATGCGGACGTCGTGGTCCTGAGCGTGCCGACCATCGCCATCGAATCGGTCTGCCGCCAGATCGATCCGCTGCTGAAGGGGAAAGTGATCATCGTCAATACATCGAAGGGATTCCATCCGGAAACCAATGAGCGCATGTCGCAGGTCATCCGCCGCTTCATCAGCGAGGAGCATCTCAGCAGCGTCGTCTCGCTGATCGGCCCCTCACACGCGGAGGAGGTCGTCATCCGGATGCTCACGACGATCTGCGCCGTCTCCCTCAGGCATGAGGACGCGGTCGTCATCCAGGAACTGTTTTCCAACGATTATTTCCGCGTCTATACCGGAAGCGACGAGATCGGCAGCGAGGTCGGCGTTGCGCTCAAGAATGCCATCGCGGTCGCCAGCGGCGTGCTGTCCGGCCTGGGCTATGGCGACAACACGCGGGCGGCGCTGATGACGCGCGGCCTGGCGGAGATGATCCGCTTCGGGACCGCGATGGGCGGGAAGCCGGAGACCTTCATGGGCCTGACCGGCATCGGCGATCTGATCGTCACCTGCTCGAGCAGGCATTCCCGCAATTTCCAGGCAGGGTATGAGATCGGCAAGGCCAATGACGCACAGGCCTTCTGGAAATACAACAAGAAGACCGTCGAAGGCGTACGCACCGCCAAGGTCGTCTATGAGCTGGCACAGCAGATGCACATCGATATGCCGATCACCAGCGAGATCTACAAAGTGCTGTATGAAAACAAAGATCCCAAGCAGTCAGCCAGAGACCTGATGCTCAGAGATCTGAAACCGGAAGCGTAATGAACAGTTACGCTTTCTTTTGTGACAGGAGGAAAGACGATGAATACTGCAGATGAAATCAGGCGCCGGCGCACGTTCGCCATCATTTCTCACCCGGATGCCGGAAAGACGACGCTCACCGAAAAGCTGCTGCTATACGGCGGCGCGATCCTCGAAGCCGGATCGGTCAAAGGAAAGAAGGCGAACAAGCACGCGGTCAGTGACTGGATGGAGATCGAAAAGAAGCGCGGGATCTCCGTATCGAGCTCCGTCATGCAGTTCGAATATGAAGACTATTGCATCAACATCCTCGATACGCCGGGCCATCAAGACTTCAGCGAAGACACCTACCGCACGCTGATGGCGGCAGATTCTGCAGTGATGGTCATCGATGCCGGCAAGGGCGTCGAGGCACAGACCAAGAAGCTGTTCAAGGTATGTCTGATGCGCCATATCCCGGTCTTCACCTTCATCAACAAGATGGACCGTGCAGCCATGGATCCATTCGTGCTGATGGAGCACATTCAGGATGAACTGGGCATCGAGACATATGCCATGAACTGGCCGATCGGTTCAGGCAAGGAATTCAAGGGCGTATATGAACGAGACAACCGACGGATCATTGCCTTTCACGGCGGAGATCATGGCATGCAGGCCGCACAGATCACCGAAGGCTCTCTCGAAGACGATACCTTCGTCCAGGTGATCGGCGAGCACTTCTTCGAGAAGCTGCGCGAGGACAGCGAGCTGCTGGATATCGCCAGCACCGAATTTGATCAGGAGCGTGTGGCCAAAGGCGAGCTCACACCGGTCTTTTTCGGCAGCGCGCTGACCAATTTCGGCGTACAGCCTTTTCTGGAGCATTTCCTGCAGATGACGACATCGCCGCTGCCAAGAGTGACGCTTGATGAGCAGGTCATCGACCCTGCGTCCATGCCGTTCTCTGCATTCGTGTTCAAGATCCAGGCAAACATGAACAAGGCGCACCGTGACCGGATCGCTTTCATGCGCATCTGTTCCGGCAAATTCGAAAAAGGGATGGAGGTCATGCACATTCAGGGAAAGCGCAAGATCCGCCTGGCGCAGCCTCAGCAGTTCATGGCGCAGGATCGTGAGATCATCGAAGAAGCCTACGCAGGCGATGTCATCGGCGTCTTTGATCCCGGCATCTTCTCGATCGGCGATACGCTCTGTGATCCGTCCATGAAGATCGAATTCCAGAAGATCCCGACATTCGCGCCGGAGCATTTCGCCCGCGTGACCCAGAAAGACACGATGAAGCGCAAGCAGTTCCTCAAGGGCATCACGCAGATCGCTCAGGAAGGCGCCATCCAGGTGTTCCAGGAGATCAACATCGGCATGGAGGAGATCATCGTCGGCGGCGTCGGCGTCCTGCAGTTCGATGTGCTGGAACAGCGGCTGAAGAGCGAATATAATGTGGAGATCAAGCTGGAGATCCTGCCATATCAGTGTGTGCGCTGGATCCTCAATGAAGGACTCGATCCCAATACGCTCAATCTGACCTCAGAATCCAAGCGAGTCAGGGACCTGAAAGGAAGGAACCTGATCATCTTTGCGAACAACTGGGGCATCAAATGGGCAATGGAACAAAATAAGGGGCTCGAACTGGCAGAAGTCGGAAACGCCCAATGAACAAAACGGGAAAAGCATCGTTCTTTTCCCGTTTTGTAGTCATAATCTCCCTTTTTTTCACATAGAGTACAAATGACTAAGGGAGGAACGTTATGGATACGAGCGAATTACTGAAAAATATCGGAAAGCGTACGGGCGGGGACATTTATCTCGGTGTGGTCGGGCCGGTGCGCGTCGGCAAATCGACTTTCATCAAGAATTTCATGCAGCAGGCAGTGATCCCCCATATCAGCGACGAATATGAGCGCGCGCGGATGATCGATGAGCTTCCGCAGGCCGGCGTAGGGAAGACGATCATGACGACCGAGCCGAAGTTCGTGCCCAATCATGCGGCCAACATCACCTTTGAAGACGGATTCAGCGCCAATGTGCGGCTGGTGGACTGTGTCGGATATGTCATTCCCGAGGCACGCGGCTACAAGGATGAGGACGGCATGCGGATGGTGCGCACCCCATGGAATGACGAACCGCTGCCGTTCAATGAAGCGGCCAGGATCGGGACACAGAAAGTGATCCAGGATCATTCCACCATCGGCATCGTGATCACCACTGACGGATCGATCACCGACCTGCCCAGAGAAGCGTACATTGAAGCAGAGACCGAGGTCATCGATGAGCTGAATCAGATCGGCAAGCCATTCATCATCATCGTCAACAGCGCCGATCCGCAGGGCTCGGCATGCCAGATGGTGGTCGACAAGCTGAAGGAGCGTCATGACGTGCCCATCATAGCTATGGCCGTCAATTCCATGTCACAGCGCGATGTGTACCATATCCTGCGCGAGGCCCTCTATGAATTCCCGGTCTCCACGATCAACATCAACATGCCAGGATGGGTCTCTGTGCTCGATGATGACCACTGGCTGAAGAAGAGCGTGAACGAGACCATCGCCTCCAGCATGGCCAGCGTCGCCAAGCTGAGAGAAGTGGAAAAGATCACCGAAATCCTCAATGAAAATGAGTATATCGAATCGAGCAATATCGCCGATATCGATACCGGGGAAGGCAGCGTCAACGTCGAGATCAGCACGGTGAACGGACTGTATCAGACGATCCTGAAAGAGATCATCGGCGTGGAGATCAAAGACAAGGGCGAGCTGATCGCGCTCATGCAGGAATTCAGCAAGGCCAAGAAAGAGTATGATACCATCGCTTCAGCGCTGAAGATGGTCAAACAGACCGGATATGGGTTTGCCAGCGCTTCGCTCGATGACATCTCCCTGAGCAAGCCGGAGATCGTCAAGCAGGGAAGCCGATACGGTGTCAGGCTGAAGGCCGTGGCGCCGAGCATCCACATGATCAAGGTCGATGTAGAAAGCTCCTTCGAGCCGATCATCGGCTCAAAGGAACAAAGCGAGGAACTCGTGCGCTACCTGCTGCGCGATGAGGGAAAAGACAGCGACAGCATCTGGGAATCTGACATCTTCGGACGCAAGCTTTCTGATCTTATCCGCGATGGGCTCAACGTCAAGCTGTCCATGATCCCAGAGGCGGCCAGGGCCCGCCTGCAGGATATCCTGACCAAGCTGGTCAACAAAGGAAAGGGAAATGTAATCGCTATCGTGCTGTAAGAAAACGGCCAAATCAGCCGTTCATTCCGGCCCGAAAAAGATGAAAAAACTATTGAATTCCAGAACCCATGATGATAATATAGTCATGTGTTTACGATATATGGAGGTAACTGACTATGGACAAGATCATCAATAAAAAAGCACTGGTCGAAATCGTTGCTGAAAAGATGAATATGACGAAGAAGGACGCTGCCGTGGCTGTAGATACTGTCTTCGAAGAAATTACAAATGTCCTGGCTGAAGGCGGAAAGGCCGACATCGCCGGGTTCGGTAAATTTGAAGTAAGCGAGCGTCCGGCTCGGATGGGCATCAATCCGGCAACAAAGGAAAAGATGCCGATCCCGGCATCCAAGGCGCCGAAGTTCAAGGCGAGCAAGTCGCTGAAGGACGCAGTCAAATAATCAGGAACATCCTGCGATGATACCTCCCCTTTGGGCAGAGGGCGGAAAGCTTTCCCCTCTTGCCGAAAGGGGAGTTTTTTGATGGCCGGCCTCATGGTCATCTAAAAAGACATGAGCGCATTGCAGGTGCACGCTCATGTCTTGGCCTTTATCGTTCAATTAAAAGAGAAGATCCGCTGGCTGATCGTATATAAGAGGGAGAGCAACCGGCGTCCTGCGGCGCTGTCCCGCTGGATCAGCCAACCCAGCATCGTGTGCGACACATCGCGGTAAAGCCATGGCTTTTCCTGCTTGAACATGCGCCATAACCGCTCTTTTTTCTCCAGGGCCTCCGGCGTTGCGGCGCGAATGAGCAGGATCGAAGAGACGACGAGGACCATGGTCAGATACTTGATCTGATAAGCATAACGGCGGGGAACATCCCGAAAAGAGATGTCCGTGCTTTCGATCATCATGCGGGTCACCCGCAGCTGCTGATCGATCCGGCTGATCATGATCTGCTCATTCACCGACTGATCGCTGCGGCCGATAAAGTAATGATAGAGATCGACATCGAGATAGATCAGTGAATCGACGCAGGAAAGCGGCTGATAGGCAAACAGATTGTCCACATAAAACGTATGCGCAGGCAATTCCAGCCGGCATTCGTTCAGGATGGCCCGCCGGTAGATGATCGAATGCATGAGAAGGTTCTGCTGAGGGAGGAAATGGCCGACCTCATCCCAACTCAATAAACGCCCTTTCGGCAGCACATTGCGGTAGGAAATGACATGTCGCTTATTTTCGCTTGGCTTTTCATACACATAGTTGGTGATGATCATATCTGTCTGCAGCTGTCTGCGGCGCAGCTCTTTCAGCAGGCGCATGAGCGCATCCAGGGCCTGTGCATCCATCCAGTCATCACTGTCCAGCACTTTGAAATACGTTCCCCTGGCATACTGGAAGCCGCTCATGACGGCCCTGCCATGGCCGCCATTGCGCTGATGCAGGGAACGGATGGTATCCGGATAGCGCCGGGCATAATCATCCGCGATCAGCGCCGTATCGTCGGTTGAGCCATCGTCGATGATCAAGATCTCCAATCCCTCCTGCACATGCAGCAGTGAATCGACGGCATGACGCATGTATCCCTGCGAATTGTAACAGGGAATTGCGATCGTCAACAGTTTTTCTTCCATTTTCCTCACCTCGTCAATTCATCAGCCAGCCGCAGCGCCTCTTTCACGATAGCGTCCATATTATAATAGCGATACTGTGCCAGCCTGCCCAGCAGATAGAGCTGCGGAAAGCGGTCTGCCCATTGCACATAACGGGCATACAGCCGCTCATGTTCATCCGTAACGATCGGGTAATACGGCTCCTGATCCAGCGAGGTGCGGGCCATCGGATATTCGCGGACATAAGAAGTGGACGGCGCTTTCTGCCCGCTGAGATGCTTGAATTCCGTGATCCGGGTAAACGGCTCGCTCACCGTATAGTTGACCACCGCATAAGGCTGGATATATTCCTGCTGTGCGTGCAGATGCTCAAAGCGAAGCGAGCGGTAGGGAAGCGGACCGTATAGATGATCTGCCAGCTCATCCACCGCACCGGTGCAGATCACTCTTCCTTCGACAGGCCGGCCATCCGCATAGATCATCCCCTGCGCCTGGTCAAAGCGAAGCACATCGCGCGCGTCCGTATTCAGCGACAGCTCGACCAAGGGATGATCCAGCATCCGATCAAACAGCGCCGTATAGCCCTCCTTTGGCATGCCCTGCCAGCGGTCCTGAAAATACCGGTCATCCTC
>UQPV01000030.1 GCA_900543035.1 uncultured Solobacterium sp.
TTTTGGGGGATTGAAGAGCAATATCCGGAATATGCTATTAAGAAAACAGGAGGAACGTCGATGATATTGATTAATACATCAAAAGGGAAGAATGTTGTTGATGCGATTAAACGAAATCTAGATGATGAAGTTTTTGAATATGTAGATATTACTATTGGAACCAAATATAATATTCCCTTAACGAGAAGTTCGCCATTCCATCCCTTAAGAAATACATTTTATAAAAACTTGTTAAAAAAACGTTGGTCATTTGAAGAATGTTATAATCGTACATTGTATCCAAGCGGGAATATCATTAAAAAAATTATCAGAAAGATTAAACAGTAATAAATGATAGAGAACAAAATAGCTATTTTTACTTCAGACTGTTGGCAAAAAGAGATTTTGTCAACAGTTTTTTTAAGTTCCTGATAGAATATCCATGGAAGAAAAAGTATTTCGTAAACACAAATTTCTGCCTTTTCTATTTTTTAGGAGAAATAATCAATGCACTTTTAAATAGATTGAAGAATATAAGATTGCAAATGATAAAGAATATTTCAATGTGTTAAATGTGTTATTTATTTCATTGCTGAGGATATTAAAGATTAGGATTGTACAGTTTTAAAGATATGGTGCCAAAAGTTAAAAAGTATAGGTAATTGTACAATAGCTAGATGACTATGTGGCCCAGAAGAGTTTTAAAACTGCTTAGGCCTCAAGACGGGTACTTACATATAACGTAAGCAAATATTCAAACATATTGTTATTTTGTTAGTATAGGAGGTTATATAGTGTGCTGAATGTTCTGCTGAACATGAAGAACAAAGAAGAAAATTTCAAAAAGATTTAGTGGCCTTTTATTTCTGATCGTACGAGGTGGGTGAAGGGACAGAATAGAGCAATAAGAGAAGATGTGTTGCTGTTCCTGCCCTGATATGTTCAGCACAATGTGCTATGATGAAAGAAAGGATGGGACATGAAAACTTCTTTGGCTCGTACGATTGAAAATAATGCTGATCACATCAGCTATGACGCGGTATGCAAACAGCTGCTCAGCGAAAAGAGCATCCTTGCCTGGATCATGAAATACTGTGTGAGCGAATGTCAGAAAATGGCGGTAGAGGACATCATCCGATGCGTTGAGGCTTCGCCAAGTGTTTCCGCTGCACCGGTTTTCCCTGATGAAAAGAACACCACATTGATCAACGGCATGAATACGGTAAATACCAGTCATGATGAAGGAACAGTGGTCTTTGACATCCTCTTTGCGGCCATGATTCCTTCGCCTAAGCCGACGCGTCTGATCATCAATGTGGAGGCACAGGCAGATTTCAGTCCGCATTACCTGCTGCCCTCACGCGCTGAGTATTACAGCGCCAGGCTGATCTCCTCACAGAAAGGCGGAGAGTTTACCGACTCGCATTATGGGGACATCAAAAAGGTCTATTCTATCTGGGTCTGCACCAATCCGCCTAAGTACAGGGAGAATGCGATTTACACAACTTCGGTCATGATGAAAGAGCGATCCGGCAGAATGGGCAGACCGATCAACGGTTATGGCTTGCAACGTACGGCCTTTATCATGCTTGGGAATGAAGAGAAAAAAAGAGGCAAAGGGCGTGCTGCGTTTGCTGGATGTGCTGTTTCGATCAGAGAAAGACGTAGAGGAGAGAAAGCGCATCCTGGAAGAAGAATTTCACATTGCGATGAACGAGGATATGGAAATGGAGGTACGACAGATGTGCAATTTGAGCAAAGGTGTAGAAAATCGTGGCATTCGTAAAGGAATCATTCAGGGTCGTGAGGAAGAAAAGCTGAATTCGATCAGAAGTCTGATGAAGAAACTGAATCTCATGCTGGAACAGGCAATGGATGTGTTGGATGTGCCGAAAAGCGAACAGGAAAATATGCGCATATGCTTGGAGCGAATTAACGATCGTTGCCGCGTCACTCAGATAGAGGAGGGTGATGATATGGGTGCCTTTAGCAGAGTGGTTTGGATGCGTGGTTTTCGCAAAGGCTATCTGCAGGGGCTTGAGGAGACTTGCAGGGAAAGGATCATTTGTCATGGCACGGATGAAGAAAAATGTCATTTGATCAAGAACGTGATGGAAATGCTGTATTACACGGTAGAAGAGTCAATGGATGCGTTGGGTGTGTCCAAAGATGAATGGGAAAAATATAAAAAGATGCTTGAATAAGATGAGGCGGAGAGACTTTTGGGGCTTCTCCGCCGTTTGTGTTTTGGCGCGTATGGATAATTATTGGTTTTTATGTTATTCTTGATGAAGAAAACATTTACTTTTTGATGAAGGGAAGGGTGCTATGTCGGTCTTTCAAGCAGTGAGCGATAAGTTTTTCAATCCGTTTACCGGGAAGAACCGGGAACTTTATTTTTCGTGTATCACTGAGCTGATCGAGAAGTCGAAGGAGATCCCGGTCTTGTATGAGGAGGATGCCAAAAACTGTCTGACGCTGTATCTGCAAAACTGTCAGTATGCCATCGAGACAGAGCAGCTTGGAGATCAAAGCGAGACCATTTCCAATCATCGAGCACCGCAGGAGAATGCCGCGATGATCCTGCGGTATTTTCGCAGCTGCGGCTGGATCACGCCTAAAGAGATCGGACGCAGCGGAGACAATATCGCGTCGGTATCGGCGTATTGCCGCAAGCTCATTGATGCGGTGCATAAGATCTTTGACGCAGACGCCAACGCGGCGATCACCAACCATATCTTTTCGATGCATGAGATCTTGAACGCGGCGTTTGCCAAGGATGGCGGCCGGGCTGTCCGCCCGTATTCCAGCATCCTGGTGCCTTTGGTGGAACATGAATGCGACTTGAAGAACGAGCTGCTGATCTTGAAGGACAGCATCCGTGCGATCATGCGCGCTGTGCTGAAGATGAGCGATGTGAACAGCTTTGGACATTTCTTGTTAAAGGATGAGCTGCTCAACCGCTTCTTCCAGGATTACTTTTTCATCAAGAAGAGCGGGCTCATCCCTGCGTATATCGCCAATATCGAGCGGCTGCTGCAAAAGCTGCAGCGTTCGGCAATCTACCAGCGGATGATCGAAGAGTATGTCAGCCTGAAACGGGTGAACGCGTCGCAGGCAAGAGATCTCATCGATCGGCAGTTCGGTGAGCTGGACAGCTTCATCAGTCTGGAATATGAACGGGATATCGGCTATATCGACCGCAAGATCAATACGTATTACAACTTGTATGCCATGCGCATCAGCATGGTCCTGGGCAATGGGACAAACCTGGAACAGACGCTCAACCGGCTGTTGTTATTATTAAAGGAAAGTTCTGTGCAAGAGCGTGAGGAGATTCTGTGTCACATCGCTTCGGCGCACCGGCTGCTTGAATTCAAGTTTGTTGGACGCAAGTCGATCGAACGGCGGCGTCGGCGCAAGGCAGATAAGCCGGGCATCGGATTAGCGCAGGATACGCTTTCTGCGCAGGAACTGGAGAGGCTGACCGATGAATTGCTCAAGGAGAGGCCGGATCGCTACAGCATGGATAAAGTGAAGGCCTATCTTGATCGGCTGCCTATTACTGAGGATGGCATGCCGATCGAGGCATGCGGGATCCGCCGCCGCGAAGATGCCATGATGGCTGCCGCCAGCATCATCTATTCCGGATCCATCGGTTTTCCTTATGAGGTGGAGTTTGGAAACGGCATGGTCGAGACCGAGGTTGCGGCGATCAGCGCATTTCGGATCAAGAAGAAAAAAAGACAAGAGGGATTTTATGAGTGATATCAGCTTGCAATTGAGCATAAAAGAAGAAAACGGGATCTTGTTCAAACGATGCATACGCAAACTGCTTTCTTCCACGTTTATCCTGCGGGATAAGGATGAGAAGCTGTATGCGTTTGTGTCCCGCGAATCCAATCGTCAGGATATCTCTGAGTATCTGCGCATGATCGGCTTTGATGTCATGGTCGAAGACAAGAGCGGTGTATGCATGCTTTGCATGAGCGAAGAAGATGAAGAGACCGTCGGCCTCAAGCGCGCTAATGTAGTGGCTTTTACCACGACGCAGTATCATCTGCTGCTCGTGCTGTGGAAGATCTATCTGGAGAATCTGGGGTACAGTGAAGGCAATTTCATCACGAAAGGCGATCTCATCGATAAGATCTTATCTTATGGCGATATCGCCAGCAAACAGGAGCTGTCCGGCGCGCTCAAGCTGTTCAAGAAATACAGCCTGATCAATTTCAGCGACAATGAGGAAGGAGAGGACATGCTCATCCAGCTGTACCCTTCTCTGCAGTTTGGCTGGGACATCCCGCAGTTTGAGACGGTCGTCAACGAATACATCAAGGAAGAAGACGCAGCGGTACAGAGCGATGACGAGGAGGGAGATGCATGATCCAGCTGACTAAAGTACGCCTGATTAATTGGTATGCATTCTCCCATGAGACGGCGCCGATCGGACAATTCACGCTTATCGCCGGCAAGAACGGCAATGGCAAATCGGTGCTGCTGGACGCGATCAAGTATGCGGCGTATGGCGATACGATCTTCAACAAATCATCAGAAAGCAAGGGCAGCCGTACGCTGTATTCCTATACGCGCGGCCTGCTCGATGCGACGGCTGGCACATATATGCGCCCGGCGGAACGGTTTCCCAATGTAT
The DNA here is from genome assembly GCA_900543035.1 of uncultured Solobacterium sp. GTDB lineage: Bacteria > Bacillota_I > Bacilli_A > Erysipelotrichales > Erysipelotrichaceae > Merdibacter > Merdibacter merdipullorum. Next base: position 4,631 of record UQPV01000030.1, read on the forward strand.
ACAGCCACATCGTGCTGGAGTATCATGATGATCTGGCCGATCGATCGTTCATCCTAGGCACCGTCATCGAGACAAGCGCGACGAATAATTACCGGACCCGGCGCTATGTCATGAACGATACGAAGCTGGATGATGTTTCTCATACATATATCGAGGATGGCAAGGAACAGCCTTATTCCGCAGACGGTCTGCAAAAGGCTTATTCGCTGATCATGATGGATCGGGAAAAAGGGCTGCCCAAGTTTCTGCAGATGACCGGGATGAAGATGGGGCTGAGTCAGCTGCCCGCTTATTTGCGGCGTCTACGCGGGATCATGACCTACGATCCCAGCGCCAAGGTAGACCGGTTCATCCGCGACAGCGTGCTGGAAGAAAAGCCCGTTGATTTCACCAAGCTCATCGAGGCAAAAGAAAACATCGATAGGCTGAACCATACGTTTCAGCTGATCGAAGAAGAAGTCAGCGAATTAGATGGGATATTGAATGAATATGACACTTGGGAAAGAGAAAAGAACCGGCTGTTGATGGATGACATCAAGCAGTGCTATAAAAAGAAACGTGAGCTTGAGCAGCAGATCAGCCGTCTTGCACAGGATCGTCAGCTGGCATCCCGGCAGAAAGAGGAGATCAGCACGTTCTTGCGGACATTGGAAAAACGTGCCAAAGATACAGATGAACGGCTGATCCAGGCTCAGGTCAATCTCAATGCGATGGATTGTGCCAAGATGATTGCGGAGGAACAACGCCATCTGGACGAGCTGCAGCAAGAGACACAGCGCCTGCAAAGCGACATGGACGAGCTGGAGCGTTTCCAGCAGAAAGTAAAGGAAATGCTTTCCTTGCTGGAGGAAGAAGAAATCGCATTGCCTCGCTCCATCTTGCTCGGGCTGTGTGAGCGCGGTCGCTTTTCTGCCATGGAAAAAGAAGCAGCTGCGGAAGAGCTCAAGATCGCGGTCAATGATACGCATGATAAGCTGATCGCCAGGCTTGAGCAGATCAGGACGAAACTGGTCAAGGTCAATGACGATATCCAGCGGCAGCTGCAGATCATCGAGGAATGCCGCAAACATCGCAGCGCCTACTCCTTGATCCCGGAATATGTCGGCTTGCGCGAAGAGATCAATCAGGAATTTAAGCGGCGCGGCATCGCTTCAGAGGCGAAGTTCGCCTGTGAATACGTGATCGCTTTGCAGGATGAGGCATGGCGTGATGCGATCGAAGCCTTTCTAGGGCCGAGACGCTACACGATCCTCGTGGATCCGCGTTATTATGATATCGCAGATGATGTGCTGAACCGCTCTGCGTATAAATACGCGCATTTGTTCAACACGAAGCTGCTGATGCGCAAGACGATCAAGCCGGAAAATGATTCCCCGGTGCATTTTCTGACCATCCGCAATGAGGTGGCACAGCGTTATTTCGACTATCAGCTGGGCCGAATGCATGCCGTGGACATCAGCGAAGTGCGCAACTATGAGAACGCCATCGCCAAAGAAGGAAGAGTGTCCGTCGCCATGGACAGCTATTTCCTGCGTTTCGATCGCATCCGCTCTTATTATCTGGGTCAGGAGAGCTTTGAACTCAACCGCATCCGTGCCGAAAAGGCTGTGGAACAGCTGAATGTTGAAAAACGCGCGCTGCTGCTTCAGCAAGAAGAGATGACTGCGCGCAAGAACATGCTCAAGAATGACCGTGAGCTTTTCCACGGTTATCGTTATGACGCGCATGATGCGTATCAGAAGACGATGGCACAGGTCCGCGCCGCTAAGGAACAGCTTGCGCAGCTGATCAAGGCGCAGGAAGACAACCAGGAGTATATGGAGCTTTTCCAGCTTGTCGAAAGGCTGCGCGCACAGAGCGAGACGATCAAGCAGGAACAGGATGAGCAAAGAAAGCAGGCCACGCGCTTAGATGCCCGGATCGAACATGATGAGCGTCTGCTGGGTGAACATATGCAAGTACAGGAGGAGGCAGAAGAGCGCTATCATGCCTATGAGCAGGAGCATTATGCGCTCTTGCAGAAAGCGGTGGAAGCATATGAGAAGTATTTACAGAATGGCAGCAGCGGAAACGGCGGTCTGTTGCTGCCGCAAAGTCGGACCAGGCTCGAGAATAGCATCGAAAAATCTAAGGAAGATCTGATCCGTCTGCAGTCCGGCTACCAGGCTCGTTATCCTGACAGCGGGCTGAGCGTCGGCATCGAAAACCGCAGACAGTATGCGGCGCGTAAAGACCGCATCTGGATGGATGATCTGCAAGCGACGCGACAGAAGCTCGATGAACAGACGCATCGCTATGAAGAGATCTTCAAAAATGAGTTCGTGCTCATGATCCTCAGATCATGTGAGCGGGCCAAGGATGAGCTGCGTGAGATCAACATCGAGCTGGCCAAGCTCAATTTCTCTTCGACCTATCAGTTTGCGGTCGATTACGTCAAAGATGGTTCTGAATATATGCAGATCATCCGCTATGCGCGTTATCTGGATGATCGCGAACAGCTGGGCGGCACGGCCGGCCAGGGCATGCTTGATCTTGATGCTGCGCATTCACCAGAAGAAGCAGAACAGCTTGAACAAGATCTGCGGCGCATCATCAACCGCGTCATCGAGAAAAACAGCGAAGAGACGATCGCCCGCTTTGCTGATTACCGCAATTACATGACGTATGAGATCCTGATCACCAACGAGGTGCTGGATCATGCCAAGCTTTCCCGCCAGACGGGCTATAACTCCGGCGCGGAAGTGCAGATTCCGTATCTGCTCATCCTGACCTCGGCGCTGCTGATGATCTATAACCAGAGGACCAATTCCACCAGGCTCGTGTTCATCGATGAGCCGTTTGCCAAGATGGATCCGGGCAATGTGAAGATCATGCTCGAATTCATGCGTCGCCAGCGGCTGCAGCTGATCTTCTGCTCGCCAGACAAGACCGAGACGATCGGTGACGAATGCGAGGTCATCCTGCCGGTGCTGCGTATCCGCCCTGATATCATGCGCATGGGTATCGTCCAATTCCATGAATTGAAGAGGGCATGACGAAGATGGATCAGAGCGATTATGTCAATGCGATCCTGACGCAGCTGGCCGAATCCTATCGTAGGAGCCGCAAGGACGATGGCACCAACGTGATCAACCGGCGGACCGCGCTCAAGCCCGAAAAGCTCTATCGTGCATATCGGCAGAATGATGGTGATCCGATGGAGATCGAAGCGCTCAACGAAGCGGCCCGACGATGCGCTCAGGCCGGGTTCATCCATTATGAGATGCCGCGTTACAGCAATGAGATCGATACGATGTATCTGGTAGACGCGCAGATCGAAACGATCGAAGCTTATCTGAAGGAGCATTACGGCTATCGTTCTAAACATGAGCGCATGAACAGCGTTTGGGCGATCGTACATCGTTATGAAGGGAAAAGTCCGGCGGCGGATGAGCTGTGCGGGGAATTGCGGAACAGCCTCGAACATAACCGCGTCCCAGCCAATGCGGAACAGAAAGAAGATATCCTGCGCGCGCTCGTATTCATCGAGAATAACGATGTTCCGCTCTATCTGCGCGAAGTCTCGCAGATGGTCTATGGGACCACGAAATACTTTGAAGAGAAGACGTGCGACGCCGTCTGCCGCAAATTGCGCGCGCATTACCAACGGCCATGCGGCCATGATGAGATGCTCAGCGAGATCCTGGAAGATTTTCAGATCTATCCTGAACAGCAGCGCATCTGTCTCAAGGGCGGCATCACCATCCAAAAGGGCGGACAGCGTATCGCCATCGGCGCTTTTCCCGGCGGCATTGAATTCGCAGCCGATGAATTAGCAGACATCGAAGCGATCCATGTGGATGCACAGCGCTTCATCACCGTGGAAAACAAGACTGCCTATTACCGCTGCACGGGAAAGGATGCGGTCTTCTTTTACCTTGGCGGCTACGCGAATCGTACACAGCGCGATTTTCTGAAGCGGGTGTATCTGGATCATCCGCAGCTGTCATTCTGTCATTTCGGCGATATCGATGCCGGCGGCTTCTATATCCATGACAATCTGTGCGCCTTGACCGGCATCCCGTTCATGCTCTGGCATATGTCCGTTCAGGAACTGCAGGATCCTCGCTTTGCCGGCTGTCTTCTGCCGTTGACCACGCAGGATCGCAGAAGGCTGAACAAGCTGGCGCAGCATGCGGTCTATCACGATACGGTGACGTATATGCTTGAGCGAGGGGTCAAGCTGGAACAGGAAATCGTCAGCTATCATCTGTACAAAACGGACCGGTTCGGACATGCCAGCGAATGAAGAAACATGAAAAGCAAGATATCATCTGTTTGAGCAAAGCAGGCAATCTCAGAAAGCGATCATCATATACTTGAATGGTGATTTTATGCGCAGATTGTCTGCTTTTGGTTTATGTCTGCTGCTCTGTGTGAATGCAGTGCCGATACAGGCGGAAGCGTCATCGGAAGCCTATTGTGTGATGGCTGAAGATGGGCGTGTGCTGATGGGGGAAGACCTGCATCAGACACAGAGCGTGGCGAGCATTTCGAAGATCATGACGGCCGTGGTGGCGCTGGAGCATGGGCTGCTGGAGGAGGAGCTGGAAGCCGGTGAGGAGATCAAGCTGGCGGTCGGTTCCAGCATCTATCTGAAGCAGGGAGAAAAGATGTCGCTGCAGGATCTGCTGTATGGGCTGATGCTGCGCAGCGGCAATGATGCGGCCATGGTGATCGCGTGTGAGCTGGCCGGGGATGTCGAGACCTTCGTGGGCTGGATGAACGATAAGGCGGATGAGCTCGGGATGGCGGACAGCCTGTTCCGCAATCCCAGCGGCCTGGACGAAGAGGATGGCGGCAACCTCTCTTCGCCCTATGACATGGCGCTGCTCATGCGTCATGCGATGACCCTGCCGCTCTTTCGCGCCATCGTCTCCTGTGAGACATACCGCAATGCCAAAGGACAGGTGTGGGTGAACAAGAACCGGCTGCTGGAAGATTACGCCTATACGACCGGCGGAAAGACCGGATATACGAAGCAGGCCGGCCGCACGCTGGTCAGCAGCGCGGAAAAAGAAGGGCTGGAGATCTTTGCCGTCACCTTCCGCATGGGCGATGACTTTGCCTTTCATGCGCAGTGCTATGACGAGGTGTTTGCGAACTATGACGATGTGCTCATCCTGCGGCCGGGATCGTATGTGATCGATGGGAAGCGCTATCTGGTCGATGAAGAGCTTCGGCTCTGCCTGAAACAGGGAGAGACATATCAGGCAGAAGAGTTTCTAGAAGATGGGCAATACTGCATCGAGACCGTGGTGAACGATGAGGTGCGCCGGTATGCCTATGCGCAGGAGGGCGCATGAACAGGGTCTGGCTGATCTGCCTGTGCGCGGGGCTGATCTTCGCGATGGGCAATGGCGGAACGCAAGCGGTCAACGATCTGTTCATGAACATCGGCAAGGATACCTTTGACTTTGTCGTCCCGCTCTTATGCGTGACCTGTTTCTGGAATGGGATCCTGAATGTCGCAAAGGACAGCGGTCTGCTGCGGCATGCCGAGCGGCTCTTTCATCCGCTGCTTTCCCGCCTGTTCCCGGATGTGCACAATCCGGAAGCGCTGGGCTACATCGTGACCAATGTCGTCGTGAACATGTTCGGCCTGGGCTCGGCCGCGACGCCGGCAGGGCTGAAGGCGATGCAGCTGCTGCAAGAAGAGAATCCGAAGAAGGACACGGCATCCCGGCCGATGGTCACTTTTCTGGTGCTCAACACGGCCGGCGTGACGCTGCTCTCTACCTCCATCATCGCCATCCGGGCCGCCTTCCGCGCGCAGGATGTCATGGGCTTCCTCCCCTATGCGGTGTTGGCCACGGCCTGTGCGTCGATCGTCGGCCTGCTGGTGGATCGGTGGTGGAACTACCGTGGATAAGTGGATATTGCCCTTGGTCGTGCTCGCGGTGCTGGCTTGGGCGCTCGCGCATCGCGTCAACGCGTACCAAAGCTTCGTGAACGGCGTGAAGGAAGGGCTCGATCTGTTCGTCAGCGTCTATCCGGCCATGCTCGCGATGCTGCTGATGGTGAACGTGCTGGACATGAGCACGCTGATGGAGCGGGCAAGCGCCTTCTTCAGCTCGCTGTTTCCCGCAGTGCCCGCATCGGTGTGGCCGATGGTCTTTTTCCGCCCGATCTCCGGCAATGCCTCGCTGGCCATCCTTCATTCGATCTTCACCAAGGACGGGCCGGACTCGCTGGCCGGATTCATCGGCAGCATCCTGCAGGGCGCGACGGATACGACGTTTTATGTGATCGCGCTGTATTTCGGCAGCGTCGGCGTGCGCAAGATCAAAAGCGCGCTGGGCATCGGGCTGATCGCTGATGCGGCCGGCATGATCACGGCCATCGTGCTGGGGCTGATGTTCTATGGCGGATAAGCTGAAATTTCTGTGTTGATTTGCCCTTCACTTTCGCGAAAATCCTTTTCAAAATAAGCGGTTTTGTGTAAAATACAAAGGAATCGAAAATGACAGGGGAGGGCGAATGCATGGAACGACTGCAGAAGGTGATCGCGGCCAGCGGCATCACATCCAGACGCAAGGCCGAACAGTATATCGTGGAAGGCCGGGTAAAGGTAAACGGAGAAGTCGTGGACCGTCTGGGCGCACAGGTGAAGAAAGGCGATATCATCGAGGTGGATGGCGAACAGATCATCCGGGAGAATAAGGTGTATTATCTCATGAACAAGCCGAAGCGCACGCTTTGCGCGTCCAGCGACGACCGCGGCCGGCAGACGGTCATCGATCTGATGGACTGCGAAGAGCGCGTATTCTCGGTGGGACGTCTGGATTATGACACCAGCGGCGCGCTGATCATCACCAATGACGGTGAATTTGCCAATCAGATCGTGCATCCCCGCTATCATCTGCCAAAGACGTACAATCTGACCATCAACGGCATCCTCAGCCCAAGGGACATGAAGACGCTCAAGGAGGGCATCGTGCTCGATGACGGCTATAAGACGATGCCATGCAAGTTCAAGATCACAGAAAAGGACACGAAGAAGAATCAGTGCAGCTTTGATCTGACCATCTATGAGGGCAAGAACCGGCAGATCAAGCGGATGATGGAGGCACTGGGCTATTCGGTGCGCCGCCTGCACCGCAAGCAGATCGCCTTTCTGGGCTGCAGCGATCTGAGCCAGGGAGAATACCGCGTGCTCAAGCCGCATGAGGTGAAGATGCTCCGGGCGCTGGCCATCAAGGGCAAGATCACCAATCTGAGGTAGCATCCCATGCAGCAGTATTTTGTCCAAACGCGTCTGCAGCTTGGCCAGCCGCTCTTGCTGGATGCGGGACAGAGCCATCATATCCTTCATGTCATGCGCATGAAGGAGGGCGATGTGATCGCGCTCTGTGATGAGCAGCAGATGATGCTGGCGCGGATCAGCGTCCATGAGCGCAGCGTGCAGGCGCTGCCTTATGAGCTGGTCGATGTCTGCAACGACATGCCGGCAGAAGTGACGCTGATCATGAGCTTGATCCGCGGCGAGCGCTTTGAGCTCGTGCTGCAGAAAGCGGCGGAGCTGGGCTGTGCCCGCGTGATCCCGCTGCAGACGCGCTACTGCGTCGCGCGGGTGCCCAAGGAAAAAGCCGGCAAGAAGCTGGAGCGCTGGAACGCCATCAGCAGCGAGGCCTGTGAACAGAGCCGCCGTCTTTCGCGCATGAAGGTGTGCGCGCCGATCACCTTGGACGATCTGCCGCAGGTCAAAAGCGATCTGAACCTGATCGCATATGAACATGCGGACCATCGAGCGCAGCGGCTGTCCTTTGCACTTCGCCAGTCGTCCTTCGCTTCGCTGAGCATCATGATCGGCTGCGAGGGCGGCTTTGCCCCGGAGGAAGTGGCGCTGAGCGAACAGGCCGGATTTGCCTGCGTATCGCTTGGTCCGCGGATCCTGCGCGCTGAGACGGCAGCGATCGCCGTGCTGGCGCAGATCGGATATGAACTGGAATCGAGGGGAATGGAATGAAGGACATCTTCACCGTGCTGGGAAAGAAGAACGGCAAGAATGCCGTTTCGCTTTCTTCGTTAAAAAAAGATATCCGGGAGCTGGAATCGTTCCTGGAAGATCATCATGTAGAATGCCGGATCAAGGATGATGAGGATCTGATCAAATGGTCTGCCGTGCGCACTGCGCTCGAACAGAAGGATCAGCTGGATGACGCGCTGTATCGCTCGCTGGACAGCATGCAGGACTATATGCACACGCTGCAATATGAGGACATCAACCGTCTGCTCATGCTGGATATCCACCAGGTGAGCGATGCACTGCATCACTTCGACAGCAATGGCACGACCATCTGCCTGCCTTGTTTCGACGAGGCGTTCAACCGCCGCTACCTCTGCTCGCCGGCCATGTTCACTTACCCGCAGTATCAGCGCCTGCTTCGCGGCTATCAGCCTTATCTGCGCTGGGGGATGTATGGAGACGCGCCTTATGCGAATGGATTCGGGCTGTGCGAGTGTCTGTATGAGGATCGCGCCAGCGGACGGATCGTCCTGTATCTGCGCAAGGCCAACCGGCTGTATCTGATGGAAAGCGCTCAGGTGATCGAGACGCTGTGCCTTGAGGTGAAGGCTGCGGATCAGATGGATGATGCGCTGTTATCCGCGTTGGCCGAGTCGTTCTGCGCGCTGGATGTGCAGCGGATCGTGGAGCTGCTGAGCAGCTGCTCCTGGATGAAGGACCGCCAGAGCCGCAAGCTGCAGAAGCTTGCCCAGTAAACGGGAAAGAAAACGAAAAAGCTGCGTCACGCAGTGCTTTTCGTGTATAATAGACGTTAGAGACCATCAAGGAAAGGAAGGGAAGGGCTGATTCAGCCTGCTTGTACATGACAACCTTTGCGATCGCAACGCTGGGGTGCAAGGTGAATACATATGAGTCGCAGAATTATCTGGAATGCCTGAAAGAGGCAGGATACACGGAAGTGGACTTCCGGGAAAAAGCCGATATCTATGTGATCAACACCTGCAGCGTCACCAATACTGCGGCGGCAAAGAGCCGCCAGAAGATCCATCAGGCGCGCCGCCAGAATCCTGCGGCGCTCGTCGCTGTGGTCGGATGCTATGCACAGGCTGCCGACCCGGCCGATATCGCCTCGCTGCAGGCGGATGTCGTCATCGGCGCGCAGGGCAAGAGCCAGCTGGCGGAGCGGATCGCGGCCGCGCTGGACAAGAAGGGCGCGCCGCAGCCGATGATGCCGGCGCGCAGCATCCATGTGTTTGAGTCGCTGGACATTCATGCGTTTTCTCATCAGACCAGGGCGTTCCTCAAGATCCAGGATGGCTGCAATCAGTTTTGCAGCTATTGCATCATCCCGTATGCCAGGGGCGCAGAGCGCTCCATCGCGCCTGCGCAGGCCGTGTCCATCGCCCGCACCATGGCCGAGCACGGCCATCAGGAGATCGTGCTCAGCGGCATCCATACCGGACGCTATGGGCGTGATCAGGGGACCACGCTGCTGCAGCTGCTCAAACAGCTGATCGATGCGACGCCCGAACAGGTGCGTTACCGCATCTCCAGCATCGAGATGAATGAGATCGATGATGCGTTCATCGCCTACATGAAGCAGGAGCCGCGGATCGCCAGACATCTGCACATCCCGATCCAGGCGGCCAGCGATGAAGTGCTCGCCGCCATGAACCGGCCTTATGACACGGCCTGGTTCGCACAGCGCATGCGGGATATCCGTGCGCAGCTGCCCGGCATCTCCATTTCGACCGATATGATCGCCGGCTTCCCGCAGGAAAGCGATGAGCAGTTTGCGCAGGCTCTCGAACTGGTGGAAAAAGAACTGCGCTTCTCATTCATCCACTGCTTCCCTTATTCCAGACGGGATCATACCCGCGCCGCACAGATGCCCGGACATCTGCCGAATCAGGTGAAGAAAGCGCGTGCCGCACAGCTGGGCGAACTGTCAGAGCGGCTGCATCATGCCTATATGGAGACCTTCCTGGGCAAGCAGGCAGATGTCATCATCGAACGACGAAAAGAGGGCATGCTGTTTGGATACAGCAGCGAATATATACCGGTGTACATTCCTTGGACGGGGGATGAGATGCCGAGGAGAGCATATGTGCGCCTGGACGGCTTCTGCCGTGAAGGCATGCACGCAAGTGAAATGGAGGTAATCTCATGAAACTGAATCAGCTGTTCGGATCAGTGCCGGCCATCGAGATCGGCGGTCTGGCCATCGATTCGCGCAAAGTGAAGCCTGGAGATATGTACTTCTGCCTGGAGGGGATGGTCAATGACGGCCACGCCTTCGCTGCAGATGCGGTCAAGGCAGGCGCGGTGTGCATCGTGCATGCCAAGGATCTGGACGAGATGCCGGAAGGCGCGGTATATGTCAAGGTCAGCGATGTGAACAAAGTGCTCAATGAGGTTGCGTCCCGTTTCTACGGCAATCCCAGCCATGTACTGACCATGTTCGGCGTGACCGGCACCAACGGCAAGAGCACCGTGACCAACATCATCCAGAGCCTGTATTCACATCGTGCGCCATGCGGGTATATCGGCACGATCTCGATCTCCTTTGGCGATGTCAGACGCGAGCCAGATCTCACGACGCCGGATCCGATCCTGATCCACTCCACGCTGGCGGAGATGGTGGATGCCGGGATGAAAGCGTGCGCGATGGAAGTCAGCTCGCACGGCCTTGAGCTGCGCCGGGTGGAATCTGTCGATTTTGACGCGGCCGTCTTCACCAACCTGACGCATGATCATCTGGACTTCCATGGGACCATGGAGCGTTATTTCGCCGCGAAGCTCAAGCTGTTCACCTCGCTGAAAAAAGATGCGTTAGCGGTCATCAACGTCGATGACCCATATGGCCGCAAGATCATCGATGCCTGTACGGTGCGCACCGTGACCTATGGCGTGGAGAGAGACGCGGACTATCGCGCAGATGACATCCATCTGGGCGTGGAAGAGACGTCGTTTACGCTGATCCATGAGGGAAAGGAATATCCGGTCAAGACGAATCTCGTCGCGCTGTTCAATGTCTATAACCTGCTTGCTGCGATCGCCGTGCTGGCGGAGTCGGTCATGCCGCTGGAGGAGATCCTGCCTTATACCGGGCATATCCATCAGGTAGCCGGCCGCATCGAGCGCATCTGCGAAGGGCAGCCGTTCAACGTTATCGTGGATTTTGCGCATACGCCGGATGGCATGGAGAAGATCATGAGCTATGGCCGGCTGATCACGAAAGAAGGCTGCAAGATGATCGCGGTATTCGGCTCGGCCGGAAAGCGCGACACGAAGAAACGGCCGATCTTCGGCGAACTGGCTGACCGCTATTGCGATATGATCATCCTGACCGAGGATGACCCCCGGGATGAGGATCCCCATGCGATCGCCGATGAGATTCGCAGCGGCATCCACCATACACAGAATGTGTTCATCTCCGATCGCTACAGCGCCATCCGTCAGGCCATCGAGTCGGCAAACGAAGGCGATACGATCCTGCTGCTGGGCAAGGGCGATGAGGATTTCATGTATCATGAGAACGGCAGAGTGCCCTGGAAAGGCGACCATCATGCCGCCCGAGAGTGCATTCGTCGCTATTATCTGGGCGAGAACGGGACTGATCATGAAAAATAACGCATTTTAAAGGTAAATTAATGAAAAACGATTGCATTTCACTGTGTTTTTATATATAATGTTGATGTTTGCTAGTGAAGGGAGGGTGAATCATGCCAAAAGTTGTATTGAAGGAAAATGAAGTTCTTGATGATGCGCTGAAGAGATTCAAGCGTCAGGTATCAAGAAACGGAACCCTTGCTGAAGCACGCAAAAGAGAATTTTACGTCAAACCAGGCGTACGCCGCAAGCTGAAGTCTGAAGCTGCACGTAAGGCTCGCCGCGGAAAATAATCAGGGGGATGGAAAGGTCTGCAGAGATGCGGATCTTTTTTTCATCGTTTTTCGATGCGCCGCATATACTCGAGTGAGGTGCTGTATGTGATAACGATGAGTGAAAATCAACTGATGATCGAACAGTACCGGCGGATCCGCCGCGCTCAGGAAAACGAGGTCGAAGTGGAGATGCCGGAATATGTGCTGACGGTGGAGGGCAGCGGGCTGACCTTCCAGATGATGACGAAGGATGAGATCCTGCTGCAGGGCAGGCTGGACTGTCTGCGGGTATCTGCCTATGAGGAACGCTCTGGGGCATGACTGCTGGGAGCTGGACATCCCGCTGGAGGTCTTTCTCGAACGCGCCAGGGTCAATGCGCTGGAGCTTCAGCATATCCGGGTGGTGAACCAGCGCGTCCGCTTCATGACGCCGCTGTTTCAGCGCGCCAAGGTGCGCCGTGCGTTCAAGGGGGCCGTCCTGATCACGACGAGCGGGGCGTCCGGCTTCCTGCTGCGCAATTTCAGCCGACCCTCGCGCCTGCTCAGCCTGGCTTGCGCGCTGGCAGTGTGGGGCGTGCTCTCCTCATTCGTCTTCGATGTCGATATCCGCGGCGATTCACAGGAGGCCGAGGACGGCGTGCGGCAGGCGCTGATCGGGCTGTATGGCGAAGGGCCGCTGTTTGGCCTTGACGCCGATGAAGCAGAGGGATCGCTGGAAGAGCGGCTCAGCCATCAGGTCAAATGGATGGAGGTCGAGCGCGAAGGCTCACGCATGATCATCCGGTTCACTTCCGCCAAGCACGCACAGAGCGAAACGCTGCGGGATGACGACCTCATCGCCCAGCGAGACGGCATCATTGCCGGATTTGACGTTCAGCACGGAGAGAAGCGCGTGGCGCTGAATCAGTCGGTGAAAAAGGGCGATGTGCTCGTTTCCTCGCTGATGGCCGATTCCCGAGGGAATGCGGAACATCTCCATGTCAAGGGGCGGGTGTTTGCCTATACATGGGAGGAGGTGGAGCTGGAGGCTGAACGAAGCGCAATGCCTCAGCCGCTGCAGTTTTTCTCCATGCTGCTGCAGGCGCGTGCCCAGGTCAGCAGTTCATTTTTGAAGGATGACCGCATCGTATCGGAAAACATTTTGCAATTCGGTGAAAAAGCGGGTAAAATAAAACTGGTGATTCACTATACGCTGTATCGGGACATCTCCAGTCCCGCTTAGGAGGATTTGATGCAGGAATATTTCAATATTTCACTGGAAGAATATACGATGGAAGAGATCAGCGCGCTGTGCGGCCCCAAGGACGCTTATGTCGACTTGCTCTGCCGCGAGTTTCAGACATCGTTCGTCATGCGCGGAAATGAACTGAAGATCCGTAAGATCGACGCGGAGAGCGAGGGCATGGTGAGACTGGTCGTCGCCCGTCTGCTCGAGCTGGTGGCGGCGCAGGGGAACATCAGCGAACGCGATGTCATCTACCTGTGCAAGCTGGCGCGGATCGGACAGCTGGAGCGTTTTGACGTGCATCAGACAAAAGCGATCGGCAGGACCGCCCAAGGCAAGGCCATCTATCCCAAGACGCTGGGACAGCGTTATCTGTGCCAGTGCATGGAGCGAAACGATATCGTGTTCGCGACCGGCGTCGCCGGGACCGGAAAGACTTATCTGGCCGTCGCTTACGCGGTGAACATGCTCAAGCGCGGCGATGTGCAGAAGATCATCCTGACCAGACCGGCGGTAGAGGCAGGGGAGAGCCTTGGCTTTCTGCCGGGCGACCTCAAGGAGAAGGTAGACCCCTACCTGCGTCCCCTTTACGATGCGCTCTATGACACGCTGGGCATGGAAAATGTGGACAAGCTGATGGAAAAGGGCGTCATCGAGATCGCGCCGCTGGCTTACATGCGCGGCCGTACGCTCAATCAGGCGTTCATCATCCTGGATGAGGCGCAGAATTCCACGCGTTCGCAGATGAAGATGTTTCTGACCCGCATGGGCTTTCGCTCCAAGATCGTCATCACGGGAGATGTCACGCAGATCGATCTGATCCGTCAAAAGGACAGCGGGCTGCTCAATGCGCGCAGGCTGCTGGAAGGGATCGAGGGCATCGCGTTCGCCGAGCTGACCGCGCTGGATGTCGTCCGCCATCCGATCGTTCAGAAGATCATCGAGCGCTATGAAGCCGCGGAACAAGAGGACCTGCGAAAAAAAGACGAAAAGTAGAAAAAAGTTGAAAAATGGTATTGCAATTTCTGCCAGGTGATGCTAATATAATGGAGCAATCACGCCGCGTTCGGCAAGCGGTTAAGCCACAGCCCTCTCAAGGCTGTATCACGGGTTCGAATCCCGTACGCGGTACCATTTGAAGATAAGATCCGATCATTCGGGTCTTTTTTTCTCGCTGAGAAAAGAGTGTTACAGTTTTGATATTTACGTAAATTGAGAGATAAATATGCTACAATGATATAGGTGATATGAATGAGGGAGAAAAAGTATGGACTGTTGAAACAGTCAAAGCGAAAAATGAATTACCGGCATCTGGGGATGGTGATCGCCGCAGCGGCGGCAGCGCTCGCGCTGATCATCGCCGCGATCTTCATCGTGATCCATATCATGAGCGTTGACCCGTTTCCTGAAGACGCCTCATTGACCAAGGAAGCGGGCAGCGTGCAGACGGAGATCGATGACGAGGCGGCGCTGAAGCTGCGCTATCCTTCTTTTTCGGACGAACAGCTCGATCAGGCCGTGCAGGAAAAGGTGAAGCAGCTGCGCGAAGCAGCGGATGGCGAAGACACGGTGATCGACTATCGCAGCAAGACGGTGTTTGATACATATACTTCGGTGCTGTTCAAAGTGACGAAGACGGCGGAAGACGGCTCATCGCAGGTCAGCTATGCTTCGGTCCTCTATGATGGCGGACAGCAGAAAACGCTGGGCGTCGAGGACGTGCTGCGCAATCAGTTTGAGCAGGATCTGCTTGATGGCAGGACGCAGGATGAGATTTGCGCCATGGAGCTGAACGAAAACGATGTGACGCTGTATTTCAAGGATGGCAAGAGCCAGTCGATCGTCTTCTCTGAGCATAAGGAATACATCGCGCTGAATGATCCGAATATTCCCAGCCTGTACCAGCATGAGCCGTTAACGATCGCGGAAAGCCCGACGATCGATCCGGACAAGCCGATGGTGGCGATCACGTTTGATGATGGACCGAATCCGGCCACCACGCCGGAACTGCTCGATCTGCTCAAGGAATACAACGTGCGCTGCACCTTCTTCATGGTCGGCAAGAATGCCGAGGCCAATCCGGACATCGTGAAGCGCATCTGCGCGGAAGGGCATGAGCTGGGCAATCATTCCTGGGATCATCCTGATCTCTCCGTGATAAGCAGCCAGGAGATCATCGAACAGCTGCAGAGCACGGATGATGCGGTGTTTAAGGCATGCGGCCATGACCCGGTGTATATCCGTCCGCCTTTCGGCGCGATGTCGGATACTTACCATGACAGCGTCGATCGGGATTCGATCCTGTGGACCATCGATACCCGCGACTGGGAGAGCCATGATGCGTCCAAGATCAAAAAGGTCATCGATACTTATGTGAGCGACGGCTCCATCATCCTCCTTCACGATATCCATGAGGACAGCGTGAAGGCGATGAAGAGCGTCATCCCGGATCTGCTGGAAAAAGGATATCAGCTGGTGACGGTCGGCGATCTGTACAAATATGGAAGACTTTCCTGAGACGGCGGGCGCAGAGCGCCCGTTGTTTTTCAACATGTCTATTTTGGCGCGTTCATGGTATAATGTGACTGCGAAATGGGTGGTGTAAATGATGGAAATTACGATTTGCAATCAATGTGGGGAAGAGCGATGGGACGAGTGCCGCGCGGATTTTGAAGCCGTGCTCAGACGGACCGCTGAGCGCACGCAGATGCAGGAGGACGCTTGTGTCTCCGTGATCTTCGTGACGCCTGAACAGATCCATGCGATCAACCGCGATTACCGCGGCATCGACAGGCCGACGGATGTGATCAGCTTTGCGCTCCATGACACGATGGAGGAATATGAGATGCCGGGCGGGGAAGAGGCCGAGCTGGGCGACATCTTCATCAACGTGCAGGCGGTCAAGACGCAGGCAGAGGAGTACGGGCATTCTCAGCGCCGCGAGGTCTGCTTCTTGTTCACGCACGGCCTGCTGCATCTGCTTGGCTATGATCACATGGAAGAGGCGGATGAGAAAGTGATGTTCTCGCTTCAGGATGAGATCCTCGATGAACTGGTTAAAAGAGAAGCTGCGGCATAAGTTCGGCTATGCGCTGAGCGGAGTGATCAGCGGCATCCGCAGCGATTCCAGCATCGCCTTGCAGTGCGTGCTCGGCCTCATCACGGTGATAGTCTGTCTGTTCCTGCCGCTTTCCGCGCTGGAATGGTGTGTGATCCTCATCATGATCTTTCTGGTCATCGCGATGGAATTTGTCAATTCCGCCATCGAAGAGACCGTGAATTATATTTCGACGAAACGTCATCCGGCAGCCAAGCGGATCAAGGATCTCGCGGCGGGCGCTGTCCTGCTCGTCTCGATCTGCGCGCTCTGCGTGGCAGTCATCATCATAGGAGGGAAGCTGTATTGGATCATCTTCGGGAAATGAGAGAACGGGCGCAGCAGGCGCTGTCCTGTGCCTATGCCCCTTATTCCGGCTTTCGGGTCGGGGCTTGTGTCAGGACGAAGGACGGGCGGCTCTATGGCGGCGCCAACGTGGAGAACGCCTCATACGGACTGAGCTGCTGCGCAGAGCGCAACGCGTTGTTCGCCGCCTATGCGGATGGCGTGCGCAGCGAGGATATCGAGGCGCTGATGCTGATCGGCACAGGAGATGGGCTGCTGACGCCTTGCGGCGCCTGCCGTCAGGTCATGGCCGAGCTGATGCGCCCGGACGCCCCGGTGATCATGGCAGACGGGGCATCTTACCGGATCATGCGCGTTTGCGAACTTCTGCCATATGCATTTGACAAGGAGGATCTCAATGGGATATAAATCAGGATTTATCGCGATCATCGGAAGGCCGAACGCCGGCAAGAGCACGCTGCTCAACGCTTTGCTTCACCAGAAGATCGCCATCATGTCGCCCAAGCCCAATACGACCAGAAACAACATCATGGGCATATTGACCACGGCGGACGCGCAGTATGTGTTCATCGACACTCCGGGCATCCACAAGCCGAAGCATGAGCTGGGGAAGACGCTGAACAAAAACGCGTATACCGCCATCGCCGAAGCGGACATCAACGCGCTGATCATCGACATCACCAAGCCTTACGGCAGCGGAGATTCCTTCTTGCTGGAGCGGCTGAAAAACAGCGAGGTCCCCTGCTTTCTGCTCGTCAACAAGATCGACCTGCTGCCGCGGGAACAGGTGATGCAGCGGCTGCTGGAATGGCAGCAGCGCTTTGACTTCGATGAGATCATCCCGCTCTCCGCCCTGAAGCAGGACAATGTGGATGAGCTGCTGCGGGTGATCGATGGGTATCTGCAGGAGGGCATCAAGTATTTTCCGGACGATATGATCAGCGACCATGGGGAGAATTTCCGCATCGCGGAGATCATCCGGGAAAAGATCTTGTTTCGCACGGAGGAGGAAGTTCCTCACAGCATCGCGGTCGTGATCGAGAACCGCGAGGAGGATGAGACGCAGGTGTTCCTGCAGGCGATGGTCATCGTCGAGCGGCCGAGCCAAAAGTCGATCCTGATCGGCAAGCAGGGAAGCATGATCCGTTCGATCCGCATCGCTGCGCAGCGCGAACTGCGCCAGATGCTGGGAAAGCGCGTAGAGCTGGAGCTCTATGTGCGTGTCGAGGAAAACTGGCGCAACCGCGAGAGCAAGCTGAAGCAGTTTGGCTACAATGAGCATGAATGAGCTGGAGACGGAAGGGATCGTCATCGCCAGCCGGGAATACCGCGAACGTGACTTGCTCGTCACGCTGCTGACGCCTTCGGGCAGGCATGCGCTGCATGCCCGGGGCACGCTGAAGGTCGACAGCCGCAATGCCGGCGCGCTGCAGCTTGGCACGCGGGGGATCTATCAGCTGCACAGCGGCCGCGCAGGCGGCCTGTCTTCACTGCGTCAGGCCGCGATCAAAGACAGCTATCCCGCCATCCGCCGCACCCTGCTGGGCACGGCCATGATGCTGGTGCTCTGTGAGATCATGGCGTCGGCGCAGGATGATCCGCGCTGCTTCCTTCTGCTGAAGCAGACCTTGGATGACATGGAGCGGACCAAGGATCCCTATACTGCGCCTTGCGTCTGCGTCGGCCGCATGTGCGCGCTGGCAGGGATCGCCCCGATGACCGAGGAATGCGTGCGCTGCGGGCGTCAGGACGAGATCTGCGCGCTCTCGCTCAGACAGGGCGGGTTCCTGTGCCGGCGATGCGCTGAACAAGCGCATGCGCCCAGGCTGGACAAGGCGGCACTTCGCCGCTTCAGGCTGATCATGCACGCCGGTATGGACAGCCTGGATATCCTGCGGGCACACGCGCGCTGCGGCGAGGAAGACTTCATGCGCATATTTGCCTTTTACCGCGAATACAGCGGCATCGTCATCCGCGGTGCAGACTTTTTGCAGACCGCGGCCGCGATGGAAAGAAAAAAGCATTGAGCACACAAAAATATTAACCAGGAAGATGGACAAACGGGCCTAAAGATGGTATATATTATATTATCTATCCGTCTGTCCTTTTTTTATCTCGTCAATGGATCAGGACGGATAAGAACGGTGAAAGGGGTGCTTGATGTGAGCGGAAAAACATTTGATACGATCGTTGCACATATGAAAAATTCTGGATTTGTCTTCCAGGGATCAGAGATCTACGGAGGATTGTCCAATACGTGGGATTTCGGCCCGCTGGGCGTGGAATTCAAGGAAAATGTCAAGAAGGCATGGTGGAAGCGTTTTATTCAGGAGGATCCGCATAATGTCGGGATCCAGAGCGCGATCCTGATGAACCCGCAGGTCTGGGTGGCCAGCGGCCATGTCGGCGGGTTCAGCGATCCGCTGATGGACTGCAAGCAGTGCAAGACGCGCCATCGCGCCGATCAGCTCATTGAGACGGCGACGGAGGGAAAGGTCAATCCGAGCGGCTGGAGCAATGAGCAGATGACGGCATACATCCGCGAACATCACATCGCATGCCCGAACTGCGGCGCGCATGATTTTACGGATATCCGTCAGTTCAACCTGATGTTCAAGACGTTCCAGGGCGTGGTAGAGGATGCGAAGAGCACGATCTATCTGCGTCCGGAGACCGCGCAGGGCATGTTCGTCAACTTCAAGAACGTCCAGCGCTCCATGCGCAAGAAGCTGCCTTTCGGCATCGGACAGATCGGAAAGAGCTTCCGCAATGAGATCACGCCGGGCAACTTCATCTTCCGCACCCGCGAGTTCGAGCAGATGGAGCTGGAGTTCTTCACCAGACCTGGAGAAGATCTGAAGTGGTATGAATACTATAAAGAATATTGCATGCGGTTTTTGCAGGACCTTGGCATCAATGCCGATCATCTGCGCCTGCGTGAGCATTCTCAGGAAGAGCTGGCGCATTATTCTAATGGAACAAGCGACATCGAATACAATTTCGGCGCGCCGATCGGCTGGGGCGAGCTGTGGGGCATCGCAGACCGGACGGACTATGACCTCAAGGCCCACATGGAAACGAGCAAGCAGAGCCTGGAGTATTTCGATCAGGAGAGCGGCGAGAAGTTCGTTCCTTACTGCATCGAGCCGAGCGTCGGCGTAGAGCGCATGATGCTCGCCTTGATGGCTGAGGCATATGAGGAGCAGCAGCTGGAGAAGGATACGCGCGTCGTATTGCACCTGCATCCGTTCCTCGCGCCGTTCAAGGCGTGCGTGATGCCGCTGTCCAAGAAGCTTTCTGAAGGGGCAGGGGAGCTTTACCGCACCCTCAGCAAGACGATGAACTGCGAATATGATGAGGCCGGCAGCATCGGCAAGCGTTACCGCCGTCAGGATGCCATCGGCACGCCGTTCTGCGTGACCTATGACTTTGAAAGCGCAGAGGACGGCTGCGTGACCGTAAGGCACCGTGATTCCATGGAGCAGGTGCGTGTCCGGATGGACGAGCTGGAGAGCTATATCGCTTCAAGGATCACCTTTTGATTGAACGGCCATGGCTCGTTTAAGCGAACAGGAGATCAGCCGGGTCCGTACGCAGGCCAGCATCGTCGATGTGATCTCGCACTATATCCCATTGAACAAGAGCGGGCGGAATTATCGCGCGATATGTCCTTTTCACGATGACCACGATCCCTCGATGAACATCTCCGAGGACAAACAGATCTTCAAGTGCTTTGTCTGCGGGGCGGGCGGAAATGTGTTCAGCTTCGTGCAGAAGTACGAGAAGATCTCGTTCATCGAAGCTGTCTACAAGGTGGCGGAATATGCCGGCGTGGCGCTGTCTGCGCCGCTGCAGCGGGTGAGCGCGCCGGCGGTGGACCCTCATATCGCCGCCCTGCATCGGCTGCTCAACGAGATGATCCAGTACGCCCGCTATGAGCTGGATACCGAGGCCGGCGCAAACTGCCGCGCATATCTTGGCCGGCGCGGGCTGAATGAGGACATCATCCAAACTTTCCAGATCGGCTATGATCCACAGGATGACGCGGTATATCGCTATCTGCACGCCAAAGGCTTCAGCGATGCGGACATGGTGGAATGCGGCGTGGCCAGCCTGGTCGGCTCGCGGATGGCGGATCGCTTTGCCAACCGCATGCTCGTGCCGATCCACGATACATACGGCAATCCGGTCGGCTTTACCGCACGCCGTCTGGATGATTCTCTGGATGAAGCGAAATACATCAACACCGCGGAGACGACGCTCTATCATAAGGGCAGCCTGTTGTTCAACTATCACCGGGTGAAGGAGCACGCACGAAACGAGCAGCGGGTGTTCCTGGTGGAGGGCGCCATGGATGTGCTGGCGTTTGAGAAGGCCGGCATGCACAACGCGCTGGCCACGCTGGGAACGGCGTGCACCGATGAGCAGATCCGCCTGCTCAAGGCGCTGCGCTGCGTCATCTGCGTATGCTACGACGGAGATGCGGCCGGTCAGAACGCTACGTATAAATTTGCCAAACAGGCGTCCGCCGCGGGCCTGCGCATCGAGATCGTGAACAATACGACCGGCCTTGACCCGGATGAGATCGTCGATACTTATGGCAAGGATGAACTGCACGCGCTCTGTGCGCGGACCGTCTCTCATGTCGACTTTCTGTTTGGCTATCTGCAGAAACGCTACAATCTGGAAAATTTCACCCAGAAAAAAGAATATGCGGTGGAGATCGCTGAGGAGATCCGCCGCGTCAGCGATGAATTTGAACGAAGAAACTATTATCTGCGGCTGAAGGAGCTTTCCGGCTTCGATATGGAGATCCCGCTCGATCAGGAAGCGCCTGCGCAGCGGGAGAAGCCGCAGCATGAAAAACGCCAGTATCTGACTTACCCCAGGAGCGGGCAGATGCAGGCGGAATATGAGATCCTTTCCCAGATGCTCAGCGGCCCTGCGGCCGTCGATGTATTCAAGGAAGAACTTGGATTTTTCAAGGATGACAACAGTAACAAACTAGCAATGTATATGATCGATTATTATCGCGGCCACGAGCAGCTTGACGTCAGCGAACTGTATGACCAGATCGTCGAGGAGCCCGTGCGCGATCTGCTTTTGAATGTTGCTCAGTGGGAGCTCGCCCGCGGAGAGATCGATCCGCAGGTGCTGCGTGAAGCAGTCGCCAAGGTGAAGACATGCATTCTGGAGGACAAGATACAGGCACTCAATGAACGAGTGAAAAACGTAAGCGATCCGATGCAGAAGGCACAGCTTGCCATGGAGAAGAATCAGCTGATCGTTCAGCGCAATGAGCTGATCCACAAGGAAGGAAGTTGATAGAATGAGTGCGAAAAAAGTGAGTGCGAAGCATTACAAGACACTGGAGGAGATCAAGGAGGAACTGCTCGAATCCATGAAGGATGACAGCATCGTCCTGACGCAGAAGGATCTGATGGATTCCATCGATCACCTCGATCTCAGTGACAAGGATGTGGACGACCTGTTCCAATGGTGCGCAGACAACGACATCGTCTTTGAGGATGACGAAGAGGACGATGACGAGCTGCTGCTGGATGTGGATGACGATGACGAAGTGCTTTCTGCCGATGACAGCCTGGACTTCGATGACGATGATTCCGATCACGCGCTGGCCAACGAGCTGGAAAACCTGGAACAGTCTTTTGCCAACACTTCTCACACGAAGATCAATGATCCGGTCAAGATGTATCTGAAGGAGATCGGACGTGTAGATCTGCTCGATCCAAAGGATGAGCCGGAGATCGCCCGCCGCATCCAGGCCGGCGATGAAGAGGCGAAAAAGACACTGATCGCAGCCAACCTGCGCCTGGTCGTCTCCATCGCCAAGAAATATGTCGGAAGAGGAATGCTTTTCCTCGACCTGATCCAGGAGGGAAATATGGGACTGGTGAAGGCCGTGGAAAAGTTTGACTACACCAAGGGCTTCAAATTCTCTACATATGCCACATGGTGGATCCGCCAGGCCATCACCCGCGCCATCGCCGATCAGGCCCGCACCATCCGCATCCCGGTGCATATGGTCGAGACGATCAACAAGCTGACCCGCATCCAGCGTCAGCTCGTCCAGGATCTGGGACGTGATCCGACCGCGGAAGAGATCGCGGAGAAGATGGAGAACATCACGCCGGAGAAGGTGCGTGAGATCCAGAAGATCGCACTGGAGCCAGTATCGCTGGAAACGCCGATCGGCGAAGAGGATGACTCTCACCTGGGCGATTTCATCGAGGATAAAGAGACGCTCTCTCCGGATGAATATGCCAACAACCAGCTGCTGAAGGATGAGATCAACACCGTGCTGCAGGGGCTGACCGAACGGGAGGAAAAGGTGCTCCGCCTGCGCTTCGGCCTGCTGGATGGCCGTACGCGCACGCTGGAGGAAGTCGGCAAGGAATTCAACGTCACCCGTGAGCGCATCCGTCAGATCGAGGCGAAGGCGCTGCGCAAGCTGAAGCATCCTACCCGCTCCAAGCGGCTGAAGGACTTCGTGGATAAGCCGTAATGACGCATCTGGGGATCCGGCTGCAGGCCGTCGTCGACATGGTCGACACCGGCAGCGTCGCCGCGGATATCGGATGCGACCATGCGCTGGTCTGCATCGCGCTGATCGAGCGCGGCATCTCTTCCCGATGCTATGCCTGCGATGTGGCGCATGGGCCGCTGTCCCGCGCGCGGCAGGCGATCGAGGAAGCGGGGCTGCAGGGAAAGATCATCCCTGTGCTGCAAGATGGGATCGTCGGCCTCGCAGATGACGTGGATACCGTGATCATCGCCGGCATGGGCTTTGAGACGATCCAGAAGATCCTGCTCGACGGACAGGCGCAATGGAACCGTTATCGTTCCCTGATCATCGCCAGTCATACCGATGTGGAGGAGCTGCGCCGGTTTCTGAGCAACGGCCATTTCGTGATCGATCAGGAACGCATCGTCAAAGAGAGACATTATTATCAGATTATAAAAGCACATCATGAGCGGGAGGCTGCCGCGCTGAGCGAGGATGAGATCCTGTTTGGCCTTCACCGTGATGATGATCCGCTGTTCAGGGAATATTGGGAACGTGAACTGGAGAAATGCCGGCTCATCCTGAGCCGCATGCCTTTAGGACATGAACGCCGGCCTGCGGCGGAGCTGCGCTGCTCGCGCATCCAGCAGCGGCTGAACAAATGAAAAAGACTGCAGTTTGCTTGATGACTGCAGTCTTTTTGTCATGAGCTAAAGAATGTCCTGCAGGATGATCGGCGGCTTGCAGGCGCCGTTTTCCCAGTTCTCCAGATAATCGATGACCTGTGCGGTCAGATAGGTCGGCGTGCTGGCGCCGCTGGTGACGGCGACGACCTCAGCGCCTTGCAGCTGTTCATCCTCGATATCCTGGATCGAGTCGATGAGCAGCACGCAGGGGATGCCCTGCTGCGCGCCGATCTGCGCCAGCCGCTTCGTGTTGTTGGAGTGCGTGTCCCCCACCACATAGAGCACATCGACATGCTTTCCCTTCAGATCAGCGACCGCCTGCTGGCGGATGCGGGTCGCGTTGCAGATCTCTTCGCTGATGTGCGCCTGGGGATAACGCGCCTTGATCTGTTCGAACAGCTGACGCACATCATAGATGGACATGGTCGTCTGGTTGGTGACGAAGATCGCGGCGTCCTCTGCGCATGCGGGGATGTCCTGCTCTTTGGTGATGAGATGGACATGCTCGCTCAGCGCACACACTGCCTCCGCTTCCGGGTGACGCTTCTTTCCGATATAGAAGACCTCGTCTCCCTGATTCAGCCGTTCGCGCACGAGCTCTTGCGTGCGCACCACATCGGGACAGCTGGCGTCGACACAGATCAGCCCCTTTTGCTCTGCCTTCGCTCTGGCCTGATCGCTGATCCCGTGGGCGGTGAAGATGACCACGCCGCTCTCCACTTCATCGAGCAGCTGCACCCGGTTTCGCTGCGGATCCTCTATGGTGCGGATGCCGCGCAGGGCGAGCGCGTTCTTGACGTATTCATTATGCACGAGCATGCCTAAAACGGTGATGGGCTGGTCAGGATAGCGTTCCCGGCACTGCTTGGCGATGGAGATGGCACGGACCACGCCTTTGCAGTACCCACGCGGACTTACTTTGATGATGTTCATATTGATTCCTCCTGCAGTTCATTATGACACAAAATGCGCATAAGCACAAAACCGGATGATGCTTTGCGCGGAAAACACGGTTGAAAAAAGGTCATTTTCATGTATAATGAATTCGTTTGAACAGGAGGCGATGCCAATGGAAATCAATCAGCTCAGCCAGCGGATGCAGAGGCTGATGGAACTGGAGGGATTTCATTCCCTTACCCCGATCCAGCAAGAGGTGATCCCTGTGGCGCTGCAGGGAAAGGACATCATCGGCATTTCGAATACGGGAACCGGAAAGACGCATGCCTTCCTGCTGCCGATCCTGGAACAGATCGATGTATCCAGGGAGATGGTGCAGGCGGTGATCACGGCGCCTACCCGGGAACTGGCCATGCAGCTGTATCAGCGCTCGCTGCGGATGTGCGAGGTGGAAAAGGGACTGCGCATCCGGCTGATCGCCGGCGGAATGGAAAAGAGCCGCATGAGCGAACAGCTGAAGCATCAGCCGCACATCGTGATCGGCACGCCGGGGCGCATCCTCGACATGTTTTTGAACGAGCAGGCGCTGCGCTGCGATACCGCACGCATCCTGGTCGTGGATGAAGCGGACATGACGCTGGAATTCGGATTCCTGGAAGATGTGGACAAGATCGCGTCCCGGATGGGCAGCGATCTGCAGATGATGAGCTTTTCGGCCACGATCCCTGTCGGGCTGAAGCCGTTCCTGCGGAAATACATGCATGAGCCGAAGACCATCCAGATCGAGCGAAGCGAACAGTTTCACCCGGATATTCGCCATGTGCTGGTGCCTTGCAAGCATATGGAATACACGGAGAAGCTGATGGAGATCCTGCCGGGCATCAATCCGTATGTCTGTCTGATCTTCGCCAATACCAGGGTGGTCGCCGCGCAGGCGGCAGAGCGCATGCGCGCGGCCGGATACGGCGTGGTGGAGCTGCACGGCGATCTGAACGCCAGGGAACGCATGAAGGCGCTCAGAGAACTGCAGAGCCAGAAGAAAAGCTATGTCGTGGCGACAGACATCGCCGCGCGAGGCATCGATATCGAAGGCATCACGCACGTCATCTCCCTTGGTTTCCCCAAGGAGCTGGATTTCTATATCCACCGCAGCGGCAGGACCGGAAGAGCCGGCCGTGACGGTGTCTGCTATGCGCTGTACCGCGGCGAAGACGATACGATGATCCGTGTGTTGGAACAGCGCGGGATCCGTTTCGAACATGCGAATTTCCGCGGCGGAAACTGGGTCCAGCTGAAGCCGCTGCATGAGCAGCGCGTGAAAAAGCAGGATCCGCTGGAAAACGAGATCCGCAAGATCGTCAGGAAGAAAAAGACGAAGGTGAAGCCCAACTACCGCAAGAAGCAGAAGCAGGAAGTCGAACGGCTGCGGCGCAAGGCGCGCAGGACCATGATCCAGGAGGACATCCGCCGCCAGCAGAAGGAACGCGCCAAGGCCAAGATGCGGGCGAAGAGAGAGGCGGAAGGATCATGATCATCGGCTCTCACGTTTCGATGTCCGCCCCGGGCTATCTGCTGGGCGCGATGCAGGAGACCGTCGGCTATCACGCAAACGCCTGCATGATCTATACCGGCGCGCCGCAGAACACGCGCCGTGTCCCGGTGGAGAAGCTGCGTCTGCAGGAAGCGCGTGATTATATGCAGGCGCACGGGCTGTCCATGGACCATGTGATCGTCCATGCGCCCTACATCATCAACCTGGCCAATACGCTCAAGCCGGAGACCTTTGATCTCGGCGTGCGCTTTCTGCGGCAGGAGCTGGAGCGGGTGCAGGCCTTAGGCGTGCGCGTGCTGGTGCTGCATCCTGGCGCGCATCTGAAAGAAGGCGAGGAAAAGGGACTGGCCAAGATCGTAGAAGGGCTGGACCTGGCGATGGAAGGAATGGGTGAACAGCTCACCATCGCGCTGGAGACGATGGCCGGCAAGGGCAGCGAGCTTGGCTGGAAATTCGAGCAGCTGCGCTGGATCATCGATCATGCCCGCTATGGAGATCGACTCGGCGTCTGCATGGACACCTGCCATATGCACGACGCCGGATATGATGTCCAGGATCTCGATGGGCTGCTGGCAGAGTTTGACCGCGTCATCGGCATTCAGCGCATCGCAGCCGTTCATGTGAATGATTCGCGCAATGTGCGCGGCGCGCGCAAGGACCGCCATGCCAATATCGGATTCGGTGAGATCGGCTTTGATGCGCTCAGCGCGTTCGTGCATCATCCGGCGCTGACCGATATCGTCAAGATCCTGGAAACCCCGTATGTCGAAGGCCATGCGCCTTATGGGGAAGAGATCGCGATGCTGAAACAAAACACATTCGATCCATCGCTGATGGATCAGATCAGGAGGAATTGAACATGAAGAAACTGTTAGCTTTATTCACCGCGGCCTTGTTGATCGCCGGCTGCAGCTCTGCGCCGCAGGAGCCTGTGCTGCTGCAGGATGAACCGATCGCTGAAGGCGATACGCTGGCGGTCATCGAGACATCCCTGGGCGATGTCACGGTGAAGCTGTTCCCGGAACAGGCGCCAAAGGCAGTCGAGAATTTCACCACGCATGCTGAAGAAGGGTATTATGATGGTCTGATCTTCCACCGCGTGATCAACGGGTTCATGATCCAGGGCGGAGACCCCAATGGCGATGGAACCGGCGGAGAGAGCATCTGGGGCGATGCGTTCGAAGATGAGTTCAGCGATCAGCTGTACAACTTCAACGGCGCGCTGTCCATGGCCAATTCCGGCGCGGATACCAACGGTTCTCAGTTCTTCATCGTCCAGCAGCAGGACGGCAGCCAGTACACGCCGGAGAACATGAGCCAGTATTCCACCGATTACGCGGATAACGTGATCGCGAAGTATCAGGAAGTCGGCGGAACGCCATGGCTGGATAATGTGCATACGGTCTTCGGACAGGTGGTCGACGGCATGGACGTGGTCAACTACATCGCATCGGTGCGGGTCGATGAGAATGACAAGCCGTTGGAAGATGTCGTCATCGAGACGATCACGGTGCGTGAGGCAAGCGCTGAGGATGTCAGCGCGCTGAACGAAAGCGAATAAGGAAAAGAGATTTCAACGATGGCTTCATTGAAATGGTCCCTTTGTCAAGGACAAAATTCTGACAGTTGATGCCTGAGGGCCAACACTGCATCCGATCCCCGTATGATCTCCCGATCATGCGGGGATTTCTTTATTCTGCGGGCATGTGCAAAATACCTTCTGAAAATGAAGGCTTTTCAATATGATATGATCGATGTTCACTGTAAGCTGGATCAGTACATTTCCTTCATCTGTGTCACATAATCATATGGCCACGTCTCTCTCCATGTTTCCGCACGGCATAGTCTCTCCCTCATTTCCTGACCTGCCTTTGCATAATGCTTCACTGCTTCTTTGATCTGTTCTTCCAGCCCTTCCAGAAATCTCAGCTGCTTCTCGGACGTCTCTCTTGCGCGCTGCCACTTCTGTTTTTCTTTTCGTACCTTCTTTTGGTCCCTTGCCAGGATCCGCGCCGGCGCGATGCTGTTTTCTGCTGCCTGCTTCTGCGCTCGTTTCTTTCTCTTCTTTTCTTTTTGCTCCAGCTTCATCTCTACCAGCGTGCTCAGCGGCATCAGCTTCGTCGCCGCTATGCCATAGTAGCTCTCACATGGATAGATGCCCGTTACCTTATAAAGATAAAATTCTCGCGGCGTAAGTCCCGCAAGTTCATACATGTACGACTCATCGTTATGGCTTTTCAGATAATTGTTCACCAGTTCCTCTGCCGTTTCCTGTTCCGCGCACAATGCGATCAGTGAGAGGATATGGGTCTTGAGCCTGCCAAAGAA
>UQPV01000031.1 GCA_900543035.1 uncultured Solobacterium sp.
CGGCACACGCGCCGTGACCGCAGGATCGATCTCCTCCGGCTTCTGATCCCACTGCTTCATCGTATAATGCAGGAAGATGTGCTCATAGACATAACGGGCGACCATCCTGATCTGCGGATCGTCGTTTTGCATCATCTCCAGGATAGAGACGCTGGTCTCTTCGCCATACGCTGCCTTCAGCCGCTTTGTCAGCGTCTCTGCCTCTTCACCGAAGACGAGGCGCAGCGAGCGAAGATTGAACGGCACAGGGATCAGCCTGCCATGGACAGAAGCGGCGACCTTATGCGTATACGGTCGCCATTTGGTAAACCGCGACAGAAAGCGATAGACCTCCTCGTCATTCGTATGAAAGATATGCGGACCATACGTATGGATCAGGATCCCATGCTCATCCAGCGCATCATGCGCATTTCCCCCGATATGTGCCCTTCGCTCGATGATCCGCACATGCTCTCCCGCCTCTGCCAGCTTGCGGGCGATGACTGCGCCGGCAAAGCCACAGCCGATCACGATAGTATTCATTTCCCCTCACATCCCTTTCTTTGTTATATCAAATTATATCATAAATCTGTGTATCTTCTGTGCCGCATTGTAAGCGAATGTAAAAAAAACACTGAATTTTGCGTGAATGGGTTATCAGCGCGTCCCAGACATGCTAAAATGACACAAAGAAGGGAAGAGAGAGCTTATGCAGCATATGGAATCAGTGCTTCGTTCCTCCGCCTGCCTGAAGGAACTGGAGGAGCTATATACAGAGGCATTCCCGGCCAATGAACGCATGCCTTTTTCACAGATGCTCAGCCTGAGCAAGGATGACCGTTATGCGCTGCGCGCGCTCAAAAACGATGGTGTCTTCTGCGGATTCAGCTTCATCATGCGCCATGAAGAGATGATCTATCTGTTTTATCTGGCCGTCAAGCAGGATCAGCGCGGGAAGGGATACGGCAGCGCCCTGCTGGACGACCTCTTCCAGCAGTATCCGCATCACTGCATCTGCACGGATATCGAATCGCCCCAGCCGCAGGCAGATAATCAGCTCCAGCGCCTGCAGCGGAGACGGTTTTATCTGGACCGCGGCTTTGCGGATACCGGCTATGGCAACCTGTGGTATGGCGTACGCTATGATATCCTGGCGGCACAGCGGCCTTTTTCGCTGCATGCCTACCAAGGAGCGGTCGATCTGCTGCAGACACCGCGGTTTCCGGCAAAGATCTTCAAGCAGGAAGAAGGTGTCGAAGATGAATGAACATGATTATCTGGCGCTCTCTGCAGATGAGGCCCATCAGATCCGCAGACAGGAGCCATCCGCGCGCTCTGTACGCGCCTTATCCGACCTGTTCAGCGTGTTCGCGGATACGACCCGCATCCGGATCATGTATGCCTTATATGCTGATGAGCTCTGCGTAGGAGACATCGCATCGATCCTCGGCCTGAGCCAGTCCGCGATCAGCCATCAGCTGCGCATCCTGAAGGACGCCAGACTGGTCGCCAGCCGCAGGGAAGGGAAGACCGTGTTCTACGCACTTGACGATGACCATGTCCGCGCCATCCTGGCAACCGGCATGGAACATGTCGAAGAGAAATAAATGAGGGAAGGGAAGAACAGCTATGGAAATCATCATCTTGATCCTGCTCATCCTCGTCCTTATCCTGTTGGTTTATCTGATGATGCGCCCGCAGGACAAGAAGGCGTGGGAGAGCGAGCTGAATCAGTTGCGCCTGGATCTGCTCAAGGATCACAATGAGAGCATGCAGCGTCTGCAGAATCAGCTGCGCGCTGACATCCGGGAAGCGATGCAGCCGACCGGTGAAAAACTGACCATGTTCCAGAAGGAATTCAATATGACCAAGGCCGAGCTTCAGCAAGACATCCAGGCCGGTTTTTCTTTGATGCGCTCGCAGATGCTGGAATCGCTGCAAAAGCAGCTGGACCTGCTCGAGACGAGCGGCAGACAAAATGAAAAGACGATGAAGGATCTGCAGTCCGCCCTGACCAAGGATCTTTCCGAACAAAACCAGCGGGCCAGCGCATCTCTGATGACGCAGATCAAAGACGGGCTGAGCATCATCCAGGAGCAGAATTCCAAGAAGCTGCAGGAGATGCAAAGCGGCATCGATTCGCGGCTTTCCTCATCATTGGATAAACGGCTGGATGACAGCTTCCGTCAGATCGGCGAACGGCTGAGCAGCCTGTATACGAGCCTGGGCGAGCTGCGCAATCTGGAAAGCGGCGTGCAGTCGCTCAACCGCACGCTGTCCAATGTCAAGACCCGCGGGATCTGGGGCGAGATGCAGCTGGGCAACATCCTGGCAGACATATTGACCAGCAGCCAGTATGATGAGAATGTCGCCACCAGGAAAAATTCATCGGAGCGCGTTGAATATGCGGTCCGCATCCCCGACAAGGAGAATCCAAACCAGTTCATCTATCTGCCGATCGATTCAAAATTCCCGGCCGATCTGTTCACGCGGATCCAGGACGCATCCCAGCAGGCAGATACGGAATCGCTGCGATCCGCGCTCAGCGAGCTCAGACAGCGCATCAAGAGCGAAGCGATGTCGATCCGGGACAAATACATCGCACCGCCGGATACGACCGATTTTGCCATCATGTTCCTTCCGACCGAAAGCCTGTATGCCGAGGTCCTGCGCATGGACGGGCTCGCGGAGGAATGCCAGAAGCAATACAAGGTCATCCTGTCCGGTCCGACGACGCTGGCCGCGCTGCTCAACAGCCTGTGCGTCGGCTTCCGCTATCTGAGCGTCAATCAGAAGTCCGAAGAGATCCTGCGCACGCTCTCCGCGATCAAGACACAGTACGGCCGCTTCGCCGAACTGATCAGCAAGACACAGAAGAAGCTTTCAGAAGCACAGAAAAACACTGATGACCTCATGCATCGAAGCAATATCATCCAGAAGAACTTAAGACGGTTCGACACGATGGAGATGGAAGAATCTGTAAAGGTGCTCGGACTCAGCGAAGAACCAGAAGGGCAGTGAAACCACCGCTCTTCTTTTTTATGGTCAATGGAGAAAATACAAAGGAAATTCCTGCTTACCTTTATTCACATTACTTCGCATAATATATATTATGTAATATTTGAACATCGATGCACAGCTAGCACACCATGAATATATCTGATTTTCCTTGAACCTGATGATCGATCTCCTCAATGATTTACAACAGGCATACGCCCGTGTTAATATAGTTAATATAAATAACAGAAAATGAGGGATCGGATATGCCATTATTGGGGATCATCGCTTTCTTCCTGCTCGTGATCTGGCGGATCATCGCCAGCATCCAGCATAAGAAGACAGATTATTTTGCGCAGACCAAGCGCACGCTGTGGGATGTTTATTGCAATACGGGAACCAAAGGAGAATACTTGTTATGGAAACAGCTTCAGCAAGTGCCTGGATATGGAAAATGCCTTTGTAATTGTTATATCCCTAAGCCGAATGGAGACATGACAGAGATCGATCTGCTTTTCCTGCATGAATCCGGCATCTATGTCTTCGAATCCAAGAACCTTGGCGGATGGATCTTCGGCAACAGCCATGACCGATATTGGACACAGGTGCTTCCAAATGGCCGAGGAAGATCTAAGAAGAATCCGTTTTACAATCCTATTCGGCAAAACCAAGGACACTTGAAGTGGCTGAGCAATTATCTGCACATCTCCGGATTCAATTTTGTGCCTGAAGGGCTGTTCCATTCCTATATCATATTCAGCGACCGATGCACATTCAAGAAGCTGACGCTCAATGACTGCACGGATCATGTGATCCATCGCCGCAATGTTCTTGCTCAGCTCAACATCGATCTCTTACAGAACAATAAATTGACGCCTGCACAGATCGATAAGCTGTATGCATGTCTCTCCCCTCTCCTGGACCCTGATCATGCGAAGGAACAGATCCATCTGAATGCTATGCAGACAGAACACAGAGACGGATACAGATATTGATCTGCTTTGCAGAACCGAATAAGAAGCAGAAAAGAAAGCTGCCGCAGCAGGAACACCCATTCCTCAACGGCAGCTTTTTTTATTATTCATGCGCAGCTGGTCATTGTAGATGAAATAAGGCGTTTTCATACTCTTGCACATAGTATCTGATATGCTTTCGCCCCCTTTGTATGATGATGTGACCTTCTGCCTCCAGTTTTACTTTCTGTGCCTCTACACCGCCAGGATATTTAGCGTTCAGTTCTCCATTAGCTTTTAATGTTCTCCAATAGGGAGTTTCATCTTCAATACGCTGAGCACTTGCCCACGCTGCAATCGATACAAATATCCCGGCCGTAATCGGGTCTGTAAAATCTGCCCCATTCAGTTTGGCAAAATATTCACGGATTTTTCCAACGGTGATCACCTTACCATAAGGAATCTGCTTCATCACCTTGTCATAGTCGATAGGCGGGGCAAAATACATTTTATTGCCGCCATATTTCTCAATGCTTTTTTGGTCAGTAATTATTTGAAATTTGGGCATGTCCTTGCTATCGTGCAGCATAGCGTTGAAATCTTTTTTATCTTCATTTGGCATATCTTGACACCTCCTGCCTCAATTATAGTGAGGTGTGATGCTCTATGCAATGAGACGGTCGGAGAAAAGCAGTCTCTCTGCTCTTATTTGGATTTCTGCTTGTTCAACAGTATCGCACATACCATTACTGCCATACAGCACACAAAAACTAAATACCATAGATTGTCAAAGCAAAGACCATTATCCAACATCGATCGGTATCCCCAGAAAGCGGGAAACACGCGCCCTATGGCTTCAAGAAGATCGGGCAGCAAGCCGATCGGAAACATGATCCCTGAAAGCATGATCGAGGGCAGAAACACAAGCTGCGATATCATCGTCAGCTTTGCCTGACTTTTTACGACCAAGCCGAATATGCTTCCAATGCTCAGCGACACGATGATGTATAGGGCAAGCGCAAGAAAGAAAGATGGAAGCTGTGCGGGCAAAGCCGCCTCAAACAGTATCGGAGCAAGCAGTACGATGATGGTGCAGCTGATCATCAGATGCACAAATGCAGAAAGGAACATGGTCACAAGCCCTAAATATAACGGGATGCCATTTGCTTGATAAACCTTTTTCACATCGCTTCCATACGTTTCGATCAATGATGGCGGTAGCCCGATAAACGCACCCATGGAAACGCTCATCACGATCATCGACTGTATCAGTGTATTTCTCATTTCAGGCATAACAGAAGTAAAAATACCACCCATGAGCAGAAAGAAAATCAGCGGTACGATATAGCAGGTGACCAACAAAGACTTGCTGCGGATATCCAATTTCCATTGTAATGCCACACCATATAAAAACCCGTTCATCCTCTTTTCCTCCTTGACATCTCGATAAAGTGCTGTTCCAGTGTGCCCCGATCTACCTTGATATCCAATACGTGGAGCCTTTTCTGTTTTAATTCGTCTAATACGGATATTAAAGCATCTTCGATATTGTCTGTTTCCACCATGTTGTTCCCTTGCTGCGTCTTGATATGGATGACATATTTTCTTCCGACCCTGTCGCTCAGTTCCGAAGCTGTGCCGCAAAAGACGATATTTCCGTCATTTAGAATGGCTATGCGGTCACATAAGGTTTCTACCTCCGCCATATCGTGGCTTGCCAGAACGATGGTTTTCCCGTGTGCGCTGAGCTTTCGGATCTGTTCGTGGAGCGATAGTCTCCCCTCGACATCAAGTCCCGCAGTCGGCTCATCGAGAAAGACGACATCAGGATCATTGATCAGCGAAAGCGCAAGATGCAATCGTCTTTTCTGCCCTGTAGATAATTGTATATACTGCTTCTTTTCCATTTCCTTGATTCCAAGGGCCTCAAGCATGGCATGATCAATTGTCGTCTTATGCCACTTTGCGAACAGCTTTACCGCCTCCATCGGCTTGATATGGGCTGGCAAAGAGGATGACTGCAGCTGAATGCCCATTCTCCCGTTTACCATGATCGAACCGCTGTCATATCTTCTCAGTCCTTCGATGCATTCGAGCGTCGTTGTTTTCCCTGCTCCATTTACACCAAGCAGAGCAAAGATCTCTCCTTTTTCGATCTGAACATCGATCCCATTGAGAACCATATGGCTGCCATAGCTTTTCTTTAATCCGCGAACTTGTATTGTGCCTTTCACGGTTCCACCTCCTCAAACGGATTTATGCCAAGGCTGGAAAAATAAACTTGCAGCGCCGGGCCGACATAATCATTGACGATCTTTTGCCGTTCTTCCCAGTCGTTTTCAGCGGTATCGATGTTGCCAACTTCCATCAATTTCGGAAGCATGCGCATATCGCCGTTTGTGAACTCCATGATCAAGCCCCAATATGCTTTGATGACCTGCTGGCATTTTTCGCTTTCAGGCGGGATATCCTTTTGTTGAAGCTGTACGATCTCATCACTCAGGCGGTTGAATCTGTCCATAAAATCCAAGCCGCTTTCCTGATCGAACCGGCTGCGTATATGGTCTAGCGTATCATCGTCGAAACGCTTGATCAGAGGATAAAACTCATTCTTCATCTGCAGATTGACGATGATATCGGCATACTTCTTAAAGCTGACGGTCTGCATTTGCAGAACCTCTGCTTTCAACTGCTCTATTGCGGCTAATGAAGCCTGAAGCTGTTCTATTTTCTGGCGTATGTCATCTGCCTGCTCTGTAAGCGCATTGGCAACATCAGCCGGCGTTTCCAAAGAGATCAACCGCTTCTTTATATCATCCAAGGAAAAGCCCAGTGATTTCAACGATATGATCTGATGAAGCATGACCAGATCTTTATCGGTGTACAGCCTGCGGCCGCCTTCGCTTTCTGCTGATGGGGAAAGCAGTCCTTCTTTATCATAGTATTGCAGAGTGCGCACAGTAACTCCCATTTTCTTTGCGACCTCGCCAACCGTCATAAATCCTTGTGGAATTGCTCTATATTTTGTCATGTACATCTACCTCCTGACACGTTTACTATAAATCATTACGCAGCGTCACAAGCAAGACCTTTTCAAAAAATTTTTAGGCGGCAAAGATCGTTCTCTGCCGCCTTTCTGTAATGGAGACCACCCTCTCCTCGCCATTCATGTCATAGACCGTTGGAAACATCGTCAATATGCTCATTCATGGAAAAAGATCCTCCGCTGCGTGCAAAGACGTTGGAGGATCTGATGGGAGCTGCTCCTTTTCATTTCACAGAAGAGGAGCAAATCATTCTTTGTTCGCTAAATACCGTTTAAATATCCAGCTTACCCTAGCGCCAATGACCGCACCGATCGCTGCTGTCGTCAAATTTCCCGCTAAATTGCCCAGCGCGAATCCGACAACAGCACCTGCATACCAGGTGCTGACCAGCTTGGCCAATGTCAACGGATC
Organism: uncultured Solobacterium sp.; assembly: GCA_900543035.1. Taxonomy (GTDB): domain Bacteria; phylum Bacillota_I; class Bacilli_A; order Erysipelotrichales; family Erysipelotrichaceae; genus Merdibacter; species Merdibacter merdipullorum. Next base: position 7,388 of record UQPV01000031.1, read on the forward strand.
CTCTTCATGCCCTTTATCTTGATTGTCGTTTTCCATATCCTTCACCTGATCATAACATATAAGACTGCAAGCTCTTTTGACAGCCATTCTTTTCATAAAACGCTTCGACGCCAGGCTGTGAACCAAAATATACGATGGTCGGTGCGTGTTCTCTGGCGAGCTGGATGAGCCGGCTGCCGATTCCCTGCTTCTGATATGCAGGAAGGATGAGCAGCTCGGTGATCGTGCCGAAGAAATATCCATCTGTAAGGATGCGAAGGCAGCCGATAAGCTTTTCGCCATCATAGGCAGTGATGTTCATCGTTGCAGCCAACGCCTTTTCCGTCTGTTTCACATCATAATCATTCGGCCATACCTGATTGACCAGCGAAAGAAATACGGAAGCATCCAGCTGTTTATCGTCAATTTGATATTCCATGATCGTCCCTCTCGAATTTCATTGGCGTAAACCGCATGCCGTCGGCTGTCTGTTCTTCATCCATATCGATGAAGCCCAAACGGTGATAAACAGGAACCGCATAGGGAGAAGCGTGCACCGTATAGACGGAATGATCGCTGTGATCCAGCACATATTCCCACAGCCTTCTCCCGATTCCTTGCCGATGGTATGCGGACTTCACAAAAAAGCAGCAGATATGCTTTCGATGTTCATTTGCCGCAATGACACCGATCAGCTCATCATCTCGATAAGCGCCCCAGAACTCCAGTGTGGCGACGGTTTCTTCATCGCGGATGAAATCGCGGAATGCGCTGACGCCCTCATCACAATAGTCAGGCGCGTCAAATTGCAGGAAAGTTTCCCATATCAGATCCAGTGCTTCAGCGATCTCTTCTGGATGATGCATCTGTCGGATCATCACGCTTGTTCATCCCTTGAATTCGTAAGGGACTTCAGGGACGCCCAGACGTCTGAGCATCGCGTTCTTGGCTTGATGCTCCAGCGTGTCATCCAGCGGGGCCAGATCGTCCGGCCCGATCTGCGGATGTTTCTTCTGCAGCGCCTTGACGATCATGAAATCAGCGATATCCGGATTTTTAGGAAGCAGCGGTCCATGCATATAGGTGGCGAACACCTGCCCTTGATAAAAGCCTTCCATCCCATCCTGGAACGTATTTCCGCATCCATGCAGCACCTTGCCCAGCGGCGTCTTGACATTGCGCGTCTGTCCGCCGTGGTTCTCAAAGCCGACCGCGGTGATCTTCCGGCCGTCCAATGTGCATTCCACAGCGATATTGCCGATGCAGCGTGTGCCGTTTGCGCCGCTTTCCGTGTAATATTCAAAGAAGCCCAGCCCGTCGATACGGCTACCATCCGCGGCGATATAATACTGGCCGAACAGCTGATAGCCGCCGCAGACGAGGAAGACAAAGCTCTTTTCTGCCATCGCCTGAGCGATGTTTTCCCGGCGTGCGCGCAGATCGTCCATCAGCATCATCTGTTCGCGGTCAGCGCCGCCGCCCAAAAACAACAGGTCGTAATCCCGCATGTCCCTTTGTTCACCGATGCCGCAGGTATCGATCGTGATGCCGATGCCTCGCTTATGGCAGCGCTGGGTCAGCACGAGCATGTTGCCTTTGTCTCCATACAGGTCCATGATGTCGTGATACATCCATAACACCTTGATCTCTTTCATGTTCAAAGCCTCCTGACGATGGCGTTTCTGGTCGGCAGAAGCGCGGTATATGTCGCGATGGCATAGAGGACGCAGCCTTCCTGTGCGATCAGCGCATCCACTGCCTGCTGCAGATCAGCGATGATGCGCAGTTCTCCCTCATAGCCCTCATATTTCATCCGCAGGGCCATGTCATATGCTCTGGTCCCCGTGCAGATGACGGCCGCGGTCTGTTCATTGATGAACTTTTCAAAATGTGTGTCGTAGATCCAGGAGACATCCGTACCATCCTGTTCCCGGTCATTGAGGACGATGAGCACGCTCTTGCGCCGGTCATCCGCCTCGATGACCTTCATCACCTCATTGGCGCCGGTCGGATTCTTGACGAGGTTCAGGATGCACTCTGTCTCCTTTATCTTGAATTTCTCATTGCGGCCCTTGGGCTGCGGAGCATGGTCAAATACGTTTTGCAGCGCCTGCACGCTGATGTGAAACAGGTCAGCCACAGCGCAGACCGCCGCGCAGTTATAGATGGTATACAGCCCCTGTGCCGGCGACTTGAACGCATGCTGCTGCCAGGAAAAGCGGTGGTCTTCCAGATCGACATCGCTGAGCAGTACATCCGGCTTGGGAGAGCAGAACGCACATCCGCTGCAATGGAAGGAGCCGACATGAGAATACTGATAATAATCATAGATCAGCCTGCTTCCGCAGCGGGGGCAAAACTTTCCTTCGCTCGCCTCTCCGGTCTGTTCCGTGCTGGCTGCGTTGCGCGCTACGCCGAAAGTATGCAGGGAAGCGTTTGGCGCATGATCCGCCAGACGCATGACATTGGGATCATTGGCATTGAGCACCAGCGTGCCGCTGAATGATCCAAGCGCATGTTCGATCGTCGCGATGAGCTGCTCCATCTCTCTGGCCCGGTCGAGCTGATCGCGAAAGAAGTTGGTCACGACCATGGCGTTTACCGGCAGCTGTGGAAGCAGATGACGGACATTGAGCTCGTCGACTTCCAGCACCAGCGCATTGCCTCTTACTTTGCCCGACAGCGAGCAGTGGGTAAGGATGGCCGTGGCCACACCGGCCCGCATATTGTCTCCGCGGCGGTTGGAGATGACCGTCTTTCCCGCATGCATCATCAGGTCCGCGATCATATTGCTCGTGCTCGTCTTTCCGTTCGTTCCCGTGACCAGGATGACGATGCCTTCATACTTCAGCTTGCTGAGCACATCCGGGTCGATGCGCAAGGCGATCTGTCCGGGAAGGCTTCCGCCGCGCTTGATCAGGGAAAGGGCCCTGGCCAGCATCCTGGCGCTCAATATCGATAAGGTCTTCATCACATTCCCCCTGTTCTTACCATTGTCAGATACCTCAGTATTATACAATGTCTTACGCAAGGCAACAAGAAAAAGAGATGCTTTTGCGCATCCCCTTTCCTTTATAACCGCGAAGCTGCGGATACCTGTACTGAGGCCTTGCGGATGTCCTGCATCTTTCATCATGCATCCGTCCTGCCCGTTCTCCCCGCTTCGCTGATCAGCCGTCCGCTTTCGATCCGGGGAAATCTCCTTCATCATCCTGCCGATGATCTCAGATGAATTCCTTTTCTCCCGCATCTCAACGCATGCACCGGCTGACTTCCAGATCCTCTTCCGTCTGTCTGATCTTCCCGATCAAGTTCTGCTTATTCACGCCTTCCAGACGGCCCCGAGGTCTGTGTTATAAGCACTTCTCCTTGTTCGCTTATACTATAGCACAAATCAGAAGAAACATGCGTTATCCGGCAGAATCGGCCTGATAATCGGCAATTTGCGTGGGTGCGCTTCCCTGATGAAAAGGAAACAGCGAAAGCCGCGCATCGCTGCCTGCCAGTTCCTGCAGCGTCTGTAAGCTGACCGGTTCAACGAACAGCAGATCGATATACGCCTTCGCTTCGCCCAGGGCGCTGCCGATCAGCAGCCCATGCAGCTTTCCGGACGCAAAAGCTTCCTGCAGCTGATCGATGATCCGCTCGCGCACATCCAAAAGCTCCTCCAGCGTCTGCACCTTTGCGTCCACCGTCAGATAACAAGCGCAGATGCCCATCTGCTGCAAGTGACGGTAAGTCCGTGAGACGTCCAGATAATATTCGTTCACCAGCGCGATCAGACAGCTCGTTCCAGCGAGCACGTCAAAGCGCGGCAGAGCGCGCCGCTGTGCGGGCAGCGCAGGCTGATACGGCACGAACAGATCGGCTGGCAAAACGCCGTCCGTCTCCGCGCTCACCTGCCGATACAGCGCGCACAGCGAAACGCTGCCTTCAGGCGGCTGCTCCTCTTTGATGAGGGAGCGGACCTGCGTGGCAGCCAGCGCGTCGCCTAAAGAAGCCTGAAGCATGATGCGGAAACAGACGACGGCTTCCTCTTCTGTGCATGCGTTCAGCGCCGCATGATAGAAATGCACGTTCTGCTGCGCATCGACCGCCGTCATGACCTGAGCGGCCTGTATCTCCTCATCGAACAGCGTTACGCTGTAATCCTCGTCTTTCAGCGGATCTCTGCCGCAGTGCAGCTGAATGCCCTCTGCATCGATGTCCATGAGCGGGAACACATAATACCACAATGGATCTGCGGCATTCAGGATGACGTGCAGGACATCGTCCTGCACCACGCATTCCCCGCTCACCGCGCTGTCCAGCAACGCCGTTCCTTCCTGTATCCCTTCAGGATCAGCGCGCAGCTCATCCTCATGCGCCTTCAGCCAGGAAGCAAACGCACGGATGCGGCTTTGCAGATCCATCGATTCAGATGCCAAGATCTTCACGCAGCTGCTTCACGGCAGGTTCCATCAGCTGCTCGATCTCGATCAGGGTGCGGGCGTCGAAGGTCTCTTCCTGATTGATGTTCATGAGAGACTGGGTCATCGGCAGCTCGCCATACAGCTTCAGCTCGTTTTGTTTCAGGAACTCATCCCGGTCGCTGTCCTGGCACAGGGCGATCTTTTCCCCGCAGTTCGGACAGGAGATGTAGCTCATGTTCTCGACGACGCCGAGCACCGGGATCTTTAACTGACGGCACATGTTGACCGCCTTGGATACGATCATGGAGACCATCGGCTGCGGCGTGGATACCATGACGACACCGTTTACCGGAATGGACTGCAGCACGGTCAATGCGACATCTCCGGTTCCCGGCGGCATATCGATGAACAAGACATCCAGATCGCCCCAGATCACATCGGTGTAAAACTGCTTTACGGCGTTGGCGACGATCGGTCCGCGCCAGACGACCGGCTGATTCTCATCATCCATCAGGAAATTCAGCGACATGCATTTGATGCCGTCTTTGTCCACCACCGGCTCGATGGCGTCGTTGGTGCCGAACGCCTGTGCTCGCGGCATGCCCAGCAGTCTGGGGATGCTCGGTCCGGTGATGTCCGCATCCATGATGCCGACCTTCAGCCCCTTGCGGGCGAGCTGACGGGCCAGCAGCACGCTGACGCTTGATTTGCCTACGCCGCCCTTTCCGCTCATGACACCGACAATATGCCGGATATGATTATTGGGATTGTTGACGATCCCGCAAGAGCCCTCGCTCTTGCTGCAGTTTCCCTTGCTTGGACATCCTTCACAACTCATATTCACTCATCCTCTCTGATCGATCACGTTCAGCCGCGACCTGCCGGTTGTCCCTTCCGGCATGCGCACGTGAAAGTTTTCGGCAATCGTAGCGCCGATGTCGGCAAACGTCTCTCCTGTTTCCAGCAATCCGTGGATGCGCATGGCAGGAGAATACATCAGCAGCGGCACGCTCTCACGGGTGTGGTCGCTGCCGGAGAAGGTCGGATCATTGCCATGGTCTGCGCTGACCATGAGCAGATCATCTGCTTTCATCGTCTCCATCAGCTCGCCCAAAAGCACATCGAAACGCTCCAGCTCATCTCCATATCCGATCGGATCGCGGCGGTGTCCCCACAGGGCATCGAAATCCACGAGATTGACAAAGCACAATCCGTGAAAGTGCTCCTGCGCGCAGCGGATGGTCTGTTTCATCCCTTCGACGCTGCTGGCTGAGCGGATGCTCTTCGTGATCCCTTGTCCGCTGAAGATGTCGCTGATCTTGCCGACGCCGATGACATCATATCCGTTTTCGCTCAGCTCGTCAAGCACTGTCCGCCCATATGGCTTGATGGCATAGTCATGACGGTTGGCAGTCCGCACGAATTCGCCGCGCCGCATGCCCCGATATGGCCTGGCGATGACACGGCCGACCCGCCATTCATCCTTCATCGTCAGCGCTCTGGCCGCCTCGCAATAGCGGTACAGCGTATCTAAGCCCATCGTCTCTTCATTGCCGCAGATCTGCAATACCGAGTCTGCTGATGTATAGACGATCAAATCGCCGTTGCAGATCTCCTGTTCGCCCAGCTCATCGAGGATCTCCGTTCCGCTTGCCGCCTTATTGCCGATGATACGGCGGTCATCGCAGCACTTGCTGAGCGCGGCGATGAGCTCTTGCGGGAACCCTGTATCGGTAAAGGTGCGGAAGGGCGTGCGCACAGGCAGGCCCATCATCTCCCAGTGCCCACTCATCGTATCCTTGCCCGCGCTCACTTCCAGCAGCCTGGCATAACAGCCAAGAGGCTCCTGCACCATCGGCAGCTGCGGCAGGCAGCGCAGATTGGCAATGCCCAGCCGGCAGAGATTCGGGATATGCAAGGGGACGTGACGCTGCGCGATGTGGCCGAGCGTATCCGCGCCTTCATCATGAAAGCAGGCCGCATCCGGCGCGCCGGAGATCCCCAGAGAATCGATCACGATCAGAAAGATCCGTTGATAGCTGCGCATCATTCATCCTCCTTTCCAGCAAAGGGATGACAGGCATCATACACTTTTTTCAGCCGTCCTCCCTGCACATGCGTATAGATCTGTGTCGTCGAAATGTCACTGTGGCCAAGCAGTTCCTGCACGACGCGCAGATCTGCTCCGCCCTCCAGCAGATGCGTCGCAAAGCTGTGACGGAAGCTGTGGGCAGAATATCCGGTGTCCATGCCTGATCGCGCCAGCGTATCCTTGATCATCTGATGGACATACTGCCGGCTGATCACAGCTCCCCGGCTGTTGATGAAGACTTGCGGGAGCCGCTTCCTTTCCCAGGAAGGACGGACCAGCTGCACATATCGCGTTAGTGCCTGAATCCCTTCTTCATGCAGGGGGACCATCCGTTCCTTGTCTCCCTTTCCGCTGACCCGCAGCACACGCTGCTCTGGATGGACATGGTTCAGCCGCAGGGCACAGCATTCGCTGACCCTTAGGCCGCAGCCATACAGCAGCTCCAGGATGGCCTTGTGGAAGATATCCAGATCACTGCCGCCAAAGCTGTTCAAGATCGTCTTGATCTGCGCGACGCTGAGATAACGAGGCAAGTGCTGCTGCGCATGCGCGCCTTTCAGAAAGCGCGTCGGATCGAGCAGCTGCGGATGCTGAAGCGACAGGAAATGATGAAAGGAACGGATCGAAGCAAGCGCGCGGTTTACCGTGGAGGGCCTGAACTCCTCGCTCATGCAGATCAGATAATCCTGAACATCACATTCTCTGACCTCCTCTGCTGCATGGATCCCCAGTTCCTGAAGATAGGTCAGGTAATCGTTCAGGTCATGGCTGTATGACGCGATGGTGCGCGGCGACTTATGCGCATTCATCTGAAGATAATAACGATAATCGGCAAATGCCTCCTGCAGTTCCATGCTCGTTCACCTCTGCTCTCATTTCCCTCATCTTGACATAACACGGCGCATGATGCGGCAAAGACCGGTATTCGGCTGAATACCGGTCATCACCGTCAGCGGCGGATGAATACTGGCTGCGGCACCCTGAGCAGCCGGTTCGCGCCCAGGACCGCCTCGATCAGCACGCCGACCGCATGCTCCTTTTGTTCATCGAACATCAGCTGCATCGTCTTGACCTCCAGGCGGTGTTCATGGCAATGCTGCAGGATATCCGGTATGCGCTCGCTGCGATGCACCAGATAGAATCTGCCGTTTTCCTTCAGCGCCTTGGCCGTATTGGCGATGAGCACATCAAGCTGCAGGAAAACCTCATGCCGGGCGATGGCCCTGCTGCTCACTTTCACCTCGCCATGATGTCCCTGCTGAAAATAAGGCGGATTGCAAAGCACGACATCGAAGCCGCGCAATGTGCTCGCGGAAAAATCCTCACAGCGGATCTCCGCGTTGGTGATGCCATGCTCCTGCATGTTGAAGCGTGCCAGCTCACAGGCCTCCTCCTGGATATCCACGCCGCACAGGAAGGATGGTTCATCTGCTGCCGCAGCCAGCAGCAGCGCGCCGTTGTTCGTCCCGACATCGAGCACACGCTCTCCCTTTCTGATCTTCATGAACCGCGCCAGCTGCGCTGTATCCGTATTGATGCGGAACATATCTTTCCGCTGCCAGAGATGAATGTCCGTTCCGGCAATGTAGTCATAAGTCAGTTCTTTTTTGTCCATGCCGTTATTATAATACAGAATCACATCAGATTAAACAGTCTGATGAATTCAATGCCCAATGTTGCCTTCAGATATGATCCGGCAAGCACGAGCAAAAAGCAGATGAAGATGTCATTGAGCAGATAATTCATCAGCTTCTTCAGATCGAGCCGCTCCCGGTTGGTCGTGCTGTAACAGATATACATCGAGCACTGCAGCGCGCTGGCGCTGATCAGATAGAGCGCCAGCACATCGAAGAGCACCTGCGGCACGAGCGCCAGGATGATGCCCAATACGCCCTTGAACTGATACGTGCAAAGGAACAGCGCGCAGGAAAAGCCGATCTGCACCCCCTTGGTGAAGACGATGAAGCTGATGATGGGGATGCCGGCGAGGCTTGTGCCGAACAGGAAGACGACCACGATGAGCACGATGCCCAGAAAGAACTGGTTGATGAAGAAGCTGTATTGATCCATGTCCTCCGGCACGGTCGTCAGGATGCTGGACAGCTGCTCGATGTCGCTGGCGCTGATGTAGCGGGAAGCGAAGCACCCCATCAGAAAGCCGCTGATGACGAGGATCGAGATGAATATGTACACATGCCGGTATCTGTGGATGAACGAATGACGATGCAGTTTGCGTTTCATTGCTTAACACCTCACTGCATCATATGCGGCAGAAAAAAACGATACCACCGGTATCGTCCGCAAAATCAGCCTGATTTCGACTTGTCTCCCGCATCAGAAGCGCGGATGAGATGCGCGCCGGGCATGCGTGCGTTCAGCTGTTCGAGCACGTCGTCGATCGAATTGGTCGCCGGCTGTTCCTCGAACATGGAAAACTGATGGATCATGTGCCGGCGGTCCTTCAGCGAGCCCAGATGGATGCCCAGATGGCGCACGGGCTCTCCGCTGTAATTGCGGTCAAACAGATACAGCGCATGCTCATAGATCGTCTTTTCATCATTGACATAGCTGTCTAAAGCCACGCTGCGCACCGCGTTGCGGAAGTCGCTGTATCGGATGCTCACGGAGATCAGCTTCCCCTTCACTTCTTCCTGAGCTGCGCGCCTTGCCAGACGGCGGGCCAGCGCTCGCAGCGTCACGGCCATTTCCTCATAATCCTCTACATCCTCATCCAGCGTCGTGGACTGCGAGATGGAGCGGGAAGTCGTCGCATAAGACAGCGTGTTCGAACCGATCCCCCTGGCATGCTGGATCATCGTGTACGCGTGACGGCCGAGGATGCGCATGATGGTCCGCTCATTGACCGGATCGGCGACATCGCCGATCGTGAGGATCCCTTCCCGCTGCAGCAGGGGGACGCTCTTCTTGCCGATGCCGAACATCTCCTCTATCGGCAGCGGCCACAGCTTCCTGGCGATCTCCTGGCGGCGCAGTATCGTGATGCCCATCGGCTTGCGCATGTCGCTGGCCATCTTTGCCAGAAACTTATTGGGCGCCACGCCGATGCTCACCGGCAGCCTGAGCTCATCATAGAGCCCTTGCTGGATCTGCCAGGCCAGATCGAGCGGACGGCGGTAACGGCGGATGGTCTCCGTGACATCCATGTATCCCTCATCGATGCTCGCCGGTTCGACCGACAGCGTAAAGCGGCGCAGAAAGTCAAAAAAACGGCGGCTGAGCTCTTCATACCACTGATAGTCTCCCTGCACCACGATCAGATCCGGACATTTGCGCAGCGCCTCGTGCAGCGGCATCGCACTGTGCACGCCATAGGCGCGCGCCTCATAGCTGGCCGTCGATACGACGCTGCGTCTGCTCAGCCCGGCCACAGCGACAGGCTGGCCTTCCAGCGCTGAATTCTTCAACAGCTCCGCGCTGGCAAAATACGCATTGATGTCCACATGAAAGATCACTCGTCCCGCCATCATCATTCCTCGCTTTCGTTCCCCTATTATAGCATGTTCAGCGATACTGTGGAACAAAAGCCTTGCGGCTTTTCAGGCGGTGCTCCAGGCGCAGCTTGTCAGAGATCATCGCGATGAACTCAGAATTGGTGGGCTTGGCCTTCGATGCGGAGATCGTGTAGCCGAAGATATCATCGATCGCATCGATGTTTCCCCGGTTCCATGCCACTTCGATCGCATGTCGGATGGCCCGTTCCACCCTGCTTGCCGTCGTTTCATATTTGCGGGCGATCTCCGGATAGAGCACCTTGGTGATCTGTCCGAGGAAATCCACATTCAGATAAGTTTCCAGGATCGCCGTGCGCAGATACATGTATCCTTTGATATGTGCCGGTATGCCGATCTCATGCAGCAGCGAAGTGATCTCGCTTTCCAGTTCGAGCTTCTGCATGCGCTGCTGCTCATCCGCATCGAGATTGACCTGGATCATCGGGTCAGTTGCCGGCACTTTCGGCGAGAATCCGCAGATGACCCGCAGGCGCTGTTCCAGCGAATCCAGCTCAAAGGGCTTCATCAATATGTAGTCGACATCATAGCGCTGAAGCTGGCTGATGATGAAGTCGTTCAGGATCGGTGTCGTACAGACGATGTGCCGGACCTCGATATGATGCTTCTTCAGGCTGGCCAGCACCTCCATCCCATCCACCGTAGGCATGATGAGATCGAGCACGAGAATGTCAATGGTGTGCGCATGCAGCTCATGCAGACACTGTTCCCCATTCAGCGCACTTCCGATGACTTCGAACAGCTTGCTTGACCGCAGGCCGTCCTTCATTTTTTGAATCATATCCTGGCTGTCATCAACCAGATAGATTTGCAGTTTTGTTTCCATTCTTTTCCAACTCCTCAATTCAAATTATAGAGGAGGGAATCGCAAACGGTGTCGAACAAAGGTGAATTTCTTAAGATTTCATTGGAAAACGGATCATAAGCGACGCTCTGCACGCAATTTGCGTCTTTTTTCCGAAGAAAGGTCGATTTTGGTCGTTTTTTAGGAAGATCGGGTGTGCTGCAGCATCCATTCGACGAAAACGCCGTATCCTTGATCTGGGGAAGAGGTCACGACATGGGTCACCGCACCGACGATCTTGCCATCCTGCACGATCGGAGAACCGCTCATGCCCTGGATGATCCCGCCGCTCTCCTTGAGCAGGCGGCTGTCTGTGACACGGAACTCGATCCCCTTCATGTCATCCTGCGTGTTGGGGTGCAAAGCGGTGATCTCGATGTCAAACGCCTCGATCTGCTCGCCTTCAAGCACGGTATAAAACTGCGCCTTCCCCAGCTTCACCTCATCGTGCGCGGCCCAGGGAAGCATCGTCGCTTCATCTGGCACCTGCTCATAGGCGCCGTAGATGCCGATGGGCGTATTCGCATCGATCGTGCCGATCAGCGCATCTGCGTCGATGCGGGCCTGTTTGGCGCCGGCCTGTGTACGCTGCGCGCGGGTGAACGAGAGCACGCTCGCCTCATACAGCTCGCCCTGCGAAGATTCCGGCACGCCCTGTACTTCATGCCCCAGCGCGCCATAGCGCTGCGTGGCAGGGTCATAATAGGTCATCGTGCCTGCGCCGGTCATCTTCTCCTTGAGATAGAGACCGCAGGTCACGGTATGCCGCGTGTGATCGAATACGGTCTTCATCGTCGTCTCGATCGTCTCATCCCCTCTTTTGATCGTCACGGCGATCTCATTGACCTGATCCTGGCGGGTCTTTAAGATCGCATAAAAAGCATCCATATCGCTGATCGGCCGATGCTCGAGCGATATGATGATGTCCCCGGGTTTGAAGACATCTGAGGGATGGATGTCCTCACCGATATCGTATGTGCCGCTCACATAGAGCCCGCCATAGCCGATCTCGATGCCCACGCTGTCACCGCCCAGGATGAGCTCATCGTCCGCATAGACGCTGACGGGGAAAAACAGCAGGACCGCCGCCAGCAGGAAAGTGAAGCGCCTTTTCATCAAAAAACACCTCCTAAGCGCTATTGTAGCCCCCGGGGGTGTCATTCATTCAGGATAATATTACCTGTGTGCCGATTCCAGCAATTCGCCGGCTGCCTGCAGAGATGCGCTGCTCACGCTGCCAGATGCGATGAGCGCGAGCTGCCGGATGCGCGCTTCACGATCCAAGATGTGGATGGACGTGCTGGTCACGCTGCCATCATCCTGCTTCTCCACGAGCAGCTGCTGATCCCCGCAGGCCGCGACCTGTGCCAGATGGGTCACGCACAGCACCTGGGTGTCTTCGGCCAGCTGCTGCATCTTGCGGCCGATGGCCAGCGCGACACGGCCGCTCACCCCGGTGTCGATCTCATCGAAGATGACGGTCTCGATGCCCTGCAGACGGGTAAACACGCATTTGAGCCCGAGCATGAGACGGGACAGCTCTCCGCCTGAAGCGCTCTTGCTCAGCGGGGTAAATGACTGTTCCCGGTTCATCGCCACCTGAAACTCGACGGCATCGCTGCCTGAGGAAGATGGCCTTGCGGGCGTGATGGCGATGCGGAAGCGGGCATGCTCCAGCATCAGATCCTGCAGCTGTTCCATGACCTGTTTCTCCAGCCGCTCAGCCATTTCCGTCCTCAGCACATGCAGGCGGCCGGCCGCTTTCTCATAAGCCTCTTCAGCCTCATCGAGCTGCTGCTGCAGTCGATCGAGGTATTCCTGGCGGTGCAGGATCCTGTCGATGCGCGCTTCGCACTCAGCGCGGTGCGCCATGACCGCTTCATATGTGCCGCCGTATCTGCGGTACAGCTTATGATACAGAAACAGCCGCTCTTGCATATCGTCAAGCGCCTGCGCATCATACTCCATATGATCGAGCAGCGTCCTGAGCGCGCTGATGTGCTCCTCGATCTCATAATAGGCGTCGCTCAGCGCCTTGGCATGTGCAGCGACGCTGTCCAGGTCGCTGGCATTTTCCAGCGTGCGCACCGCCCGATACAGCGCAGGATTGCTGCCGTGATCCCCATCCAGCAGATTCAGCGCCTCCAACAGCTGTTTCTGCACCGTTTCGGCGCGGTTCATCACATGGATGCGCTCTTCCAGCTCAGCTGGCTCATCCCCACGCAGCTTGGCGGCGTCGATCTCATTGAGCTGTTCCGTGAGATCATCGAGGTCTTCTTCGTTGAGCTCTTCCGCCAGCGTCTTCTGCATCTTTTCCTGCAGGCCGTGATACGCGCGGTATGCTGTGCGCACCTCCTGCAGCAGCGCGTCATCTGCGCAATAGCTGTCCAGCAGGCGCAGATGATACTTGCTCTGCAGCAGATACTGGTTGTCGTGCTGAGAGTGGATATCGATGAGGTGAGGAGTGAGCTCACGCAGGAAAGCGGCAGTGACCGCGCGCTGATTGACCCGGATGCTGCTTTTGCCTTCCGCGTTGATCTCCCGGCTGATGATCAGTTCATCTTCGTCGATGTCGAATCCCTGCTCTTCCAGGATGGCACGGGCCGCAGAGCTCTGCCGCAGAGAGAACACGCCTTCGATGAGGGCGCGGTCCGTCCCTTTCTTGACATAGCCCGCAGAAGCCCGCTGTCCGCAAAGCAGGCCGATGGCATCGATCAACAATGATTTTCCCGCACCGGTCTCTCCGGTAAAGACGCTCATGCGGCTGTCGAAGTCAAGCCTGACGGCATCGATCAGCACAAAGTTCTTCACGTAAATCTGTGTCAGCACATCTCTCACCTCCATGTTTGATCGTCAGCGCTCGCTGAGCAGCGCTCTGAAATCGTATGTCCGTTGTTTGTCTTCTCCGCACAGATGCATGAGGAACTCGCGGTTGCCGTCTCTGCCCGGCAATGGGCTCCTCCTCAGATGCCGCACGCTCCAGCCCAGCCGCGCCGCCTCCTCACAGACCTCGCGCAGCACGCGGATGATGACATTGTCATCTTTCAGGATACCATGCTTGTTCAAGTATTCCCGGCCCGCCTCAAACTGCGGCTTGATCAGGATCACCGCCTCTGTCTTCGGCAGTTCCTTCGCGATGACGCTCAGCAGCGTGCGGCAGGAGATGAATGACACATCCATGCAGATGAAGCTGATGGGCCGGGGAAACCAGTCTGCGCGCAGCGCCCTGGCATTGCGGCCCTCCATGTTGACGCAGCGCGGATCGCTGCGCAGCCGTTCATGCAGCTGATCATGCCCTACATCCAGCGCATAGACCAGCGATGCGCCCCGGCGCAGGCAGACGTCGGTGAAGCCGCCGGTGCTTGCGCCGACATCGAGCACGACGCGCTCATGCAGCGAGATGCCAAAGTCATCCAATACGCCGTTGAGCTTCGCGCCGGCGCGGGAGACGAAGTCATCTTCCTTTTCTATGACTTCGATATGATCTGTCTCACTGACCTGAAAGCTGTTCTTAGTGACGAGCTGTCCATTGACCCGCACGCGTTCTTCCCGGATGGCATCCTGCGCCCTGCTTCGGGTCTGCAGCATCTTGCTCAGCGCCTGATCGAGCCTCATGCGCACAGCTCCTCCAGCTCCTTGAACAGCGTGTTCATGTCGATCTTCTCCGCGCGGCGCAGCTGCGGGATGCTGCCTTGCTCCACATAATGATCGCCGATGCCGATCCGGATGAGATGGCAGCAGATGCGGTGATCGTTGATATACTGCAGGATGGCGCTGGACAATCCGCCATCGAGCATATCGCTCTCATAGACGATCACCGGAATGGAGCGATACAGGATATCATCGAGCATCGCTTCATCCAGCGGCTTGAAATAACGGGCGTTGATGATCTCCACCGGCATGTCATTGGCCCTGACCTTGGAGATGATGCGGTCGATATCGCTGCCGTAGCTGATGACGCAGACACGCGCCTCGCGCTGCGGGGCCCAGCGTGTCCATGTCCCCACCGGCGCCGGCTCTCCTTCTTCCTTCGTATACGGCACGCTGCCGCGAGGATAGCGGATGCAGAAGGGCTGCGCACAGCTGAACGCCGTCTTCATCAGCGCCCTGGCCTCCTGCACATCCTTTGGCTGCGCCATGATCAGATTGGGGATGGCATGCAGCATCGTGATGTCAAAGACGCCGTGATGGGTCTCTCCATCTTCTCCGACCAGTCCGCAGCGGTCGATGCCGATGACGACCGGCAGCTTCATGCGGGCCACATCGTGATTGATCTGATCATAAGCGCGCTGCAGGAAAGAAGAATAGACAGAGATGAACGGGCGCTTGCCGCTTGCCGCTAATCCGGCCGCAAAGGTCATGGCGTGTTCCTCGGCGATGCCGCAGTCAAAGAAGCGCTGCGGAAACTCGCGGGCAAACCCATCCAGCTTCGCACCGGCCTTCATCGCCGGTGTGATCGCGACGATATCGTGATCCTCCCTGGCCAGATCGCACAAGATGCGCGCGATTGCTTCGCTCCAGGAACAATGCCCAGCCGGCAGCGCTGCGAGCGGCTTGCCGCTGTTGGGATCAAAGGGCGCGACGCCATGCCATGCGCCTTCCTTGTCATTCTCCGCGTATGGATAGCCTTTGCCTTTCTTGGTCAGCACATGGACGACGATCGGTCCCTTATGCTGCTTGGCCACCTTGAGCACCTTGATGAGCTCAGAGAGATCATGCCCGTTGATGGGTCCGATATAATCCAGGTTGAACTCACCGAATATCGAGGTGTCGACCACATTGTCTTTGATGGCGTTCTTGAAGTTCTTCATCCCCTTCAGCAGGCTGCGGCCGAATCTGCTGGTCGAGAGCCCCTGCTGAAGGTCATTTTTCAGCGTCGTGTATGAGCGGCTGGTGCGCAGCCGGGTAAAGGCGACATCCATGGCGCCGACATTGCGGGAGATCGACATGGAATTGTCGTTGAAGATGATGATCATGTTCCGCTCTTCACCGCCGATCTGATTCAGCGCCTCCATCGACATGCCGCTGGCCATGGCGCCGTCTCCGATCACCGGAACGATATGATAGTGTTCCCCGTTCAGATCGCGGGCCACTGCCATGCCCAGCGCTGCGGAAAGCGATGTGGACGAATGTCCCGCTTCCCAGCAGTCATGCTCGCTCTCATGGCGCTTCTGAAAGCCGGACAGTCCCTTGTACTGCCGCAGCGTAGAGAACTGCCGCGCCCGCCCGGTGAGGATCTTATGGACATAGCTCTGGTGTCCGACATCAAACAGGATGCGGTCGCGCGGAGAATCAAAGACGACATGCAGCGCAAGCGTAAGCTCTACGATGCCCAGATTGCTGGAAAGGTGGCCGCCCGTCCTGGAGATCGACTCGATGAGAAAGGCACGGATCTCAGCGGCCAGCGCCTCCAGTTCCTTGATCGACAGCTGCCTGATGTCTGCAGGTCCGCTGATGTCATAGACATGCATTTCCTTGTCCCTCCTTTACGCCAGATCAGCTGCGGCGTTCTCTCAGCTGATCGAACAGAGACAGCAGTCCCTGTGTATCCAGGTGAAGCTGCGCGCACAGCGCCTTTGCCTCACGATAGCACGCATCGCTCAGCGCACGTGCATCCTCCACGCTCATCAGGGTGACGAAGGTGGCCTTGTGGTTGGCGATGTCGCTGTTCGATTTGCCTAGCTGCTGCTGGCTCTCCGTCACATCCATCACATCATCCTGGATCTGGAAAGACAGCCCGATCAGGCTGCCGATCTGTTTCAGGATCGGCAGATCTTCCTCATGTCCTGCCAGCACGGCCGCGCACAGCAGCGGCAGCGTGAGCAGACAGCCGGTCTTGTGCAGATGGATCTCCTCCAGCTGCGCCCTGTCCAGCTCTTGCATTGCTTCGGCTGCGATATCGAGCGTCTGGCCCAGGATCATGCCGCCGCTGCCGCTGTATTCGCTGAGCAGGGAGACGAGCTTCACCTTCTGCGCATCCGTGCACGCGCAGCGCAGGACGATCGAAAAGGCGTCCGTGAGCAGGCCGTCCCCAGCTAGGATGGCCGTCGCCTCATCGAAGGCGATATGACAAGTCTTGCGCCCGCGGCGCAGCGTATCGTCATCCATGGCCGGCAGATCGTCGTGGATCAGCGAATATGTATGGATCATCTCGATGGCTGCGGCGCAGGGATAGCCCACCTGCTCAGGCAGGCCGTATCCGCGCAGCGCGGCAAACAACAGCCGCGGGCGCACGCGCTTTCCCCCGCCGAGCAGGGAATAAAACATCGCCTCCACCGTGCGCGAAGGCGTGCATCCTTCTTTCAGCGAACGCAGATACGCTTCAAAATCAGACATCCTTCCCCTCCTCTTCTTTGACCTCGCTCAATACGCTGACGCGCTGTTCGAACTGCTTGAGCCGGGCGTCGCACTGCTTGACCAGCTTCAGCCCTTCTTCAAACAGCGTGATGGCTTCTTCCAGCTCCACCTCGTTTTGATTGAGCCTGGCGATGATCTCGTCCAGCCTGTCCATGGACTGTTTAAATGATTCCTTCTTTGGCATCGTCATCCTCCTCTGCAATCACTGCGTCTTTCACGCCGTCGCCAAAGCGCACGCGGATGCGGTCTCCGGCATGCAGCTCTGCCGCCGACCTGACGACGTGGCCGTCCTTGACGGTCATGGTATACCCGCGCCGCAGCACGGCGAGCGGGCTGTATGCGTCCAGCAAAGCGGCTCTGTCGGCCAGCTGCTGCCGCCGCTGCCGTCCAAGCGCCATGATCCGCTCATCCAGCATCTCCTGCTGCTGCGCCAATGTCTTCTGCGCGCTCACTTGCCGCTGCTTCATGAGCTGCAGCATCATCTGCTGGCGGTGCGCAAGGCCCTCGCGCGTGTTCAGGATCTTCCACTTGGCCTGTTCCAGCTGCGTGCCTGCCCACGCCAGATGCATCTGCCACTCTGCCGCATAGGTGAGCGGATCCTTGAGATACCGGTTCTCCTTTGCGACGTCGAGCTGCCTTCTCGCCTGAGAAAGCATCGTCTGCAGACGTTCCTGCAGATATCTCGCGCTCTGATACAAATTCATTTTAACATCCCTGATGTCGCATGTCACCATGCTGGCCGCGCCGGTCGGTGTGGGCGCGCGCAGATCGCTGACAAAATCCACCAGGGTGGTATCGCTCTCATGGCCGACCCCGCTGATGACGGGCGTGTTCAGCGCATAGATGCAATGCACCAGCGCCTCGCTGTTGAAGCCCCACAGATCCTCGATCGAACCGCCGCCTCTGACCAGCAGGATGCACTCATGCCCATCGCGGTCGGCACGCTGCAGCGCATCGATCAGCGAGGGCGCCGCATTGGCTCCCTGCACATAGGCAGGATACAGCGTGACATCCGCCAGAGGCCATCGTCTGGCGATGGTGGAAAGCACATCGTGGATAGCTGCGCCCTCTTTGGCGGTCACCACCGCGATGTCGCAGACATAGCGGGGCACCGGCTTTTTGTGCGCCTCGTCGAACCAGCCCTCCGTATGCAGCTTTTTCCTGAGCTCTTCATACTGCATATACAGATCGCCCAGCCCATCGCTGCGGATGCTGCTGACATAGCACTGCACGCTGCCCTGTGCCTCATACATCGAAAGAGAGCCCCTGACGATGACCTTCATGCCATCGCGCACATTCACGCGGCATTTAGATGCGTAGGAAGCAAACATCACGCACGACAGCCGTGCGCGTTCATCCTTCAGCGTAAAATACCAGTGTCCGCTGCGATGTCTGGTCAGATTGGAGATCTCTCCCTGGACGAGCATGCTGCTGAGATACGGATTCTGATCCAGCATGCCCTTGACGTATTTCACGATGGCGCTGACCGTGTAGACTCTCTCGTTCATCTCAGAGCTGATCCAGCACGCCGTTGATCAGCCGGTAAGCCGGCTCATCGCAGTATTTCTTGGCCAGAGTGACCGCTTCATCGACCACGATCGGCTTGGGCACGATCTCCAGGTCGATCTCACAGCACGCCATAAGCAGGATCGCCTGTTCGACATAGCCCAGGCGGTCAAAGGTCCATTCGCTGCTCAGATGCTCGCTGATCTTCTTGATGTATGCGTCCTTATATTTGACGGTATCCATGGTGATCGTATACAGAAACTGATCGATCTCATTGCTCTCGGCATTCTCATATACACATTCACGGATATCCTTGTTCAGCAACAAGTGCTGGTAGAGAGAAGTCATCGCGATCTCTCTGAGTTTATGTCTGTTCATCGTTTCCATCACTATTTCCTCCTGTCTGCTGCATGGCATTTGATTCGCTGCGGTAGGGCACTCTGGCGCTGGGCACCACCTCGCTGGCCGGTGATGCATGCGCATCCTGGTCATCAAAGAAGATGTGCGCGCCGAATTTCTGCAAGACGTCCCGCTTTGGCATGCCCCCTAGAAAAAACGCCTCGTCGATGCGGACATTCCATGCCCGCAGCGTCCGGATGACCCGCTCCCTGGCCGGGGTGTTGCGCGCCGTGACCAGCGCGGTGCGGATCGGAGAAGCGTCAGGCGGGAAGCTGTCCTGCAGACGGGACAGCGTCTTCAGGAAGCTGGCAAAAGGCCCCTTGGGCAGCGGCTTCCTGGCATTGGCCCGCTCATACTCCACAAAGGCGTCAAGGCCGTGTTCCTGATAGATCCGCTCCGACTCATCGGAGAAGAGCACGGCATCGCCGTCAAAGGCGATGCGGATCTGCTCGATCTCCTTTCGCTGATAATCATCGGCATGCGGATAGATGATACCTGCCGCAAAACCGGCATTGACCGCGCTTTGCACATCCTCCTCATCCGCGGAAAGAAACAGATCCACCCCGAATGACGCCAGATAATTAGAGAGATTTTCCCCGCCGCTGAGCACCGCGCGGGTGATATCCAGCCCATAATGCTCGATGGAGCTGAACACGCGCAGCGAAGTATCGGCGCTGTTGCGCGACATGATGATCACTTCCACCACATGTCTGCCGCTCAGCTCATTCAGCCGCAGCAATGCCTTGACCAGCGAAAATCCGCTGCCTGGCTCAAGCAGCTCATCCTCATGCGCGATCTGATACTCGCTGTAGGCCTGAAGCCCCTCCTGTTCAAAGATCTCGTTTTCCTTGTGCAGATCGAACAGCGCGCGCGAAGAGATCCCGACGACCAGGCAGTCTTCCAGAGAAACCGGCATATATCCACCCCCCTATATCCAAAAAAAGAAATCCGTCAGGATTTCTCAGAAAATAAAGCCGACCACGCGGATATCGATCTTATCCGGGGTATAGTCACTCATATGAGATATGCTTTCAAAGATCTTCTTCTGCAGCTTGCTGCAGACATCGCTAACGTTTGCAGTGTATTTTACCTTTACCTCGATGGTCAGCACCATCTTTCCATCGACCAGCTTGCAGCCGATCGGATATTTGAACAGATTCGAGCTCTCGTTGAGCACGATGGCGTCATCCTCATCGACGGCGATCTTCGCGATCGTCGTGAACACGGACTTGTTCAGGGCCACCACGCCGATCTCATTCTGCGTCTTGACCGAAATGTACTCCTGTGCCATATTTATCACCTTCTGCAAACATTATAGCAGAGTTCAGGCGCTTTTAAAAGCCACTTCAATCAAATAATTCCCGTTCAAGACACTGTATGTTTCGTTCATGACCTGCGTGACGGTCTCTTTGGCTTCCTCCTGGCCAAACAGCGTCACCCGGCATACGCCGTCACTGATCTCCACGGCGCAGTCCCATCCCTTTTCCTTCAGATGGTCGATCGTCTGCTGCTGCAGCTGCGATATGCTCTCATTCTCTTCGATCGTCTGCAGCGCCGCTTCCTTTTCTGCCTCGCCGGATGCGCTGTCGGCCATGACCGCCTGTGCCTCATTGAGCTTTTCGCTCATGCGTGCGGCGATCTCCTCCTGCATGGCCGCGCTTGTTTCTTCCGGCTGCGTCTGCTGTGCCTGCGCGTCTGCATTCTGTTCCTCTTGCGCGGTGTCGCTCATGACGCTGGTGACATCGCTGGGCAGCGTGACATAATACACGGAAAGCATCAGGATCAGCGAAAACAGTGTCAGAAAGGCCAGAGCCTGTTTTTTCATCGGATTTCCCTCCTCGCTGTTCCATCCTATGCCGCTGCCGGCCCTGCTATGCCTGTTTAATGCCGTCCAAAGATCAGTGCGCAGCGCCGCAGCCATTCTTCATGATAGGCCTCGCGATACTGCATGAAATCACGGTAAGAGATCGTCCGCTGCTCCAGCTCCTCCACGAAGAGCACGAAATCCCGGTTGAGCTGGCTCATCTTGTCATCGTGCAGGATGTGGATCGTCCCGATGTGCACCAGAGAATCTGCCAGCATCTGCAGGCACTCCCGCTGCAGCACCTTCGCATCCTCCATCGGCAGCCGCACAAAGCTCGTGTTGAGCCAGTAATCATCCACCAGATAGTTTTTGATCACGCTGAGGAACATGCGGAAGTCGTTGATGTTGTTTCCCGGCTCGATCGCAAACAGCATACGGAAGAAGACATACCAGTCATAGTCGCTGTTGAGCACGCTGATCAGATACTTGCCCAGCGTATCGATGAACACATCCTCGCTGGCAAACTCTCCCTCCATGGTGAGGACGCTGGTAAAGTCAAGCTGGACGGAGTTGAGCTTGCGAAACGTATAGAACAGCGCGTTGATGCGGTCAGGCTGATTGCGGTTCATCTGCGCATCCTTCAGGAAGATGTAATGGCCCAGGATCTTCGAGGTATTCTTGATGTTCATCGAGAAGCCGACCGAATTCAGCAGCTTGCGGTTGAAGATATCGTTGATCCCCTTGGTGATGAGGCTCTCAAAGCTGTTCTGCGTCACCTCCAGATTGTTCTTGGAGGTATCCTGCATCTCATTGAAGATGATGTTCATCTGCCGGTCCACGATCGTCAGCGATGCTTTCAGAGAAGCGAGCAGCTCTTTCATGAAATCATCATAAACGTAATAATTGGCATTCTTGTACACGAGCTTATGCTCGATTTCTCCCCAGAATGTGTCGACGAGCGATTTGATCTGCAGTTCGACATTGACGCACCGGTCCTCCCGGCGGTAATGTCCGTCGATGCGGTAGATGGAAAAGCCGTTTTTCTGGATCTGCGGCTGATGCGAGCGGATATCCATGCTCAGCTGCGGATACTCCGGATGAAACCAGAAGCCCTCTTCATTCTGCTCGCTCAGCACGCTGCGCAGCTGAGCGAGCAGCTCGGACTCTTCGTGGATGAACCGGCATTCGATGCTGACGCCGATCAGGTCGCTGAGGCTGTTCAGGATGTCTTCCGCACGCTCATATTTCATGTAGAAACGGTTGCGGATGATCTTCTCCCGCAGGCTCTCACTGCCCTTGATGCGTCCTCTGACCTCCATGACCATCTCGTTGTCTTCCTTCAGCAGGCGCCGCAGCAGCCTGCGCACATCCTCCAGGCATGACTCATAAAAGGCTCTGTCGCTCTCTAACAGATCCACGGTCGCATCGATGATCTCAAATACTTTCAGACGCATAGGTCAATCCTCCTTCAGCCATTGCGGATGGCGTTCAAACAATGCGCGGACCGCTTCCCGATCGCTCTTCAGCTGCCAGATGAGCTCTTCTCCTGAATCAAAGCGCTTTTCCTCCCGGATGAAGCGGATGAAGCGAAAGACGACCGGCATGCCATAGATATTGTCCTCAAAATCAAAGATATTGGCTTCGATGCTCAGCGCGTCATTGGCAAATGTAGGGTTCTGGCCCACGTTGATCATGGCCGGCCAGCGCTTTCCTTCCACCTCGACGCTGCCGGCGTAGACGCCTTTTCCAGGCAGCAGATAGGCATCATCCATCTGCAGGTTCGCCGTCGGAAAGCGCATGCGCCGCCCGCGCTGATAGCCATGCGCCACCTTTCCGCGGATGAAGTAGAAGCGGCCGAGCAGCCGCGACGCCATCTCCACCTCTCCCTCTTTGATCAGCTGTTCGATGCGTGAAGAGGAGATGCGGACGCCATCAAAGGTGATCGGCTCGATGACGCTGATGGCAAAGTCCTGCTGCTCCATCAGCGTTCTCGGGCTGCCCGCGCCATAACGCCCATAATGAAAATCATGGCCGCAGACAAGATGACGCACATGCATCTGGCTGAGCATGGCATGAAACGCATCTACCTCCAGCTGCGCCATCGCCTCGGTGAAGTCAAGGATGATGAACATCTGTATCCCTGCCTTCTCTGCCAATCGCTGGCGATCGGACATCGAGGTGAGGTGCGGCACATCGTGCATGCCGCGCAGCGTGACCCAGGGGTCCGGGTCAAAGGTGATGAGCGCCGGCGTCAGGCCGGTCTGCGCAGCCAGCTGCACGACATTGCGCACCAGTCCCATATGGCCGATGTGCAGGCCGTCGAAATAGCCGATGCAGGCGGCGATCTGCTCGCTCTGGGTCCATGCCTCGCCTACGCTCTTCTTCAAGATCTTCATAGGCCTCACCTACCAGATCCCGCGCACACAGCGATAGACATCGCCATGGCTGTATTCATAGATCGCCACGGCCTGTTCCTGATCATACATGCAGATCCGTCCCTTGGGGACAGCGGCGTCCAGGTGCACGCTCTTCCCATTGTAGATATCCTGTATCGGGGCATAGCTGACCCGCGGCAGATGGGTCAGCAGCGTCTCCACGGGCAGAAGGGAGTAATCCCCCTCTTCCACCTGCTGCAGCGTACAGCAGTCATCCAGAGAAAAGCGGCCGACGCGGGAGCGGACCAAAGAGGAGAGACAGCCAAGATTGCCGCTGGCTTCCGCCATGTCCCGGCAAAGGCTGCGCACATAGGTGCCGCTGCTGCAGAAGACACGGAATTTCAGCGCCTGTTCGTCCAGCGCCTCCATCTCATAGACATCGATCGTCCGCAGCGGCCGTTCCACCTCTTCATGCGCTCTGGCATACTCATACAGCTTGCGGCCGTTGACGCGCACGCTGGAGATCATCGGCGGGAGCTGCTGCTGTGTGCCGATGAAACGATCACACAACGCCTGAAAATTCGTGATCGGCGTGACTTCCTTCGTCTCCAGCACCTCGCCCCAGATATCATCGCTCAGCGTGCGCTGCCCCAGGGCCATCGTCGCGATATATTCTTTATCCGTATCCGGAAGGAAAGGAAGCACCTTGCACGCCTTGCCGATGAGGACGAGCAATACGCCTGTCGCATCGGGATCCAAGGTCCCGCTGTGTCCGATCCGTTTGATATGCAGGATCCGGCGCAGACGGTTCACGACATCGTGAGAGGTCATGCCGGCTTCCTTATTGATGAGCAATACTCCGTTCATGTTCAATCACCTTTTCCTATTATAGCATAAAACTTTCATGCCGCCTGCCTTCCCTTTGCTTTCACATCATTTCACAATTGCCGCGTCATTGTAATTTTTCCGCGATTTGGCTATAATGTTGCGGAAAGTGAGTTGACACGATGGATTTACAACACATACTGCGCGCCATGCGCAAGGCCGACCTCGACTATGGCATGATCGATGAAGGCGATGTCGTGGGCGTCGGCGTATCCGGCGGAAAGGATTCCATGGTCCTGCTGACGGCACTGCACATGTATTCCAAATTCCGCGAAAAGCGATTCCGCGCCGTCGGCATCCATATCGAGATGGGCTTCCCGAACATGGACTTCAGCGAAGCGGATGCGTTCTGCCAGGAACATGGCATCGAACTGCATCACTTCCCCTCTTCGATCTATGAGATCCTCAAGCGCAATCCCTCGCGCAGCGGCAGCATCCAGTGCTCGCTGTGCTCAAAATTCAAGAAGGCGAGCGTCATCACTGCCGCGCAGGAGCTGGGCTGCACGAAGGTCGCCTTCGGCCATCACTGCGATGATGCGATAGAGACGCTCTTCCTCAACATGATCCATGGCGGAAAGATCGCCACTTTCCTGCCGAAGATGTACATGAGCCGCACGGACACGACATTCATCCGTCCGCTCATCTATGCACATGAGGAAGATATCCTGAGTGCCCAGCGCCGCAATGCGATCCCCTATGTGAAAAGCACCTGTCCCAATGACGGCTTTACCCAGCGGCAGGATGTCAAGGAAATGCTGCAGCGGATGTATCAGGAATATCCGGCGGCCAAGAAGAATTTCGTGCATATGCTCTACAATGAGAAGCAAGTGGCACTATGGCATAAAGAAAGCGATGAAGACTGAGCCTCATCGCTTTTTTATCGGTCAATGCCCTGGAAAGCGAGATCTTTTCCCTGTAATTACAGGTGGGCAACCTGTGTAAATTTTTAGGATTCCTGCCCGTAGCAGGCGTTCACACCAAATCACAACGTCCGGTCTCCCGTATCTCAAAGTGTCGGAAAAATTAGAACTTCCCAAGGCACCTTTGTTACTATTCACAGTCGGCCAAAACCTGTCAAGTGGAAAACTAAAGAAATTATTTTTTGTTTGAAGGCGAATCAAAGACTTTCTGGCCGATGTG
>UQPV01000032.1 GCA_900543035.1 uncultured Solobacterium sp.
ACCAATCTGGCGACGGCGATCGCCAACCTGGAAGAGATCACGCTGGATACGAGCGCGCTCGAGCATGAGATCGAACTCGTTACGGAGATGATCGCCAACCTCGACGACTACGTTCCGAGCAGCGTAGAAGGTCTGGAGAACAAGCTGGAAGAAGCGAAGCTCGTGCTGCAGACGGCAGAAACACAGTCTGCCGTTGACACAGCAACAGCAATGCTGAGAGAGGCACGCCTGAATGCGAGAACGCTCGCAGACAAGGAAGCGCTCTATGAAGCACTGGCAGCATACAGCGGATACAGCGAGAACGATTACACGCCTGAGACATGGACAGCATTCTATGGCGCATACAACAACGCGCTGAAGCTCTACAATGATCCGGAAGCGACACAGGCTGATGTGAACGCAGCAGTGGAAGCACTGAATGCGAAAGCAGACGCACTGGTGGAAGCACCGGCATCACAGGAGCCGAAGGAAGACGCTGAAGTGACGCAGAAGCCGGCACAGTCGGCAGGCAGCACGACAGCAGCCACAGCAGCAGCTGGCGGCCTGGCAGCCCTGCTCGTTCTGGGCGCAGGCGCAGCACTGGTGCTGAAGCGCAGAAGAGATCGCGCTGAAGCATGATCTGAGCACACATCAACAACAAGAAGGCACCGGTGATCCGGTGCCTTTTGCTAGTCTTGCGGCAGAGAAATCGGTGATAGCCATTGCAATGGATTCACAAAAAAGGTAAACTAATAAAAGCGAGAGGATGATGTTTATGCCATTAACTGCGGGAATCGTGGGCCTGCCCAACGTAGGCAAGTCGACGCTGTTCAACGCGATCACCAAGAGTCAGGTGGAAGCTGCCAATTATCCGTTTGCGACCATTCAGCCCAATGTCGGCGTGGTGGAAGTGCCGGATGCCAGGATCGACCGGCTGGCAGAGCTGTTTCACCCGAAGAAGACCATATATACGACTTTTGAGTTTACCGATATCGCTGGGCTGGTCAAAGGCGCCAGCAAAGGCGAAGGACTGGGCAATCAGTTTTTGTCCAACATTCGTCTTACCGATGCCATCTGTCATGTGGTGCGCTGCTTTGAAGATCCGGATATCACACATGTGGAAGGCAGTGTCGATCCGATCCGTGATATCGAGATCATCAATCTGGAACTGATCATGGCGGATCTGCAGACCGTGGAAAACCGTCTGGCCAAAGTGGAACGCAAAGCCCAGACCAACAAAGATAAAGATGCCATGGCGGAGGTCGCCGTGCTCAAGAAGATCAAGGATGCGCTGGAAGCGGAAAAGCCGGCTAGAAGCGTAGAGCTGGACAAGGATGAACTGGCAATCGTCAAGGCATTTTCGCTATTGACGCTCAAACCGGTCATCTATGTGGCCAACATGAGCGATGAAGACATCATGGATTCGGAAAGCAACCCGCTGTATCAGAAAGTCAAGGCGTTTGCCGCAGCAGAAAACAGTCACGTTGTGCCGGTATGCGCAAAGATCGAAGAGGAACTCAGCGGTCTGGATAAAGAAGAGAAAGCAGAATTCCTGAAGGAGCTGGGCATTGCGGAAAGCGGCCTGGATCAGATCATCAAGACTGCGTACAGCATCTTGAATCTGCGGACCTTCCTGACGGCCGGAGAAGATGAGTGTCGTGCTTGGACCTTCAGACAAGGCATGAAAGCGCCCGAATGTGCCGGTGTCATCCATACTGATTTTCAGAAAGGGTTCATCCGCGCGGAAACGTATGCCTTTGAAGACATCGATCGTCTGGGCAGTGAGCATGCCGTGAAAGAGGCCGGCAAGCTTCGTCTGGAAGGCAAGGATTATGTAGTGCAGGACGGAGATGTGCTGCATTTCCGTTTCAACGTCTGAACGCAAAAGTGACTGCATTCCCATCGGGATACAGTCACTTTTTGTTGGATCAAGGAGGGAAAAAGATGGAAGAGATCATGACCTATGCGCTGTTTGGCTACATCTGCGGAAGCATCTTGTTTGCCAGAGTGGCTGCCGCGCTGTTTCATCAAGACAGAGAATATGAAAAAAGCGAGGATGGCAACCCCGGTACGGTCAACGCGTTTCGTTATGGCGGATTCTGGTGCGGCTTGATCACTTTGTGCGGCGATCTGTTGAAAGGCTTTATCCCGGTCTTTCTGTTTGCCAGCACCCATGAGGAAGAGATCTTCTTCATGCCAGGCGCGCTGGTGCTTGCCGCGCCGGTGCTGGGACATGCCTTCCCGCTCTTTCACCGGTTTCGCGGCGGCAAAGGCATAGCCGTGTCGTTTGGCTGTCTGCTTGGTCTGATGCCATTCTGGCGTCCGTTTGCGATACTGGCAGGCTTTTTCCTGCTGTTTTCCTTGATCGTCGTCATCACACCAAATTTTCAGCGAACCCTGGTCACTTTTCTGTGCAGCGCGTTCACGATGTTTCTTCGTTTCGGTGTATGCGGCATCAGTCTTGGTTTTTTGTTTATGACGTGCATCGTTTGTCTGCGTCTGCATATGAGCAGGGAACTGCGGATGAAGATGAAGATCGCGCTTGGTCACAGCCGATAAGCAAAGCAGGGAGTCATTTCCCTGCTTTTTTCAGCATGTCGATCTTTTCCTGGATAAACTGCCGGGTCTCTGCTACTGAGCAGACGTCTTCATCTTCTTGCAGCGAAAGCGCAAAATCACGGAACGCCTCACAGACCGAAGATTCACAGATCGTCAACATGTTGAATTGTCCCTCTGGCGTGATCTGGATGATGTTCAGGTGATGATTACCGTTGATCTCAAAGTTGATATGCAAAGGGAAACGAATGCGGTTTTTCAATAAATAACCATGCTGGCCTTGTTCGCTGGAGAGATAGTGCTCAAGCATGGCGATGACGTTTTCTCTATGGGCCGGCGGCAAAAGCGCGGTGACCTGTCCGGTAAACTGCCCTGTTGCGCAGAGCAGATCCATGCCATTCTGTGTGAAATAGAATGTTTTGTTCTGATCCCAGAGCTTCTGCGTAAATTCAGAGAAGATAGGAGAAAGTTCCGGGACCATTTCAGCCTGGAAGTGCATGAAGGTCTTGCGATCCATGAGGCCGGTATAACAGATCTGCGGCTCGATGCCGAAGACTTCCATATCTTTGGTTGCAACGATCTCCTGATAGTGCTGCCAGGCATCCATCGGATCATTGATGCTGCGGATGAGCAAGTGTGCCTGTTTCAATGCGTGATCGAATGCATTGATATATGCAGTAACAGCCTCATGGTCTTTGAGTACGATATGCTTGCTGAAGTCTCCGGAACAAAGCAAGACAGAATCATCTGTGATCAGATAATAGGGGAACAACTGACTTTGGAAATCGGTGTGCCCGGCACAGCTGTAGACAAAATAAGGCGTATATCGGATATTGGATGACATGGTGAACGGCAGGATCTGCAGCAAGGCGTTCAGATTGCTGAGACTGTGAAAGCTGTCGATCCGGAAATTGATGAGGTGTGAGATCGATACATTATTGCCATGACGCATCCGCAAGATGTTCAGATAATGAAACAAGCTGCTGTCTCCGGCCGGGAAGTTCGTATAGATCTGTTCCTCTTTTTCACTGCAGAAGCAATGTTCCAGGATCGCCAGCAATGCGGTCTCGACCCCGAGGCTCATGTGCGTATGGATCGAGAAAGAGGGTGCAGGGTCCTCATGGTTTTCTCTGAACGGTTCCTCTTCATGTTCCAGGCCGTACAGACGGCCGAACAGCTGCTTGATGCATTTGCGGCTGTAATAGGTGTTTTCACCTACTTGTTCGATCTTATATCATTCAAGCAGCGTGCTTTTTTCGGTTTCTGGGATGCGCAGGCATTCACAGAATTTTTTGACAAAATCTATATTTGACAGCCGCTTTCCGGTGACCATCCGCTGCAGCGCGGTGACTTCCAGGGAAAACTCTTTAGACATCCGATAGACATTGGTTCCATTTTCCCGGATAAGTTCCTTGCATTGTTCGCTGAATCTAGACATGCAAAAGCCCTTCCTTTCAGATCATTTCAGGTGAAGACATTATATATGCTTTGCACTGTGCTGGCAATTATGCGCATTGCTTTTCATAAAATCATAATGCTGCACAATCAGGCGCATATATTGATTTAAATAATAAAAAGGCTAAGAACTCGATTGCGGCGCACAACGAGGCGCACATATGGAGAAATGCAAAGCGCAGTGATAAAGTGAAGGAGAGACAAGAAAGAAGGGGTATTGATGAAGAAATTGATCGCAGCGGTATGCGCGCTGGGCATGTGCGCAGCAGCAGCTGTACCACAGACAATCTGCGCACAGGAGTTTGAGGAGATGGAAACAACCACTCATGGAGGATCAAGCGAAAACGCGACGGACATCGTCCATTTTGAGGATCCAAAGCTGGAAGAGCTGATCCTGAATACGGAACAGTTCGGCTACAAGATCGACGCCAATGAAGATGGTGTGCTGACTAAGGAAGAGATGAGCCATCTACACGGATTGAACGCATCAGGCATGGGGATCACCAGCCTGGAGGGCATCCAGTATGCAGGCCATGAAGCCGGAAACAGCATATTCGATTTTTCCGACAATGCGATTACGGATCTGACGCCGATCGCTGAATTGTATGCCGCTCATCCGGATGCGTTTTTCCAGACCATCGACCTGCGCAACAACCAGATCAGCGATTTTTCCGCGCTGTTCGGCATGTCGATGAATCGGCTGAACGGGCTGGCCATCGCAGGAAACCCAGCGCCGGCCGATCACTATTTCACCCTCTGGGGCACGCCGGATGAGATTTTTCTGGGCACAAAAGGCAGCGGATATAGCGGCTGCCATCTGGCTATCCTGTATCATTTCGGCGGGGATGGAAATATCGATGAGACCCATGGCATCGACTACATCCCGGCAGATGACGATATGCTGTACATGGGCATTGCCGGTGATTATGTCGGCGTCTATGCGAAAGAGAAGAGCGGGGATACGATCCTGTATGCCGAGCACGAGGGTGTGCGCAAAGAGGTCACGGTCCACATCGGTTCCGCTGATCTGAGCGCTGATGATGTCATCGCTCAGGATATGGTGCTGGAAGCAGAACCGGGAACAGTGGAAAACCTCATGAACCTGATCGGACCGGATGAAGCGCTGTGGACCGTGCAGGGATATGAGTGGACCAGCAGCGATCCTGCCGTCGCCGAGGTCTATGAAGGCCCCAACTCATTCTGGATCCCTGACTGGAGAGTAGGGATCAACGGCTATGGAACGACGACCATCACCGGTACGCCGGGGCAGTATGTCGAGCAGGACAGAGTGATCGAATTGACGATCACCGTACAGGAGCCGACGACGATCCCGGAAGAAGAGATCGTCCATTTTGCGGACGAGACCCTGCAGCGTCTGGTCGCCGCGGAAGTGGATGAAAACCAGGATGGCATCGTGACCAAGGAAGAGATGCAGGACCTGTATGTCCTGGATGCTTCTGATATGGGCATCACGAGCCTGGAAGGCATGCAGTTTGCCAAGCCGAGCGCCGATGCGTCCTTTGATTTCTCAGGAAATGAGATCAGCGATTTCAGCCCGATCCAGGATCTGATGACAAGCGGTCTGGTATTCATCGACCTCTCCGATAACCAGATCACGGACTTCTCCTCGCTGTATGGAGAGGGCGGACGTCTGTGGAGAGTATCGCTGGAAGGCAATCCGGCAGAAGATGAGGCTTATCTGAAGCTGTTCAGCTTCCCGCAGAGCGTATATCTGAAGGCGACCGAAGATCCTTCCGCGTATGAAGAGCATACGTTCGCAGAGCTGGCATATACATATCAGGGTGCAGATATCGCGCAGACGCTGGGCCTCACATTTGAGAGCGAAGAGGAAGACATTGCGTATGTGCAGAAGAACGGCATCAGCTGGATCGTCCGTTCAGGCGCACAGTGCGGAGAGACGACGGTCTATGCCGTACACGGCGAGACCAAGCTGCCGATCCGTGTCGTTGTCGGCCGCGCAGATGCTCAGCCGGGCGATATCGTGGCAGAAGATGTGGTGATCAAGGCAGACCTGGGCACTCGTCAGGAACTGATGGATTTCCTGAAGCCTGCGGATGCGCTGTGGAGCGTTTCTGATTATACCTGGCACAGCAGCGATGATACCATCGTCAGCGTAGAACAAGACGATGCCGGCGTATGGTATGTGGTATATCACGGCTATGGGACGGTGGAGATCACCGGAACGCCAAAGACGCGCACAGAAGCAGAGACGATCAGCTTCACCCTGACGGTGGAAAGAGCGGAAGAGGGGGAAAGCGGACCGAATGATCCGCAGGATCCTGATACGGAAGAACCTGAGCGCGGGGATTCACCGGATACCGCCGCTGCGGCAGACGCAGGATCACTGATGTGCATGCTGGCAGGCGGCATGGGCGCCGCTGTCTTACAGCGCAGAAAGCATTCAAGATGATCTGATCAGGCAGTCCCATAGGGGCTGCCTGTTGCATGTGTGCGCATCCATGCCGCACCATCGGCATGGCTGACAGCCTTTGTTTCACCTCTGACCATCAAAAAAGCACCGGTCATCTGCCGGTGCTTTTGGTCTTTCGGAAATAAGTGATGCCGCGGGACAGCGTGGAGACAAACAAGATCCCCAATGCCATCACTGCCGCTGTGCTCAGCGTGGAGATGCCGGTGCTGAGCGCCTCGCTCAGATCGTTGTGGACGATGGCAAGCATCGTATAATACATGCCTGCGCCGGGCACGAGCGGGAACAGACCGCTGATCAGGAAGGTCGTTACGGTCGTTTTCCTGACACGCGCCATGATCTCGCTGTAGGATGCCAGGGCGAGCGAGGCGAGGAAGATGGAGAAGAATGTGCCCAGACCAAGCGCCAGGCCGCATTCGTTGACCAGGCATCCCAGTCCGCCGCCGATGGCCGCAGCGAAGATGTTTTCCTTGCGCACCTGAAAGAGGACGGCGATGAAGACCGTGGCGAGCAGTGCGCAGATGATCCTTACCGCCATATCACGCACCTCCGCTCACCGAGAGCCAGATGCTCATGGTGACGCCTGCGCCCAGGGCGATGGCGACCGCGATCAGGCACGCTTCGATCGCGCGGATGATGCCGGCAAGCAGATCGCCGCCGATGGAATCGCGGACCGCGTTGGTGATGGCCAGCCCCGGCACCAGCAGCATGAGCGAGCCGATGATGACGCTGTCCGTGTTGCGGATGATGCCCAGCTGATGCAGAAAGAGCGCCGCACTGGTCAGGATGACGCTCGTGGAGATGATGCGCACGATGAAATTGATCTGCAGCTGTTCGCATTTCTGCACCAGAAACTGCGTCGCCATGCCGATCGGGAAAGCAGCCAGCGCATCTGACAGAGAACCACCGAAGAACGGGGTAAAGCACATGGCGATGAACCCGCCGGCCAGCGTGACGGTCTTCGGCCGATAGTTACGCACCTCCCGGATCTGCATCAGCTCTGCCATGATCTCCTCGCAGGGCATTGGCTGTCGGACACAGCGCCGTGAGATGTCATTGACCCGGTTGATGCGCTCTAGATTGAGCGAGCTGCCGCGTATGCGCATGATGCGGGAATACGTCTTTCCTTCCGCGGAAAAGGAAAGGAACATTCCGGTCGGGATGACAAAGGCGCTGGCCTCTTCCACGCCGTAGGCCTCGCAGATGCGGCAGATGGTATCTTCGGTGCGTTGGATCTCTGCGCCGTTCTCCAGCAGGATCTTCCCGGCCAGCGCGCTGATCTTCAGCAATTGTTCAGGTTTCATGATTCTCGTTCCTCATTTCTTTTGGCAGAAAAAAACGGAATGAATCCGCTTTTTCGCTTATCCGGCCAGGAAGGCACGGATGTCCTGGATCATGCCGGCCGTGTCCGCATACCCTTCATCATAAAGCGCCTGAAGCTTTTCGACATTCTTCTCCAGCCGAGAGATATTTACCGGCTTCTTCGGCCGGATGATGAGGACATTTCCTTTTTTCTCCTCTTCATTCAGCAGATCCAGCGTGTCATTGTATCGAAGATGACGGTCCTCCATCTTTTCCACGAATCGGGGATAAGCATGATAGCGGGCGCGGATCAGCGGCAGCGATGCGCTCTTCTGCTTGCGATATCCTCCATACTGTGTCAGGACCACGATATTGCGCGCATATCCCATCGACTGAAACTTGCGGATGGGGATGCTGTCGCAGACACCACCGTCCAGCAGCTTCTTGCCATCCAGTTCGACGATGCGGCTCAGCAGCGGCAGCGACGCGCTCGCCCGGACATATTTCACATCCTGCTCCATATGAATCAGGCGGATGTATTCTGCCTCACCGCTTTCCAGATTGGAACAGACGGCATACAGCCGGGTATGCGAACGGTTGAATGTCTGAAAATCATAGCGGTCCAGGATCTCCGGCAGCGTATGGTAGACAAATTCCGCGTTGAACAGATCACCTGTTTGGATCAGGGAACGCATGCTCATGTAGCGCGGATCGCGCAGATAGTCGCTCATGACGCGGAAAGCGCGTCCGCGCTGCTTCGATACATAGCTGCATCCGTGACAGATGCCTGCCGATACGCCGATCAGGCCGTCTACTTCGATATCATGGTCGAGGAAAGCATCCAGCACGCCGCAGGTATAGGCGCCGCGCATGCCTCCTCCTTCTAATACCAGTCCGGTCTTCATCTTGCTCACTTCCTTGCAAACGTGACTATTATAGCATATCCGGCCGCATTTTTTATGGGATGGATGCAGAAAGACATGTTGTACGTCCTGCAGATGTTCGCTTGTCTAAGCAGTGATGAGCGCATGAATGAGGCGATATGGCATCCGGCTTGACAAATCTGGAAAAATTCAGGAAAAAGTGTGATATCACACAATTCGATTGTAAACGTGAAACGGGAATGCTAAAATGAAATCAGGATATCTGATAAAGGAGTGATCATCATGAAACTTATTCTTGCCATCATGTCAAATGACGACAGCCCGGCTGTCTCAAGCGCACTGACCAAGGAAAATTATCAGGTGACCCGTCTTGCCACTACTGGCGGTTTTCTCAGAGCCGGCAACACGACGCTGATCATCGGTACAGAGGATGACCGGGTCGAACGCGCGATCGAAGTAATCGGAGAATACAGCCGCCGCCGCACAGAGGTAGTCCCAAGCACGGCGTCCTATGATATCGGCAGATACGCTTCTTTCCCGATGGAAGTACAGGTCGGGGGCGCAACGATCTTTGTCGTTGACGTAGAACAATTTGTCAAGCTTTGATGGCGACTGGAATGCGGCATGATCTGAACTGGTCATGCCGTTTTCTTGCTCATAGAGAGACAGGAGGGATGGAACATGAAAATGTACTTCAAACAGCGCTTGTTCAGCTGGTTTGATTGTTATGATATCTATGATGAGGATGGACATACGCTGTACAGGGTGGAGGGACAGCTGTCCTGGGGACACTGCCTGAAGATCTTCGATACGTCCGACCAGGAAGTCGGCAGGGTCGAAGAAAAACTGTTCAGGCTGCTGCCGAAGTTTGAGATGTACGCCGGGATTGAATATATCGGATGCATATCGAGAGATTTTTCCTGGTTTCGTCCAAGCTATTATGTCGACTGCAAGAACTGGCAGGTCAAGGGCAGCTTCATGCAGTGGGATTATCAGGTGCTGGACTTCTCCGGCAATCAGGTCGCTTCTATATACAAAGAGCTGCTGCACTTGTCAGACACCTATGTGATCGAAGTGAATGATCCGGATGACGCGTTATATGTGCTGATGCTCGTCCTCGCCATCGACGCGGAGAAGTGCTCAAGCGGAGGTTAAAGAAAAGGATACAGGATGATGAGGCCGTTGTTT
This sequence comes from uncultured Solobacterium sp., assembly GCA_900543035.1. Lineage (GTDB taxonomy): Bacteria > Bacillota_I > Bacilli_A > Erysipelotrichales > Erysipelotrichaceae > Merdibacter > Merdibacter merdipullorum. The sequence continues at coordinate 9,814 of UQPV01000032.1, forward strand.
CTGTCCGTTGTGCAGAGACATCGGCCTCATTTTGTGTTCTTGGTGTAGAATATGTGATTTATCATCCTTTTTTATGAATAAACTGTGATTTTTTTTGTGCAAAGAGGTTAATTTTATACAGAAACGAAATGCTAAAAAGTGCAACATGTTCAATAAAAAGTGCAAATGATACGATCCTGGTTTGCGTTATATTTATATTGAAAGGGTTTACATTTATGAAAAGGAGGGTCGCAAAAAGCTAAATCGTTTTCAGAAACAACGCCGAACGGAATGATCACGGGAACTTTGATCATTGTCTGTACCGTCGCGTCTGCTCACGATCGTGAGTCAGGTAAAAAGAAAGGGAGAAGAACACAATGAAACTGAACAAGATTGCGCTTTCTGCCATCATGGCGATGAGCGTTTTCACAGGTGTTCCGGCAGTTACTTCCGTTTCGGCAGCCGAAGATCTTGTCTATGACAGCGATCTGTCTGACAATGGTACGGCCGTGCCGCAAGCCTGGGGCGTGACGCCGACACCGGAGCAGTATCGTTATCAGAAGGAAGAGCTTGCTGGTTTTGTCCACTTCGGACCGAACACCTTCAACAATATTGAATGGGGAGAGAATTACGGAGACCGGACACCGGATGAAATCTTCACGCTGGAAAAGGATTTCGACGCGGAAACGTTGGTCAAGGCATTCCACGATGCCGGATTCAAGAAGATCATCGTGACGGCAAAGCATCATGACGGCTTCTGTATCTGGGCCAGCGATTATACAGAATATGACGTCGCTGCCACCAGCTACAAGGACGGACAGGGAGATATCCTGGCGGAGATCAGTGAGGCCTGCACGAGATATGATATGGACATGGGCCTGTATCTGTCTCCATGGGACATCAATGCAGAAAGCTATGGATATTATGATGCCGATGGCAATCCGACCAATGCGGCAAATGATGTCCTGGATTACAACGATTACTATGTCAACCAGCTCAATGAGATCCTGGGTGATGACAAATATGGCAATGACGGCCACTTCACCGAAATCTGGATGGATGGCGCAAAGGGCAGCGGATCCGATGCCCAGGAATATGACTTCCAGCGCTGGTATGACACCATCCAGGCACAGGAGGGCCTGGAAGCCGGCTATGACAGCGAATGCATGATCTTCCAGTGCGGCGCCAACACGACGGTGCGCTGGATCGGAAATGAGAATGGCTATGCGGCCAAGAACACCTGGTCCAAGTCCAATGTCAATGTCGAAGCAGATACTTGCGATGACAACATGCAGGGCAGCTATTCTCTGGGATATGAAGACGGCAATAAGTGGACCGTTCCGGAAGCAGATGCGAGAATCACCTCCGGATGGTTCTGGGGACCAAACAAGAGCACGCCGAAGACCATTACTGATCTGGGCAACATGTACTTCAACTCTATCGGTCACAATGCGCCGCTGCTGCTGAACGTACCGCCGAACACCGATGGCACCGTGGATCAGGAGATCCTGGACAGACTGGCAGAATTCGGCGCGAACATCAGCGAGACCTTTGCGGACAACCTGGCGGAAGAAGCCGTTGTGGGCGCGACGTCGGTCAGAGGCAATGACACGGCATTCAGCCCGGCAAATGTCCTGGATGGCAGCGACGATACATATTGGACGACGGATGACGGCACTTCATCCGGCACGCTGATCGTCGATCTGGGCGAGACGAAGACCTTTGATGTCGTATCCATCGAGGAAGCCATCCAGCTTGGACAGAGCATCAATGAATACAAAGTGGAATACCGCAATGGGGACAACGATGAGTGGACCGTACTGGATGAAGGCGAGACGATCGGCGCTAAGCGTCTGATCCGCACTGCTTCGGTGAGAGCAGATCAGCTGCGCATCACGGTAGACACCAATAAGGCTGATGCCGTACCGATGATCAGCGAGATCGGCGTATATAAGGCGAGCGACGACTTTGAACTGGCAGGCACTGCGCCGGCCGGCATGGATGTCATCGACATCGAGGATACCGATGTATCAGACGGCGCAGGATTCACGTTCACCAATGGCACATGGATAGCTGAGAGCGGAACGAATTATATCAACGGCACCAACCGCTATGCGAATGGCGGCGCGTCGCTGACCGTGACGTTCCACGGCTCCAAGATCTATCTGATGGGCACGAAGGATCCTAACCATGGACAGGCCACCATCCAGATCGATGACAATGATCCGATCACCATCGATACCAAGGCGACCTCACGTGCGACCGGACAGATGATCTTTGCCTCCGATGATCTAGAGGACGGCGATCATACATTGACCCTGACCGTGGGCAGCACCGGCGCCATCGGCCTGGAAGCTGCATATGTCATCAACAACGGCGGACAGGGCATGATCGGTCTGGAACAGGACAGCTACACGATGAATGAAGAATCTACGCTGGATGTGAAGATCGTCCGCGTAGGAGGCAGCACCGGCACCATCACTGCCCTGCTGCAGCCGAACCCGGGAACGGCCATCCAGGATGACTTCGATACTGAGCAGATCACGGAGATCGTCATGGAAGAAGGCCAGACGGAGTTTACCGCGCAGGTGAGCACCCGCCGCAATACCAACGTGACGGGAGACAGACAGTTCTCGATCGAACTGGCCGATCCAAGCGACGGATTGATCCTCGGATTCAATGACCGTGCGAACATCACGATCAAAGATACAGAGACCAGCTCTCTGGAGACGCTGAATGAACTGCTGGAGACTGCCCGCGAACAGAAGCGCGACTGGTATGTCTCTGGTTGGGAGGACTTCACCCAGGCCATGGCTTATGCAGAGGAAGTAGCCGGCGCGCAGGCACCGGATACATCAGAGGTCACTCAGGCCATCAGCGGACTGCGCAGCGCCATGGAGGCACTGGTCGCTCGTGAGCAGTACACAGAAGACGATCGTTTCCAGCTTCCGTGGAGGAGCGGATCTTCTGCCACCCTTGAAGCTGAATTTGCTTCTGAGCTGATCAATGATGAAAGCAATGACAATGGCTGGCCGCTGCAGGTGACAGAGGCAGCCTGGGCAAGCAACGGAAAGTTCCTGAATTCCCTGAATACCAATGATGTGGCCAAGTATTGCTACACGGCAGAAAAGACCGGTACATACCATGTGACGGCATACTATCGCAGCGGCTCCAATACCAATGCGCTGGCATGGAGCGAAGAGAGCGGAAAGATCGAAAGCGGAACGGTATCTGCAGGCGCAGGCAGCACGGCAGCGACCCATACGGCAGAATTTGACCTGGTGGTCACTGAAGCCGGAGACGGCGTGCTCGTGTTCACCGGACCGGATGGCAGATCGCCGCAGCTTGACCGTCTGGAGATCGTCCCAAGCGAGATCGATATCACAGAATATACGATCACCGCAACGGCAGGCGCAGGCGGAACCATCAGCGATGAAGGTGCGGTCTCTGTGGAAGAAGGACAGAGCAAGACGTATACGATCACCGCAGACGAAGGCTATGAAATTGCCGATGTGCTGGTCAACGGCGAATCGGTAGGCGCAGTCTCTTCATATACATTTGAGAATGTGAACGCGGATGCGACGATCGAAGCGAGATTTGTATTCAGCCACTACACCGGATCCAACCCGTTCTTGTTCCTGACAGGAACAGACGCAGTGACGCTGGAAGCGGAATATGTCTCAGAGATCATCAATGATACGAGCAATGATAACGGATGGCCTTGCAAGGTCACTGAAGCTGCGTGGGCAAGCAACGGCAAGTTCGTGGATGCCCTCAACCAGGGAGATGTCATCAAGTATCATTACCGCGCTGAAGATGCGGGAACATATCATGTCGTCGTGACTTACCGCAGCGGTTCCAATACCAATGCGCTGGCATGGAGCGAGGAAAGCGGAAAGATCGAAAGCGGAACAGTGTCTGCAGGCGCCAATGACAGCGCCACCGCGACCCATACGGCAGAATTTGACCTGGTGGTCACTGAAGCCGGAGACGGCGTGCTCGTCTTCACCGGACCGGCTGGCAAGTCGCCGCAGCTGGATAAGTTCGAAATGACATTCGTCAGCGAGCCTGAACCAGAACCGGCAGACAAGACTCAGCTGAATGCGGCCATCTCCGCCGCAGAAGCCCTGAATGCAGAGGATTACACCGAAGCAAGCTGGACCGCGATGCAGGAAGCACTGAAAGCGGCCCTCGCAGTCGCAGCAGATGAAGAAGCGACCCAGGAAGCAGTAGACAGCGCTGCTCAGGCGCTGAACGCAGCCATCGGCGCGCTGGAAGAAATCAGCGATGTACCGGCAGCCAGCGAAGCAGCTGTACAGGCCCTGCGCAGCATGGTCGAGAAGGCCGTCGCATTGGGATCTGATGATGAAACGCTGAACGCAGCGATCGAAGCTGCACAGGCCGTACTGACCAAGGAAACGCCGACCGCAACCGAAGTTGTCACTGCACTGCTCGACCTGAGCGAAGCGATGCAGGCGCTGAATACGGATGAAAGCACGGATGCCCTGAGAGCAGATGTTCAGGCAACGATCGACTTCATCAACGAGAACATCCTGAATAACGCAGAAGGACTCCGTCCGGGCAAGGTGGACGCACTGGAAGCAGCTGTAGAGGCAGCGCAGAAACTTGTCGATGATCCGGATGCGACCGCAGATGAGCTGAAGACAGCGAACAAAGCGATGACCAAAGCAGCACAGGAGCTGTGGGAGATCGTCTCCAAGGCAGAGCTGAACGCATTGATCGAAGCGGCTAACGGCTATCTTGACGGCGACTACACATCAGAAAGCCTCGAGGCACTGCAGACAGCGATCGAAGCTGCACAGGCAGTGGCAGGCAATGACGATGCCACGACGGCAGAAGTCACGCAAGCCATCACGGACCTGAGTGATGCGATCGCCGGACTGCGCGCGGAAGCGGCGCTGAACAAAGATGCGCTTGCACATGAGATCACGCTGGTTGCCCAGATGGTCGCTAATCTGGATGACTATGTTGCATCTACCGTAGAAGGACTGGCTGACAAGCTGGCCGCTGCACAGGAAGTTTATGCCAGTGCAACGACTCAGGAAGAGATCGACGCGGCTACACAGAGCCTGCTCGAAGCTCGCCTGAACGCGAGAACGAAAGCGGACAAGACAGCGCTGGAAGCTGCCATCGCTGCCGCAGACGCATTGGATCTGAGCAGCTATGCTCGCGCTGATGCAGAAAAGGTCAGCACCGCACTGGAAACGGCAAAGCTCGTGCTTTCTGATGAAGCAGCGACGCAGGAAGAAGTCAATGCAGCAGCGAATGCACTGAACGAAGCCATCAGCGCATTGGATGCAGAAGGTGCGGATACCAATGCACCGGCTGTAGGCGCTGATGACGGACAGGACGATGGTTCAGGTGACGCAGCAACGGCCGATACTGCCGCAGCTGTACAGACCGGACTCTTCGCCGGCATCGTGATCATCGCCGCAGCGGCTGTGATCATCATGATCGTCGTACGCAGAAAACACAATAAGAAGGCATAAAGCCTGAAAGATACATCCTTCCCCACGGAGGGATGTATTTTTTGACAGGTGAATGATCGGGACGTAAAAGTCATGGGTATTTCCCGGGGAAAGACGCATCCTGACAAGAAAAAAGATACTGAGATCAAATCAAACTGATTTCAGTATCTTTTGCGTTTTCTGTGTTTTCCGATTTTTTTCAACAGAGTCAACAGCGGCTTTCGCATGGGGAACAGACACATCCACAGACGGAAGATCAGCTTCCATTGCCATGCTGAGCAATCGATCGTTTTGTCTTTTCTGATCAGGGAAACGACGCGGGCCCGCAGACAGGCATCAGGAAACCAGCCATCCTGAAAGCAGTTGCCATCTCCGGTCGTTTCGAACATCCTTGTCTTTCTGCCTGTTACACGATGCAGCAGATAATTTCCCAGAGGGGTCTGCAATAATACGATATCGCCTTTTTTTAAGTCAGCGGCAGCGCATGACGTGATGATCACCTTATCCCGCTCATGACACAGAAACGGCCACATGCTCATCCCGGTGATCGTGAAAGAAGCCTGATGGCGGTTCTGTAATTCTTCTTCGATCGCTGCAAACAGCACCGAAGAGGAAATCAGACGTTTTTCACTCATGCAGGACCTCGGCTAGTGCATCATGCAGCACATCTACAGACTCTGCATCCGGACGGCAGCTGAGCAGAAAGATCGGAACATCACGCAGAAAGGATTCCAGCAGATCCATCATCTTTTCAGTGAGTGCTTTATCCCAGGAAGGATAAAGCACATGGGCAAAGACCTGGTGAAACGCCTCTAAGGCAGAGATGCGGTGCGCCTCGTTCGTCTCGCCGCGGCGCAGGACGACCAGAGCCCGGATCGCTACGCTGCGGTTGATCTGTTCACCGCTTGTTCCTGACCAAGGCAGACCATAACCTGTCCATCCTTCCGCTGTTTTCGCACAGACCGCACGATCACCGTTGATGATGAGCGCACGTCTCAGATCACGCCATAAACGCGCATGCGTCGTTTTTCCGGTGCCGGAAGCCGCAGAGATGATGATGCCGTTTCCTTCATATTCCATCAGGACGCCGTGGAAGGACAAAAAACCATAATTTAAAATAATATTTGGTATGATTATGCCTAGAAACTCAAATGGGATTGCATGATATGAATTTGTATGGTCCTCAAGAAGGCATATCTCACGATGCATTTCATCTACTGAGATAGTGAAAAATATCTTTTTTGTCGCTTTTCGCATATATTGATAATATATTGTATGATTCTTATCCTCTGTTATATAGCAAGCATAAAAACCATAATTATCACATCTTAGTAATTTTCGTTCCGTAGGATACGGACGGTTGGCAAAGGATATTGTAATTGCAGTATCTCCGCTGTTATCACTTCTATCGGTTAGATATGGGTCCATTTTATGCGACCATATATTAAAATAATGATCGTAATAATTCTTTTTGATTTGTAAGGTAAGAGGACCTATCTTGAAGTGATAGCTTTTGTTACCCATTAACTCCAACCGGGATTAGGATTTGTGGGAAAATCAGTGGATATATTATTATATGGCTGTCCGTTGTTTCCGCCTCTTTTTGTTAATTCGGATTCGATAAAACTTTCATATTCGGCTCCTTTCACAGGGTCGCCAACAGATCCTTCTGACTCATAATAAAGAATACTATATGCATCGGGACCTCCACAATTGCCTGAGCTACTCTGAATGTGAAAACCGATGTAACCTGTTCCTTCGACATCATAGAAGTGCTCAACATCGTGAGGATGACCCGGATGCAATCCCCAGCAAGTTGCTGCAACACTTTTGTCTACTGTCAGGTTGCTAAAAGTCAATTTTGGTTTTTCATATTTTCTTTCATAATTCATCAAAATTACCTCCATTAATTAATTTTGCTATTGCGTGAGCGTCTTTACATTGATACTCAGATAAGCCATTTAATTCACCAGTTTCTGCATATCTGGAAGCATAGCAGGATTCACAGAATCGAGAAATTTCACATTTTTTACATTTCTCATTCTGTTCAGGGAGTTTTACAGTAAAGGGGAATTTGTCCCAAGCTTGTAAAAGGCCATCATGAAGTGCGTTCGTCTGAAATACTCCCAAAGTTTGACATCCTAGTAACATTCCATCCCAAGATATAGTATAGTTTTTCATTCCTGCATCGCATCCAAGCAATGTAAACGAATTGATGTTATCAGCATTATTATCTTTTCTTTTAGGTACAGCTTTAAATTTCAACTTGCTTTTATCAAAAGATTGTTCTCCAATTCTCTCTCTTAGCTCGTCAATGCCTCTTCTAAAAATTAATTTTACATTATCTTCAGGAGCTAACCTAACACTTTTGGCTTTTGAACATCCTCCTCTTACCGCCGGGAAAATACATCGTGGTTCTTCGACAATTCCGTGAAAACTAAATTGTTCGGAAATCAGTTTCTCGATTCTTTTGACATCGTCAAAATTATCTTGAATAATTGTACTTCGAAATTGAATCTTTGAAGGGAGGGTCAGCAACTTCTGGGTTCCATGAATCATTTGATAAAACGCTTTGCTGCTTCCTGTTACTTTTTTGTATATATCTGCTTCGTAGCCATATATTGTTATTCCAATGTTGTGCGGCGGAAATTTTCTGAGCGTCTCTATAATCTGGTCAGTGACCAGGGTGGCGTTCGTGTAAAGTGTAATCAGAAAGCCCTGTTTATAGATGCCTTCCCAGATCTCGCAAAAATCTGGTCTGAGCATGGGTTCTCCGCCTGTGATGAGCAAGGTAAGCGTTCCTGCTTCTGCCGCCTGCCTGGACATATCGATCCATTGCGCCGCACTCAGTTCATTCTGCATGATTTCTTCGTTTTCACTGTCATCGTGCCGGAAGAGACACATCTTACAGTGCAGATTGCATCGTACGGTTAGCTCAAAGGTCCCGTTGACCGGAATGCGTTTCGGCATTTCCTTCAACATTTTCGTGTCAGTCATCGGCATCATCCCCCTGTTGAATGATGACCATGTCATGACGTTGGAGCAGCTTCAGAAAGTCAAGGATATCTTCTTTGGCTTGTTGGTGAGAAATGTCATAGTTTGATTCCAGGACTTGTTCCAGATCCGATGCGGTGCTTGGTTCCTGCAAGGTTTCCCACAACAATGCCGCCGTAGCGTTCAGCTCGATGTAGCCGTTAAAATCCGCGATGTTCTGTCCAATGGAGATCAGGACGTCGCTGTCTCCGATCTTGCGATGGATATAGCAGTCCTTGGCTTGGAAAGTATTGCGGAAGCGATGACCACATTCTTCCAGACGCATCATCAGCTCGGCATCGCTCAGTGAAGCTGCATCACACAGCGATGCAGTGTCACATGAAATGAAATGCTCAGCAGCTTTCTTATACTTTCTGTGCTTGATAAATCATCACCTACTTCCAGAATTTACCGTGAAGTTGTCCGTATTCGGTGTATTTCTTAAAGTAGAATACTATGAGAATGACATGGAGGATCCCCTTTATTTATGCCGGATCTGTGGATTTCTGACCATACTGCTGACCACTTTTTCCTGAGAATCGGAGCCGTTCCATCTGACGGCGCTTCTGCTCCATCGTCGGATGGACATAACGCTGCAAAGTGGTGTTGACGTTGGCATGCCCTAGGATCTCGCTGAGCGATTTGGCGTCAAAGCCGTTCTCTACACAGCGGGTGGCAAAGGTATGCCGCAGGGTATGAAACGTATAGGCGTTTAATCCGGCATGTCTCAATAAGGTCTTATAGCGGCTCAGGCAGAGCCTGGGCTCTATGAATTGTCTGGTCCCGCTCAGCAGATAACAGTCTTCATCCTGACGGCAGGATCGCAGGACGTCGATCAATGCGGATGGCAGCGGGATGGTGCGGATCGAGCTTTCTGTCTTAGGCCGGTCGATGAGGATCCGGGTTCGGTGGCTGTGCTGGCGGGAACGATCCCGGATGCGCAGGAGGGTCCTCTCGATATGTACCGTGCCTTCTTCAAGGCGGATATCCTTCCACTGCAGGGCGCAGAGCTCTCCGATGCGCAATCCGGCATACAGCGTGAGCAGGATGCCGATGTGAAACGGTTCACGATTCTCCAGCAGGACATTTCCAGCTTTGCCTGTTCTTCCATGGAAAGGATGCTGATGCGCGGCTGCTTTACACGGGGACAGAAAAGATGATCGAAGGACGGGCAGGAATACTGTTTCTGTTTGGCATAACGAAGACAAAGCAGAAGCACCGAGCGGATATCTGCCACGGTCTTGGGAGAAAGACCGCCCTTGCCATCCAGCCTGCCGGAATTCAGGCAGTCCCGCAGAAAGCGGTCCAACAGCTCATCGTTCAGTTCGCTCAACCGATACTTGCCCAGATCAGGATCCAGATGGGTATCGATCAAACGCTGATATCCGGAATATGTGGATTGCTTCACTCTGTCTTTTTTGTCCTGAAGCCATTCCTCAAACAACTGGGTCATCCGCAGCTCAGGATCAGCGCTTTCCTTTGCCGGATATGCCTGCGTCTTCTGAATCAGTTCCATCCTCTTGTTTTTGGCCTCAAGGTAGGTCCTGCCATACACTGAGCGATAAAGCGTTTTCCCTTCTGGGCCATGCCCGATGATGAGCCTTGCTTCCCATCTTCCATCTTTACGTTTTCGTATATTTTCTCCTCTTCTTCCCATGATCATTTCCTTTCTGCCAGTCGGCTGAGCGGATGACACTTCTCCTGACCATGAATAGATGAAAAACGACTGCATGAATGGACTTTTTACGGCGATTTTCGTTAAATTGATTACATCAAAAGTGTTTTGTGATACAATTTTTGTACGTGGATCGGTCAGGATCGGTGTAAACTGTATGACATAAAGTATTCTACTTTAAGACAGATTTTGGAAGGCATAGCCGCTGTTTTGTCAATGAACGGCGGTGTTTTTTGCTTTTCATGTTTGAATATGCCGGATATGAGATCAGATTGCCATTGAGTGTAGTATGCCGATGTGGATGCTGGGTGAGCAGCATCTGAAGAGCCGTTCACATTTCTTCCATGTCCTGCCATGCCCGCGTATGCCCTTCAAAGTGAGGAAAAGGGGACGCTCAGATTGTAAACAGGCGGGAAATAAAGTAAAATAGACTGAGAAAGAGAGCGAGTGTGAAAAAATGAAAGTATTGGTCATCGGCAAGGGAGGACGTGAGCATGCGATCGCGCATGCGGTGTCCAAAAGCAAAAAGGTCACAGCGGTCTATGCCGCACCGGGCAATCCGGGCATGAAGCAGATCGCGACGAATGTGAACATCAGCGACAGTGACGTGGAAGGGCTCGTCGCCTTCGCAAAAGAGAATCAGATCGATCTGACGATCGTCGGACCAGAGCATACGCTGTCTCTGGGCGTAGTAGACGCGTTTCAGAAAGAGGGGCTGAAGATCTTCGGACCGACGAAGGCGGCCGCGCAGGTGGAGTCCAGCAAGGATTTTGCCAAGCAGATCATGATGCGTCATGGCATTCCGACAGCGGCATATGCGACATTTGACGACAAGGATGCTGCGGTATGCTATGTAAAGGAAAAAGGCGCGCCGATCGTCATCAAGGAAGACGGCTTGAAAGCCGGCAAGGGCGTTACGGTGGCTCATACGCTGGAAGAGGCGCTGGAGGCGCTGGATATCGCGTTTGCTCAGGAAGGCAACAAGGTCGTCATCGAGGAGTGCCTGGTCGGCTTTGAATTCTCCCTGATCTGCTTTGTCTGCGGAGATGTCGTCATCCCGATGGAGATCGCACAGGATCACAAGTGCGCGTATGACGGAGATACCGGACCGAACACCGGAGGAATGGGCGTGTACTCACCGGTGCGCCGCATCACGCCGCAGATCATCGAAGAGACGATGAACACGATCATGAAGCCGATGGCGAAGGCCATGGTCGACGAGGGCGTGCCGTTTACCGGCTTCCTGTATGGCGGGCTGATGCTGACGGACGACGGCGTGAAGACGATCGAGTTCAACGCGCGTTTCGGCGACCCTGAAGCAGAGGTCATCCTGCCCCGGCTCAAGAGCGACTTTGTCGAGATCATCGAAAAGGTGATGGATCATGAGGAATGCACGCCGGAGTGGAGCGATGAGGTGACGCTGGGCGTCGTGCTCGCTTCTGCCGGATATCCGGCATCCAGCACCAAGGGCGCAGCGATCGAGGGCCTCGATCAGGTAGATGCGCTCGTCTATCATATGGGCACTGCGGAAACGGATGGCCAGCTGGTGACGGCAGGCGGACGCGTGCTGATCATCGTGGCGCAGGCGCCGACGCTGGAAGACGCATACGCAAAGGCGTATGCGGAAGTGGACAAGGTCAGCTGCGCATGCCTGTTCCACCGCAATGACATCGGCAAGAAAGATATGCAGTAAATGATCATACACGGATGACGAGGGAGGATGATGCGCGATGTGTAAAACTGATCTGGAGATCGCACAGGAATGTGTGATGGATCCGATCCTCAGCGTAGCTGAAAAGATCGGACTGAACGAAGACGATCTGGAATATTATGGAAAGTACAAAGCCAAGCTGAGCCTGGATGTGCTCAACCGCAACAAAGACAAGAAAGACGGCAAGCTGATCCTGGTCACGGCGATCAACCCGACCAAGGCCGGAGAAGGAAAGTCGACGACGACGGTCGGCCTGGGAGACGCGCTGCACCGCATCGGCAAGAAGGCGATGGTGGCGCTGCGTGAGCCAAGCCTCGGACCGGTATTCGGGCTGAAGGGCGGCGCTGCCGGCGGCGGTTATGCGCAGGTAGTGCCGATGGAAGACATCAACCTGCACTTTACCGGCGATATGCATGCCATCACGACGGCCAATAACCTGATCTCTGCCTGCCTGGATAATCACATCCACCAGGGCAATGAGCTGGATATCGACATCGAGCGGGTAACCTGGAAACGCTGCCTGGATATGAATGACCGTTCGCTGCGTCAGGTCGAGATCGGCCTGGGGCCGAAAGCCAACGGCGTAGAGCGCAAGGACGGCTTCAACATCACCGTTGCCTCAGAGGTCATGGCCGTGCTGTGCCTGGCTACTTCTTTGGAAGATCTCAAGGCGCGTTTTGCGAACATGCTCATCGCATACAACACGAAGGGCGAACCGGTCTATGTGCGTGATCTGCACATCGAAGGGGCGCTGGCCATGATCATGAAGGACGCCATCAAGCCGAACCTGATCCAGACGCTGGAGCATAATCCGGTCATCATGCATGGCGGACCGTTTGCCAATATCGCGCATGGCTGCAACTCTGTGCTGGCGACGAAGACGTGTCTGAAGCTGGCAGATTACACGGTGACGGAAGCCGGATTCGGCGCAGATCTGGGTGCGGAGAAGTTCCTGGACATCAAATGCCGCTTTGCGGATCTTCATCCCAATGCGGTCGTCATCGTTGCGACCATCCGTGCGCTGAAGCAGCATGGCGGCGTGGAATTCGAACACCTGAAAGAGGAAAATGTACAGGCGATGCTGGATGGCTGTGCCAACCTGGCTAAGCACATCGAAACGGTGCGCGCCTTCGGCCTTCCTTATGTGATCGCCATCAACGAATTTGTCAGCGATACGCAGGCAGAAGTCGACGCGCTGGAGAACTGGTGCAAGGAAAACGGACATCCGATGGCCTTGTCTCAGGTATGGGCAAAAGGTGGAGCCGGCGGCGAAGCGCTCGCCCGCATCGTCGTGGATCTGTGCGAACAGGAAAACAGCTATCATCCGCTGTATGAGGTCAATGACACCATCGAGTCCAAGATCGAAACGATCGCCAAGACATGCTATGGCGCAGACGGCGTGGATTACACCGAGGAAGCAAGGGCACAGCTGGATGAGATCGTGAAGAACGGATGGGACAAGATGCCGGTGTGCATGGCCAAGACACCGACCTCTTTGAGCGACCAGGACAAGCTGTATGGCGCGCCGAAGGGCTTCCGCATCACCGTGCGTGAATTCCGTCCGTCACTGGGCGCCGGGTTCATCGTTGCGCTGACCGGAAAAGTGCTGACCATGCCTGGCCTGCCGAAAAGACCGGCTGCGCTCAACATGGATATTGACGAAAACGGACAGATCAGCGGACTGTTCTGATCCATCGGCCATTTGGCAGATTCGCGTCTTTACGATATAATGTAAGACAGATGGATGAGCGATTGGAGATGATTTGCGAATGGAGAAACAGAATACGGAATATTCCGCCCGTCAGCGGAGAAAGGCATATTTCAAGAAGAAAACTGCCATTTATCAGCAGCAGGGATATCGTCAGGCGAAACGGCTGACGCGGGATAAGTCAGATTATTCCGCCCATTGCTATGCCTATATGATCGATGTGAGCCTTGCCCTTTGCCCGTCGCTGCTCTGGCTGCTCGTTTTCCTCGCGATCCTCTGCGGATTCTTCCCAGTGTTCTTGTTGACGCCGATGTACTGGATCACGCTCGTATTGCTGTTCTTTACCAGCATGCTCATGACCGGGCTGATCTCGGTCAAGACGCATGGGCAGAGCCTGGGCCGCGGTTATCATGATCTGAAGGTGGTCCGCAAGGACAATCGTGAAGCCAATCCGTTTATCCTGTTCCTGCGCGAGTTCATCGGCATCGGCCTTCCGGTGGCGGTCCTCGGATATTTCTTCAATTTTTTCGGCCTGGCTGCTTTCTGGGCCTTGAATATCCTGGTGGTGCTGGTCTCTCCAGATCAGCGCTCTATCGCGGACTGGATCTTGGGGACGCATCTGGTGTTCGAGCCGCAGAACAACATCCGGTTTGAAGAGGATGTGCGTAAGGAGCTGCAGATCTCACCGATCGATCTGCACATTCATTCCAATTTCAGCGATGATGGATATTATGATGTGGAAGACTTGTTCGCGCAGGCGCAGAAGGCCGGCATCCGCACCATCTCCATCACCGATCATAACTGTGCCCGGGCCAATACCATCGCCCGCCGCATGAGCGCGCTGTACGATATCTGCTATATTCCTGGCATAGAAATCGACTGCATGTATCAGGAACGGCGGGTACGGGTGCTCGGTTACTATATCGATGAGAAGAATGAGCTGTTCAACTCCGTGGAAAGCGAGTCATTGAAGCGGGAGAAGAGAGCGAGCCTGGAGCGTGCCCGCAAGCTGAAGGAGCATACGGGCATGGTGGTCGATATGGAAAAGCTGCTTGAAAACAATCGCTTCCAGATGGTCACCGGCCAAGAGATTGCCCGGGTCATCTTCTCTAATGAGGTCTATCGCCAGTTCCCGATCGTCCAGAAGTATCTGAAGGATGAGGACGAGGAGAAGGCAATCAGCCGGTTTGCAGAAGATCTGTTTGGCCAGGGCGGCCCATGTCATGTGGAAATGCGCTATCCGGCATTGGAGGACATCCTGGAGATCGTCCATCTGGCCGAAGGCATCGCCGTGCTGTCCAGCTGGAACTGCGATCATTTCGGAGAAGCGTTCATCTCTTCGCTCATCGCCCGCGGATTTGACGGCATCGAGGTGTTCTCCCCGCTGGTCAGCCGGGAGACGATGGCCAGACTGCTGAAGATCGCCAAGGCGGAAAAGCTGTTCATCAGCGCTGGAAGCGACTTCCACGGACCGTCGCGTCCGGATCGTTATCTCGGCGTGAGCGGCTGTCCGCCGCAGGCGCTCAAGCTGGTCGAGATCTTGACGCAGGCAAGCGAAGGCAGCAAGACAGACTTGCATACACAGGCGTGAACTGACAGGGCATCCGAGCGGATGCCCTTTCCTATGTGAAAGAAGAGACAGGGGGATCGGCTTGCTTGCCATCGCATTCGAAGATGCGCTGCCGATCAGAAAGAAGGGGGATATCTTGCAGATACAAGTCATGAAGAAGGCATTGAAATGTGCCTTTCCGTATACGATCCCGATCTTTGCGGGATTTTGGTTTCTCGGTCTGACTTATGGGATCTATATGAATGTCAATGGGTTCAGCTTCATCTATCCGCTGCTCATGAGCCTGACCATCTTTGCCGGTTCCATTGAGTTCATCGCCGTCAACATGCTCATGGGCGCGTTTGATCCGCTGCAGGCACTGGCCATGACGCTGATGATCAATGCCCGTCATCTGTTTTACGGCATTGCGATGCTGGATAAATTTCGAGGGCTGGGATGGAAGAAGATCTATCTGATCTTCGGCATGTGCGATGAGAGCTTTTCGATCAATTACACCGCGGATATCCCGGAGGATGTGGACCGCGGATGGTTCATGTTCTTCGTGACGCTGCTGAACCACTTTTATTGGTTTTCAGGCGCCACATTGGGCGGGATATTCGGTTCCTTCCTGCAGTTCAGCACGGAGGGGCTGGACTTCGTCATGACGGCGATGTTCGTCGTCATCTTCCTGGAGCAGTGGCTCAAGGAGAAAGATCACGTCAGCTCGCTCTGCGGCCTTGCCGTATCTTTGCTTTGTCTGATCCTGTTTGGGGCGGATCAGTTCATGGTTCCGGCGATGCTGGACATTCTCGGTGTGCTGACGCTGCTGAGAAGACCGTTGGAGAAGGGAGAGGATGAGGGATGACGCTGACACAGCAGCTGATCACGATCGCGATGATCGTCTTGGGCACCGCCATCACACGCTATCTGCCGTTTTTGTTGTTTCCATCAGGCAGACAGACGCCGAAATATGTACGGTATCTGGGCAAGGTGCTGCCTGCCGCGGTATTCGGCCTGTTGGTCATTTACTGTCTGCGCAATGTCAGCGTGCTCAGCGCACCATATGGCATCCCGGAATTACTGTCTATCGCCCTGGTCGTCTTTTTGCACCTATGGAAACGGCAGATGTTATTATCGATTGCTGGAGGGACGATATTTTACATGATCCTTGTGCAAACTTTGTTTTAATGGATAAAAATATGGAAAATATTGACGATTTTTAGCACTCAACACTTGACAGTGCTAAAAATATGACTATAATGATAAGTGTAATCGGGGGATGCCCCGATGGAAAGAATTCCATGAACGGCTGCTTGAAGACAACCGTGAGGATGTTTGAAAATGGAGGCGATCAATATGAAATTCTTCCCGAGAACCACAAGCTTATTTGACGACATGTTCGATGATATGTTCACATCACCGTTCTTCGCAAACCGCAGTGATATGGCCATGAAGACCGATATCACAGAGAAAGATGGAAGCTACATGCTGGATATGGAACTGCCTGGCTGCAAGAAGGAAGACATCCATCTGGAACTGAATGACGGCTATCTGAATGTGAGCGCATCCCACAACACGAGCAAGGATGAGAAGGATGACAAAGGCAATGTGATCCGGCAGGAACGCTACAGCGGCACCTTCTCCAGGAGCTTCTATGTGGGAGAGAACGTAAGAGAAGAAGACATCAAGGCAAGCTATGACAATGGCGAGCTGAAGATCACTTTCCCGAAAGCGCAAGAGAAGCTTCCGGAAAAGAAGACCATCATGATCGAGTGATGACGAAGGCGGGGACCTCATGGAGATCCTCGCTTTTTCATATATGCAAAAAAACGCCGCTTGATGGCGCTTTTCTATTCATCTTGACCATGATGAGCATGTCCCTGATGGTGTCCTGGGGAAGCGGCTTCTGTGTCTGTCGCTTCCAGCATGGCACGGATCTGTGCCATGGAAAGACCGGCGATATCGTCGGCTGTGATGTTCGGATCTTGTTTCTGCAGTTCCAGCAGCAAACGGTATCTTCCTACGGATAAACCGGCTTCGTGTGCCTGTTCGACTTCGTGATGGTTTTCGCTGCAATGGATGGAAACAGAAGAAACACGTTGAGAAAGGCAGTCTTCCATTGCGCGTGCGCTTTCCATGGATCCGCAGACGATGGTGATCTCCGGCTGGTCGCCTGCTTCCAGCAAAGCTTGGACAGCTTCGCTGTTCAGCAGATCGACGATCGCGTCTGCATAATCCATGTGATCGACGCTGACATCCGCAAGCAGCGCTTCGCCATCCTCGTTGATCCCTGTGGCAGAGATGACCCGGCCATAGATGTTGACGGAAAGCTCTATGGAAGGATCGATGTCTACGCTGATGACGCTGGCTTCGGTAAAATAGGAGAAATAGCCGCCCAGCCCGATCATGAGGATCAGCACGGTGAGCACTGTGACGATGCGCGGTGTGCTCAGCCATGGCCTGTGTCTTCGCTCCAGCTGGCGCATGACCGATCGTCTTGTGCTTTCTTTGAGTTCCTCTTCCGCATGCACGGCATCAAAGGCTTTTCTGATCCGCTCATTCAACCTCATCACCTCCCAGCTTTTCTTTAAGCAGCTTTCTGGCCCGTGACAGCATCGTGTAAATGGTGTTCACCGGCTTGTGCATGATATCTGCGATCTCTGTGGCAGCATAGCCTTCATAATAATGCAGATAGATCACATTGCGATATTTCTGCGGCAGGGAAAGCACAGCTTCCAGGGTCTGTGTATCCTGCGGTTCCTGTTTGACGGCCACAGGCAGCAAGCCATCCAAAGAAACAGCATTGCGGCGGAAAAAGCTTTTCAGCACATCTTTGCACTGATTGATCGTTACCCGGATCAGCCATGCTTTTTCATGCTCTTCACTGTCGAACGCAACGGTGCTCAACGCATATTTCAGGAATACTTCCTGAAACACGTCCTCTGTATCAGAGGCGTTTTTCAGATGAAGCAGGCAGATCCGGCGAACGGTATCCGCATGACGCGCGATCGCCCTGGTGATTTCCTGTTCTGACCGCATCTGATTCACGCGTCAGTGATGACGTCCCTGATAACGATGTCCTTGATGATGCGCATGATACTGATCGCACCAGCTGCAGATGCCGTTTCCATCCGCGTTTCCCTCCTTCACGCAATTGGGCTGCTGAGCATACGTCCCGTTTTCCTTATTATCACATACTCCGTTGTCATTTTCATCAATAAATGACATGCAGCGATCAGGCACAGGGGTGGTCACAGGTGCCGCAGAAGCCGTCCAGGCATGGACAGAAAGGAATAATGCCCCGGCAGCACCAAGGCCAGCAACTAACATCGTTCTCTTTTTCATCTTCTTTTCCTCCTTGAGAATCAGCTCTCTGTTCACCTTATATACGAATGGCAGAGGATGAACCTTTCATGATCGGTCTTTTTTCAGTATAAAATGCAAGAGCTTAACAGAATCTTGACTAAATCTTTACAGTACGTAAACAAAGAGAGGCAATGGCGATGGTAAGATGAAACGCGGGTAAGAGGAAAGGAAGTTTTGTATGTGTGTACAACGACATAAGCAGATCATCAGCGCTGCGATATTGTCTTTTGCTATTTTGCTTATCATTGTCATCGCGTTGTTTCCTTCGCTGGTCGATCGAAGGACATCCAGCGCAGTAAGCGCGGAACAGTTGGATGAAGGAGTTCAAATTGCCCTTTTTGATCCTCGCTATCAGCGGGATCAGCACGCATCTGCGATTGATTATCAAGAAACAACGCTGAAGTCGACCGCAAAGCAAGGACTTTTATTGCGAGGGCCTAAGCTTACGCTTCCTGCCGGAAGATATATCTTGGAGATCACAGGGGACTGTGAACAGATCGATGAGCGTGTAAAGCAATTATCCATAAAAATAAGCTCATCCCAGAACCATGATCTTCTCGATCAAGATGTAGATGCAGAAACACTTTCCAATGGTGAGATCATTGTTCCGTTTACATTGGAACAGGACAGTACCTATGTCAGCTGGATGATTTCTTATTCTGGAGATCTGCGCATCTCATTAAAAACGATCCGTTTGAGGAGGGATCTGTGAAATGAATGGAAAGTTGAATGAAAAAAAACAGATCGTCCTGTATGTCGTGATGGCTCTGATGCTGATCTTTTTGCTGATCAATATCGCATACGCAGTCATTCAATATCATGATGTCGGTGTCAGCGATTTTACCCGGCGCTATCGTGAAAGCCGTTACATGATGGCAGGCGTCTCTCCATTCGATGTGATATATGGGGCACATCCTGTAATCGATGCCATTGGTGAACTGCCGCGAAATTCTGGCTATCCTTCCTGGGCGATGGTCATTGGGATAATCACAAACTTTGCTTTTCTTCCTGAGCGCATCGCGGAAATACTGACGTTTTTCCTCATGATTGCGAGCATCGCTCTTGCCGCAGCTCTTCTGTATCAATTCGGGAAGCGTATGAAATGGCATCGTGAGCATTGTGTGCTGCTCACATTGGCAGGTCTGTGCATTTCAGGATTCTGGACAGGATTGCCCTATCTGAATTTTGGCCTTGTTGCCGGTGTGCTTTTGCTGGGATTTGTTTTGTTAGAAAAAGAACATCCCCTGTGGGCCGGCATACTATTGGGCATAGCCAGCGTAAAACCAGTTCTGGCTGCACCTTTTTTTCTGGCAGTACTGTTGAGACGCAATTGGAAATGCTTTGTGGTTGCCTCCGCCATTCCGCTGATTGCGCTGATTATCGGCTGGATCCTGACGGATATTTCTCCATTTACCATGCTGTCTCAGATGAACGCAGAAGGGAATACTTATTGGAACAATGCCTTTTTCTCCGGATGGAACTGGATGCTGCAAGGAGGTTATTCCACGAAGGTATGCAATACGATGAGCATGATTTTCGGCATAGCGACAGCTTTATTGATGTGGCTCTGGCTGTATCCTTCTGAAGACCGTCTGGTTTGGTACGCTATTCCAGCGGTAATCAGCGGTTTCTGGACATATTCACAGGAACATGATCGTACCGTACAGCTAATCTTGTTGCTGGCATTGGCTGTATATATCATGAAAGAAAAACGCCTCAGCAAATGGATGATGCTGTGCATATTTGCCTGCGTGGTCTATCGGCGTTACCTGGTCATGATATCGGAGGCCCTGGGCCTGCACATTGCTTATCAGACATTTGATATGATATATGACCTGATCCTCATTGCGGCACTGATCGTGCTGATCGTCAGGGCACGGAAAGAACAGGAAATTGAGAGGATATCACATGAAGCGAATGCTTGAGCAAGATCAAAGCGAGCTTTTCCACTATTTGTTTTTCGGCGCATGCTCAATGATCCTGAATTTTGGATGTTTTCGCTTGTGCGTGATGGCAATGCACTATCAGGCGGCAAATCTCATCTCATGGATCATTACTGTCCTGTTTGTGTTTTTGACAAACAAGTATTGGGTGTTCAAAAGCGAAGCGAAAGATAGATGGAAACATGAGCTGCTTTGCTTTACAGGGGCAAGGATAGCTACATTGATCATGGAAGTTTTGTTGATGGCGCTGTTCATCGAAATGCTTCTATGGAATGAGATGTTCGCTAAGATCATCGTGCAGATTGTCGTCGTAATCATGAATTATATCCTGAGTAAATATCTGGTCTTTCGAAAAGGGGGAGAATGATGGAAATGGATAAGAAGATCGCAGTATTGATTCCATGTTACAATGAAGAAATGACCATCGGAAAAGTCATTGATGATTTTCATCGTGTATGCCCGGATGCAGATGTATATGTATACAACAATAACTCAACTGACGCCACGGCAGCAATCGCTGCGGCAAAGGGTGCCATAGTCAGAGAAGAATACCGGCAAGGAAAAGGAAATGTCATTCGTTCGATGTTCAGGGATATTGATGCCGACTGCTATATTATGGTTGATGGGGATGATACTTACCCTGCCGAAGACGCATGGCAGGCAGCACAGATGGTGCTGAAAGGGCAGGCTGACATGTGCATCGGAGACCGTCTTTCTTCCACCTATTTTGTGGAAAATAAGCGTGCCTTTCACAATATGGGAAACCGAATGGTACGCTTTTTGATTAACTGGATCTTTCGCAGCGATATACATGATATCATGACCGGATGCCGTGCGTTCAGTCCATTGTTTGTCAAATCATATCCGGTAATCAGCAGCGGATTTGAGATCGAGACAGAGATGACCATCCATGCACTGGATAAAAACATGGTCATTCAGGAAATTCCCATACGATATCGAGATCGTCCGGATGGCAGTGAGTCAAAGCTGAATACATATAGCGATGGGATCCGTGTGATCTGCACGATCCTCTCATTGTTCAAGAATTACCGCCCTTTTCAGTTTTTTTCGCTGCTCTCGCTGATCATTCTCACTCTTGCATTGATCTTATTTTTGCCAGTATTTGCGGATTTCCTGCAAACCGGGGAAGTGCTCCGCTTTCCTACGCTGTTTGTGGTAGTCGGCATGGTCATCATGGCTACTTTCAGCTTCTTTACCGGATTGATCCTGAATACGATCAAGCGGTATGAACGGCAGTTCTTTGAGTTAAACTGCAATACGATAAAATCGAGACAAGAGAATAGATAGTTTACAATGTTTTTATATATACCTGAATATCATATGATGTAAAGTAAATAAAATATTAAATGAAGGATGTGGTTTTAAATTTTATGGAGGTATTTATGAAAATGAAAAAGCTTTTTGCGATGATTATGGCATTAACAATGCTTTTGTTCTCTAATACACAGATTTTTGCAAAAAATGAGATGGTAGTTTCAACTTCAAGTAATCCAGATACTCTTGCACAAGAAGTAGACAAATATGTGGAAGACCATCTTGAAGAATTGTTTGAAAATGCTGCGAGAAGTAGAAGTTGTGAAAAGACTTTTGCAACGGTAATTGATGATGAAGGAAATTCAGAAAAAGTAGAGGCATATGTGATAGATACTACGAATGTGGTTGAAAATAATACTGATGTTAAATTTCAAACCGTTGTTGCAAGATCCTATTATGAAGAAAAAAAGGAAGATTTAGATCCAGATGGGGGAATTAAAGGATACGTAACAATGGGTTATGTAGAAGATGGAAATAGACATAAACTGACACACGCCGGAGGAGGATACTCAAAGGCTCTTTCAAGTTATAGAGTATCCAGTCAATTGTTAAAATATGAAAATAGCGAGTACCATTTGATAGCATCGGATATTGTGCAAACAGGTCAAAAAGAACACAGAAATGAAACATCTTTTAGTCATCCGACTGGATTTACACAGTATACATCTATTGGAGCACAAATGGTGGCATCTAATAGGCTTACGATTAGAACAGGCACTGGAAGCCAGATGAAAGTGTATACCTTTATTGTCGAAAATAAAATCTAGTAGAAAAAACACATCCTTCAATTATATTTTACAAAGCCTGAACTGTTCGACAGCAGTTCAGGTTTTTATCATCTACCACAGCGTGCAAGAAAAAAATTGTCATTTTTAGCACTCTCGACTTGACAGTGCTAAAAGAATGAGTATAATCATAAGTGTGATCGGGGAAAGCCCGATGGAAGGACATTCATGAAGACGG
>UQPV01000033.1 GCA_900543035.1 uncultured Solobacterium sp.
AAGTGGGACAGGAAATTACAATGGAATACAAAGAAGATGAAAAAGCCAATACGGTTATGTCTTTGACGATTGGTGGAATTACACAGAAAAAAGGAGACGAAGAAGTTAAAAAAGCAGATGCGACAGAGGTACTCCCGTTAGAGGATGAGGCAAAAGAGGTTACAGAATAATGGAACTTAGTTTGTTATTGGCGGAACAGATTCTTGCAATGTTTTTTATAATGGCAGTGGGATTTCTTGTCGTGAAGGTTGGACTTTTCCAAGAGGCGGACGGGAAAGTGATTTCCAATTTAGTAGTGTATATCTGTTCGCCGTGCATTATTGTAGATTCTTTTCAAATTGAGATGACGGATGATAAAGTAAAAGGATTGCTGCTTGCTGTAATAGCAGCAATCTTTGTCCATATTATAATGTTGGCAGGAACATGGTTATTTGACCGTCTGTTTCATTTTAACAGCATTGAGAAAGCATCTATAATTTATACTAATGCAGGTTATCTTATCATTCCGCTTGTAGGAGCAGTGCTTGGAAGTGAATGGGTGTTTTATACAACTGCGTTTATTATTGTCCAGACAGTTTTAATGTGGACACATTGCATCAGCCTAATTAGTGAGGCTGCGCAGACAGATTATAAAAAAATTTTGCTGAATCCGAATATCATTGCAATGCTCATCGGACTTGTTCTATTTCTATTCCGAATTCAGCTTCCAAATGTAATCGCAACGTGTGTCAGCGGATTTGGAAATATGATTACACCAGCCAGTATGCTGGTGATCGGCATGGCTATTGGAAATGTAGATCTTAAGTGGGTATTTAAACAAAAGAGACCATATCTTATCTGCTTCTTCCGACTGATTTTCTATCCGATTCTGGGAGTTCTTGGTTTTGGAATTCTTGGTCAGATGGGGCTCCATAAAGATGTGGAATATATATTAATGATTGTGCTTCTTGCAACTGCGGCGCCGGCAGCGGCAATGATTACTCAGCTTGCACAGCTTTATAACAAAGATGTAAAGTACGCCAGCGTGCTCAATGTTATGTCCGTGATTTTCTGTATTATCACAATGCCGACAATGGTTATGTTGTATGAAATGTTTTATTAAATCAATTAGGGGACGAAGGTACAAACCTTCGTCCCCTAATTTGTTGAGTTATATTTGTCCGCTGTATTCTTCGATTTTATCCAGCACTCTTTGCTTTTCATCCCCTTCTAAAGGTGTCGGGCAGTAATCATTTATATTACTCTTTGAAGAGACAGAACAAGGAATGATGTTGATGTTATCATCCTCTTTTAACTTTCCATCTTCAATGGTAAATGTCTGTTGAAAGATAATCGTATCTTTATCCTGTGGATTACTGTTTCCACCGAAACAGAAATTGCCAAGGCTGTAGGCAATGTATTTTCCTTTATATTTTTCAATACCTTGAAGGACATGAGGGTGGTGACCGATTACCAGATCAGCGCCTTCGTCGATTGCGAGGTGCGCTAGTTTTTTCTGTGTTTCATTAGGAACATATTCCAGTTCTATGCCCCAGTGGAAATTCACAATGATTAATTCCGCTCCGGCTTCTTTGAGAGCAGCGATATTTTCTTTTACCTGTTGCTTTTTTCCTAAATGTTCCGCTAATTCATAGATACCGGTAAGCCCTACTTTGACACCGTTGACATCCAAAAGCTGTACCTGTTCGTATCCGAAAGCGGCAATACCCGCATCTTTCAGTACTTTTAATGTGTCTGTTTTACTGGTCTCGCCATAGTCAGAACTGTGGTTATTTGCTATATTTGCAGCCTCCACCGAGCCGCTTGTCAAGATGTTTACATATTCAGGATCTGCTTTGAATGCAAATTTTTTCTCGGCTCTTGTAGTGGAGGTGGTGAGTGTTCCTTCAAAATTCACAATAGATAAATCGTCTTTTTCCAAAATAGATCGCACATTTTTGAAAAAATAATCAGCGCCCTGTGAATTATAAAAAGCGTTCAAACTACGTGATTGATTGAAATTCTCGTCTGTTCCGAGTGTACAGTCACCCATAGAACTGATGGTGATTGTGCGAGTTTTGTTTTTGCCTTTTTTATTGTCTTTTGTGTTGATCACAAGGTTTTTTACCTCTACATGGGAGGTGTCAATCTTTTCTTTTTTTACAGTTGTTTTCTTCTCTTCTTTTTTCTCTGCAGGATCCTTGGCTTTCGTCGAGGATCTCACGGTCGTTTTCTTTTCTGCCATTGGTTACCCCTCCAATATACATATCTGCCGACAGACAGACATACTCTCTCTTTACCGCTATTATAGCACAGTTTCATCGCGATACAAAGCGTTCTGTCATAATTCGGAAAGCACTTTCATTTTTCGACAATTCTTCCTAAAATAGTCATCATGACTTCGGGGACAGACAAAACCACAGCTCCATCACCATCTTGACTGACTTGCGGAAGTAACGCTGGCGGTAATGATAGACCTCCACATCCTTCCATTCCCCGGATTCATAGGGCTGATCCGGAAGCCAGTCCTGGTAAAATGCCTTGCGGATCCTGGCGGCCTTGGCCGGCAGAGCCGCCTGCAGGCGATAAGGGACAGGCACCTTCACGACCAGCTGGCCCGATTCAAGATGAAACTGATCCAGCGCGCGGTTTTCCCCTGCGGTGACATCGCCCATGAAGATCTTCTGATCTGAAGAAGCGACCAGCGTATGGACCGGTGTCTGCAGATGTTGGATGGACGGCTTGATCTTCGCATAGCGTCTGCCCAGGGCCTGCAGATCCGCAAACAGCGTTTCTTCGCTCGTAGACATCGTCACGCCGCTGGCCCTTACCGCCTGCGTCAGGCGCTCCACTTCAAACATCAGTGCGTCTCTCCGCCCTCTGCCGTGATGTCGCGCTCATTCTCCAGGATCGCCTCGATGCCGGCCTCGATGCCGGCGGCGATATCCCGCAGGTTCATCCCCGGCGTTCCGGCAGGCTGATTCACCGTCTGCTCCGTCGCATAAGGCACATGCATGAAGCCGCCGCGGATATGCGGGAATGCCGTGTTCAGCGCATGCAGCACGCTGTACATCATTGCGTTGCACACATAGGTGCCGGCCGTGTAAGACACTGCGGCAGGAATCCCCCTCGCCTTGATCTTCTCCACCATCGCATAGACCGGCAGCTGCGTGAAGTAAGCAGACGGCGCGCCCGGCACCAGCGGCACGTTCAGCGGCTGGTTCCCTTCATTATCCGGGATGCGGGCCTGCGCATAATTGATGCCGACGAATTCCGGCGTGATCTGCGAGCGTCCGCCCGCCTGACCGATGCACAGCACAAAATCCGGCTGCAGCTCGCTCACTGCTTCGATCACCTTCTTCGGCCCGCTGTCAAACACCGTGGGCACCTCCAACGGGATGACACGAGCATCCAGGATCTGCTCAGGAAGCAGCTTGACTGCCTCATACGCCGGATTGATCGATTCTCCCCCAAATGGGTCGAATCCAGTAACCAGTATCTTTCTCATGATCTTCCTCCTAACACATGACGATCATATAGATGATCTGCAAGATGAGCATGATGATGCCGATGAGCACTTGTTTCTTGATGACGCCGTTCTTATCTTTCATCTCCAGGACGGCGACCGGCACCATGTTGAAGTTGGCGGCCATCGGCGTACACAGCGTTCCGCAGTAACCGCAGGTCAGCGCCAGCGAACCGACGACGACCGGATCAGCACCCAGCGAGAGCACGAACGGCGCGCCGATGCCCACGGTCATGACGGTGATGGCCGCAAAGGCATTGCCCATGATCATCGTGAAGATCGCCATGCCCACGGCATACACGATGATGCCGACCACGAGATTTCCGCTGGGGATCACGTTGGACACCATCTGCGCGATGACATCGCCTACGCCCGCGGCCGTAAACACCGAGCCCAGCGCGGCCAGCAGCGTCGGCAGCATGCTCAGCGGTCCGACGATATCCATCATGCGCCGGCAGTCTTGCAGGAAGACCTTCGGCTTGTTGTCCCGCGAATAGATCATCAGGATGATCACTGCCGCAAATACGCCGACCCCCATGCCGACCAGCGGAGAGATCGAGGTGAACAATGCGGCTGCCAGCGCAAATACGCCGATGCTCAGCGCCGGGATGAATACCTTCATGCCGATCTTGCGGTAATTCTTCTCTGCCTCTTCCTCGCTGGGATCAGGCTGTGTGCCGCGGCTGACCCGATGCAGGATCGGCACTGCGACCATGACGCACATCAGGATGCCGGTATATAAAGACGGGATCCACGGCCCGAGCACGAACATCAGGCCCAGCGTGCACCAGAAGACAAATGTGCCATAGCGCTTCTGATTTCCTTTATCCCGCAGATTGGCGATGGCCGTATAAATGCAGATCAGGCCGATGATGAGATACAGCACCTCCAGCAGCTTGTCCGAAAGCGTGATCTCCGCGCTCAGGAAATATTCGATCGGATCGCGCATCATGCCTCACCTGCCTTCTGCCGCTTTTTGCTCAGCTGGCGGTCTTTCAGATAATAGTAGACGATGGCTATGCCCACCGCGCACAGCGCGACCGGGATCTGCACCATGGTCAAGTCGATCAATTCCACTTCATAGCCCAGATCTGCCAGCGTAGACTGTACCAGCAGCATGCCGCTGGTGCCCACGAACAGCACCTGGCCGAAGAACCAGGCGACATTGTCCATGCCGGCCGACATGCCCTTGAGCTGTTCGAGATGATCCGGGTCGATCGGATGCCCATCCCGTTCCACAGCGGCAGTGGCCATCGGCATGACGATCGGACGGATGAATCCGGCAGCGCCGCCGAAGCTGATGTTGAAGGCAGCGAAGAACAGACGGAACACGCCATAGATGCCGATCACCATGCCGGCCGTCGCATTCTTGAAGCGGGTCATCAGATGGCTCGCGGCCTGTTTGAGCCCGTTTCGCTCCAATGTTCCGGTGACCAGGAACACGATGATGAACGTACACATGCTGCGGTTTGAGACAAAGCTGGATCCCAGCGTTTCCAAAAAGGTTACCAGATCCATGCCGCTGACGAGCGCCGTGACGATGGCCGCCGCCATGATGATCAGGATCGAATCCATCTTCATCACGAAGCCGACAATGACGATCACGATGCCTAAGAGCTTCAGTAAATCCAAGTCAATCACCCTTTCCTTATGACTTATATTTCCCATTATAGTATGTAAGACGTTTTCTTTTCAACAGAGGAGAAATACAGAATATGAAAAACTGCGCATCTAAAGCAACAGCTTCTTTATCAGCGCGATCACGCAGGCAGATGAAACGTTCCTCCTATGCGCACAAGCTGATCTGTTCAGCCAGGTCACGCATGATCCACAGTGTGCATAGGATCATTCCCGCTTATTTCCATATACGGAAATTCTTATGCAAAACGCAAAGAAAGGGCGCATTGTGAAGGCTGTGTGAAATGAATTTCACCCGCAATTCATCCTTTTCACACACCTTTCGCCTTTACACGAAAAATGATTGCGTGTATATTAAAAAACGTGGATTTTCACATAATTCAAGTGAATTCCTGACACATTATTTTTATATACTGCAGCATGTAAAAAGGAATGAGAGAAGGAGGCATTTCCATGAATGAAAAGAACAGATTCAATGAAACCGAACCGGAAATGACAGAAGAAACACAAAATACCGAACTGGTTTCTGAAACAGAACAAGAGGGGGATCAGCACGAAGCGCAGGAAGCGGAAGCGCTGAGCGCACCAGAGACAGCAGAGACGGCACGGGATGAAGCTGACGAAGCACCTGCAGAAGAAAACGCAGCCGCAGATGACGCTGAGACGATCAGCGCGCAGGAGGCAGAAAGCACAGAGGCGGCCGCAGAGGAAGAACCTGTCATCGAAGTCAGCGAAGAGACAGATCATACAGACAGCACAGAGAGCTATGCCGCTCAGGGGGAGCGGATCATCGAAGCACAGAGCGCTCCGGCACAGGGAAACAAGAGCGTAAAGGCAAAGAAGGCTCCCAAGCTCATCCAGCTGACATCCGGGCGGCTTGCGCTGCTGGTCGTCATCTGTCTGGCGGTCTCCCTGCTGGGCGGACTGGGCGGATCCTATATCGTATCCGGCATGGGATCATCCAGCGTGATCTACCGGGATACGTCCGGCACGGTCAACGCGACATCTGATTCATCCGGAACGATCAAGGCCGTGGTCGAGTCTTGCGCAGACTCCGTGGTCGAGATCCAGACCGAATCCATTTCTAGCGGCAACAGCTTGTTCCAGCAGTATGTCAGCAGCGGCGCCGGCAGCGGCGTCATCCTGACGCAGGACGGCTATATCGTCACCAACCACCATGTCATCGAAGGCGCGACATCGATCCTGGTGCGCACCCGTTCCGGTGATGAATACAGCGCAGAGCTCATCGGCTCAGATGAACAGAGCGACCTCGCCGTGCTGAAGATCGATGCCAGCGGACTGATCCCGGCAGTGCTGGGCGACTCCACCAAGCTGGAAGTCGGCGACCTCGCCGTCGTCATCGGCAACCCGCTGGGCGAGCTGGGCGGAACCGTGACCAGCGGCATCATCTCTGCGCTTGATCGTGAAGTGAGCATCGACGGACAGATGATGACGCTGATGCAGACCGACGCGGCAGTCAACCCGGGCAACTCTGGCGGCGGACTGTTCGATGCCAACGGTGACCTCGTCGGCATCATCAACGCGAAATCCAGCGGCGACAACGTCGAAGGTCTCGGATTTGCCATCCCGATCTCCAGCGCAACCGACATCATCGACGAGCTCATCGCAAACGGCGAAGTCACTTCTCGTCCGACCCTCGGCGTCAGCCTGTATGATGTCACCGACCGCAACACGGCCGCTCAGCTCGGCGTAGATTCCACCGGCGTCTATATCGTGCAGATCGTCCAGGGCGGCAGCGCAGACAGAGCCGGCCTGCAGACCGGAGACCGCATCATCTCCGTGGACGGCACCGAAGTGAACAGCACGGAAGAAGTCCGCGCGGCACTGAACGAGCACAGCACCGGCGAACAGATGAACATGGAGATCGAACGTGACGGCAACACCATCGAAGTCATGGTTTCCCTTTGATCAAGATTCCGGATCCATAGCGAAAAACATCAGAATTTGCGCATCTTTGCGCGTTCTGATGTTTCTTTTTATCCTTTTAGCGGTATAATGAATATATATGGAGGTATCAGTTATGGAAGAAAGAATCAGAAAGAGAAAAATCGTTTTGGTCGGTACCGGTTTCGTCGGAATGAGCTTTGCTTATTCTCTGCTCTCTGAGAAGGGCATCAACGAACTGGTACTCATCGACATGAACAAAGACAAGGCTGTCGGCGAACAGATGGATCTCAGCGACGGTCTGCCTTATGCCGATTCCAAGATGACCATCAAGGCCGGCGAATATGAAGAATGCGGCGACGCAGACATCGTCGTGATCACCGCCGGAGCCGCACAGAAGCCCGGACAGACCCGCTTGGAACTGGTCGGCATCAACGCCCGCATCACCAAGGACGTCGCTACGCAGGTCAAGAACTCCGGCTTTAAGGGCATCCTCGTCGTGGCAAGCAACCCGGTCGACATCATGACCTATGTGGCTTACAAGGCGAGCGGCCTGCCGAAGGAACACGTCATCGGATCAGGGACCATCCTGGATACGGCACGCTTGCGCTACAATATCTC
This sequence comes from uncultured Solobacterium sp., assembly GCA_900543035.1. Classification (GTDB taxonomy): domain Bacteria; phylum Bacillota_I; class Bacilli_A; order Erysipelotrichales; family Erysipelotrichaceae; genus Merdibacter; species Merdibacter merdipullorum. The sequence goes on from UQPV01000033.1 coordinate 7,670, forward strand.
CAAGCGTCTGGGCATGGCGCCGAGCAATGTCCACGCTTACATCCTGGGCGAACATGGCGATTCCAGCTTCGTGCCGTGGATCCACTGCTACCTGGGCTGCAAGAACCTGCTCGAATACATCGATGAGGAAGACAACCTCACCCTGGAGGATTTGCAGAACATCTATATGGAAGTCCGCAATGCCGCCTATGAGATCATCGACCGCAAGAAGGCGACTTATTATGGCATCGGCCTGGCGCTGAAGCGGCTGGTCTCCTGCCTGCTCAATGACGAGAAAGCCATCCTCACCGTATCCACCTACCAGAATGGCGAATATGGCAGAGAAGGCTACTATATCGGCGTTCCGGCTGTCGTCGGCAACAACGGCGTAGAAAAGATCATCCGCCTTTCCCTCAATGAGATGGACCAGAACAAATTCAACAATTCCTTCGATACGCTGCAGCAGACCATCGAAGAAAACCTGCAGGAAGTTCTGGCTGACCTGGACTGATCGATTCTCAAACGTAAATAGAAGCGGCATCGCACCGCTTCTTTTTTTACAGTCTTTTTTCAAAGTTTCCGCTGATGCTCATCCCCTCGCTGAAGATGACGAAGGCATGTTCATCCAGCGTATAGATGATCTTTTTCAGCTGGGCCTCTTCATACTTGTTGATGGCGCATACCAAGATCAGCGTCTCCGCATCAGTATAAGCTCCAGCGCCCTTCCAATACGTCACCCCGCGGCCCATTTCATGCATGATGGCAAACTGCACATCGATGTTCTTCGTGAAGATCATCGCCGTCATGTTGATGTTCTGATAATGTGTATGATCGCACACGCTGTACATGACGACCATGTAGATGATCGAGTAGATCGCGGTCTCCAGATTGAACATCAGCGCACAGATGCTGTACAGCACCACATTGACCCCGATGGAAAGCTGGCCCACCGTGATCGGGAAATTCTTCTTTGACAAAAAGAAGCCGATGATGTCCGTTCCGCCGCAGCTTCCGCTGCTGCGCAGCGTCAGTCCGACGCCCAGTCCGCCGAGGATCCCGCCGATCAGGCAGGAAGCGAGCATATCGCCCAGGATCGGCTCCGATGGGATCGGAACCAGCGACATCACGGCCGTCTGTACGATGATGCTGATGACGGTCTTCACGAAGAACCCCCTTGAGATCGAGCGGAACGCCAGCAGGAAGAGCGGGATGTTGAGCAGCAGATTGATGATGCCCGCCACATCAAAGCCGGCCGCAAACGGCATCAGCGGCACGAGCAGCGTACGCAGGATCTGCGCGATGCCCACGATGCCGGCACTGTACAGGCTGAGCGGCACGATCAGCAGATTGACCGACGCCGCAAACAGCGCGCTGCCCAGGATCACCATGAGGTATTGTTTCCATTCCCTTGTTTTCTCCATTGTTTCAACCCCTTATCGAAAGGAATTGTAGCATAAAAACCACGCTGATTGAAGAGCGGAAAATCCAGGAATGCGATCTTCTGCGCTGACGATATATCCGCCCTGTTCGTTTTTCCAGCGCATTTTCGTGTATAATGAAAAGAAAGACAACGGACAAGGAAAGAAGGAACACAACATGGTACACATCGGCAATGAATGGGATCAGCTGCTCGCAGATGAATTCAAGAAAGACTATTATCAGAAGCTCAGGAGATTCCTCGCCTATGAATATGCGCATCAGCGTGTCTATCCAGACATGTATGACATCTTCAACGCATTGAAATACACCCCTTATCACCAGGTGAAGGCCGTCATCCTGGGACAGGATCCTTACCATGGCAAGGGACAGGCACACGGGCTGTGCTTCTCCGTGCAGCGCGGCGTGACGCCTCCTCCCTCCCTGCAGAACATCTTTGCGGAGCTGCACAGGGACGTCGGCTTTCAGATCCCTGATCATGGCAATCTGGAAAAGTGGGCCAGACAAGGCGTGCTGATGCTCAACACCGTGCTCACGGTGCGGGAGAGTCAGCCCAATTCACACGCGAACAAAGGATGGGAGATCCTGACCGATCAGATCATCCGGCTGCTCGATGCCCTGCCCTCCCCGGTCGTCTTCCTGCTGTGGGGAAGGAACGCCAAGGCCAAGCAGGCTCTGCTGAGCAACCCGGCGCATCTCATCCTGACCACCTCCCACCCCAGCCCGTATTCCGTGAATTACGGGTTTGCCGGCTGCGGCCACTTTTCCAAGACCAACGCCTTTCTGCAGGCGCATCAGGTCGAAGCGATCGACTGGCAGATCTAAACGCAACAAGCAGAGAAAGCGCTCGCTCTCTCTGCTTGTTTTATTTTCGGTAATAGGCGTCGATCTGCGCCTTGCGTTCGCTGAGCTCCATCCAGCGTTCCATCTTTCCTTCCATCTGCTGCTCCAGATCCATGCGCTGCGCGGACAGAGCCTCGATCTCGCGAAAATCGGTATGCGCCTGCATCTGCGCATCGATCTGCGCGATCTGTTCCTCCAGCGCGGCGATATCCGCTTCCATGTGGTCGAGCTCCTGCTTCTCCCGGGTGCTCATCTTAGGCGCAGAAGACGGCCTCGGCTTTTCACGCTCTTTTTCCGGCGTTGGGGCCGTGCTGTACAGCTGTTCCATGTTGGCGCTGTATCCGCCGATGTGCTTTTCGATCACATGATCGCGGAAGACGAGCAGCGAATCACAGATGCGGTCGAGAAAATAACGGTCATGGGAGACGGTGACGATGATGCCCGGGAACTGATCGAGATAATCCTCCAGGATCGTCAGCGTCGTGATGTCCAGATCGTTGGTGGGCTCATCGAGAAACAGCACGTTTGGCGCACTCATGAGCACCCGCAGCAAGTACAGCCGACGCTTTTCCCCGCCGGACAGCCTGCCGATCGTATTATACTGCAGGTTTTTATCGAACAGAAACTGCTCGAGCATCTGCGCAGCCGTGCGTGTGCCCTGTGCGGTCTCGATCTGATCGCTCACCTCGCGGATATAATCGATGACACGCATGGCGCCGTCCATCTGATCATGCCCCTGATGGAAGAAGCCGATCTTCACCGTCTCTCCGCGAATGACCTCGCCGCTGTCCGGCGCGCATTCTCCCGCCATGATCTTCAGCAGCGTCGTCTTGCCGCAGCCGTTTTCACCGATGATGCCGATGCGCTCATTGCGCTTGAACTGCAGGCTGAAGTGTTCGAAGAGGACATGATCGCCATAGCGCTTCCCCAGGGAAACGCATTCGATCGTCTTTCTTCCCAGCCTGGAAGAACGCAGATTGAGCTCCACGCTGCCTTCCTGCTGTGGTGAGCGGACCGCGCTCAGCTGTTCAAAACGCTCCAGGCGGGCGCGACTCTTGGTGGAACGGGCCTGCACGCCGGCGCGCACCCATTCCAGCTCCTTGCGCAGCAAGCTGCGCCGCTTGGCCTCCCGGCTCTGCTCCAGCTGCAGACGCTCTGCCTTCGCCTCCAGATAGGCCGAATAATTGGCCTGATACGTGTAGAGCTTTGCCTGGGACAGCTCCATCATCTTCGTGCAGATGCGCTCCATGAAATACCGGTCATGCGTCACCATGAGCAGCGCCGACGTCCGTTTCTGCAAATACCTTTCCAGCCATTCGATCATCTGTGCATCCAGATGGTTGGTCGGCTCATCCAGGATGAGCAGATCACAGGGCCGTAACAAGGCCCTGGCCAGCGCCACCCGCTTTTTCTGTCCGCCGGAGAGGATGCCGATCTCTGCCTCCATATCGCGCATGCCCAGCCGGTTCAGGATGGAACGGGCCTCATATGCGCTGACATCATCCGCACCGGCGAGCACAGCGTCCAGCACGGTGGAGCTTGCGTCGAATACCGGATCCTGATCCAGCATGGAAATGCGCAGCTCCCGCCGATACGTGATCGTGCCGCTGTCCGCTTTCTCCTTGCCGGCGATGACCCTCAGCAGCGTGCTCTTTCCGGTGCCGTTGACGCCCACCAGCGCGATGCGGTCCTTTTCCTCGATGGCGAAGCTGACGTCGTCGACGATCGCTCTGACATTCTGCATCTTGCTCAGATGCTCAACACTGACCAACATGATCTCACCTGCCCATCTGCCGCAGCCCTTTGGGGTAGCGGTTCTTGATCCAATTGCCATCCCCTTTGCCGAACCCGAGCGGGAATCCCTGATAACGCAGGCAGATGAATCCGCGTGCAGGATCAGGCAGAGGATGACCCTTCAAAAATTGTTCGCTCTGCGCGAGGTCCAGCTCGCGGACATGCCGCAATAGCGGCTGATGCACCGCGGCCATGTAAAAATGATGATGCGGCTCAAAGCGCTTCTTCACCACATCGCCCAAACGGATGCCCTGACGCAGCACGCGGATCTTGCCCAAGCGGACAAAGGGCTGTCTTCTGCCCAGCACCGTATCTCCCTGAACGAGCAGATGCATGCGGGGATCGCTCAGCTGATCCTGCAGGAATGCCTGCACGCAGGGATCCGGCTGTTTGTCCTTTTCTTCCTTGCGCGCACGGCGCGGTGCATCGCCTTTTCGCCGCAGCTTGGCGATGAAGTGGCCTTCTCCTCTGTCCATGGGGAAGATCCGGCGCACCTTGGAAGAGTCAAAGTCATCCAGCGGAAGTCCCGGGCGGCCGAAGCTGACGCCGCAGTCGATCAGCTCCATGTCGTCAAACCGCTCCAAAAACGCCTTCACCGTCTCTTCGTTCTCTTCCATCGCGTATGTGCATGTGGAATAGACGAGGATGCCGCCTTCCCTGAGCGCCTCATGCGCGCAGGCGAGGATCTCGCGCTGACGGGCGGCGCAGAAGCGCACGTGTTCCTCGCTCCAGCCTTCCACCGCCTGCTCATGCTTGCGGAACATGCCTTCCCCGCTGCATGGGGCATCGACCAGCACGCGGTCGAAGCAGCCGGCCATCTCGCCGCACACCTGCGCCGGCGCGGCGCAGCTTACGGCATATTCTGAAAAGCCCAGCCGCTCCATATTGGATAACAGCGTCTGCGCGCGCTTCGCTTCGATCTCATTGCTGAGGAGAAAGCCGGTGTGATCGAGCTTGGCGGCGATCTGCGTGCTCTTTCCCCCGGGCGCCGCGCACAGATCGAGCACCCAGTCATGCGGCTGCACATCCAGCACCTCCACCGCGCTGGACGCGCTTGGCTCCTGCAGATAAAATGCCCCTGCGGCATGCAGGGGATGCAGGCCGAGATGCTCGCGGGTCACATAAAATGACTGCGGACAGATGGGGCTGGGCTCACATGACCAATCCGCCAGCCGCAGAAAGGTCTCTGTATCACAGCGCGCCGTATTCACCCTCAGCCCGCGGAACCGCGGCTGCTGCAGACACGCCAGCCAGTCTTCATATTCATCCTGAAGATACGCGCGCATCCTGTTCAGAAAGGCTTCTTTCACGTTCTCACTCTCCCTCGCTCAAAATAAAAGGCTGCTGCGGCATCTGCGCGCGGCAGCCATCCAGGTCACTGTTCTTCTGTTTCCGGCAGACCCTTTCGCAGCGCCATCATCTTTTTGGCTGACAGCGCAGAGGCAAATGACAGCGTGACCAGGCGCACCGCCAGATGATCCGCATGAAAATCGCTCAGATATTGCTGCACCTGCTCCATCTGCCGCTCAAGCACCTGAGAGGCGATCATCTTCAGCGCCTTCTCCTGTTCATCGCAGAAACGATCATACGCTTCCTGCGGGCTGTGATCCTCCAGCTGAAAGCGGATGCCATCGTCGATCTGAGAGATGGAGAGCACCTGCTTCAGCAGCGTGATCGCGATCAGCGACGCGATATGCTGCGCATGATAACGCTTTTTTTCCGGCTTCGGGATCAACCCGGCCTTGACATAATTATTGATCATCGAACTGGTGATGATCGCATCCTCTTCATCAAACAACGGCGCCAGATACTGACGGACCAGCGTGATCAGCTGATCCATGTAGATGTCAAATCCCGGCAGTTCGCTCCAGCGCGGCAGCCGGTAGTCCATCATCTGATGACAGAACGCCTTCATCTCTTCGCTCACCATCCGATCCTCACCCCTTTTCCGGTCTCATTCATTATATTATCCATCAAATCATCCGTCAATGCGCTCTTTTCAGCGCCGGCGGCTTTCCACGAACCAACGCTCGCGCACATAGAAGATGCGGCGCATCGTCCCGGCGATGCGGCAGCGATAACACACCGCGCTGCCTTCATGCTCGAGGACGACTTCCCTTCGCTCGAGGATCGCATCGATCCGATACCGGGTCCCATCATCCCAGATCAGCGAAAGCGGCGTCAGATGTCCGCGCCTGTCCCATACCGCGATCATGCCCACATCATGTCTGTATCCTCTCACGCTCTCTCCTCCATTCCTCATCATGATACGGCTTTTCTCTGACGATTTCAACCATTTACGCAACAAATACGCAACATTTGATCAAATCCACCAATGATGTTGCTCATATCGCGAGTCTGTCGTATAATGAATGAAAGACAGGAGGATGGACCATGACACTGCAGCAGATCATCCAGCGCTACCGGCAGAACAGCGGGCTTTCCTATGAGGCCATCGCCCGGCAGCTTGACGTGAGCAGATCGACCGTATGCCGGTGGGCCAGCGGCGAGATCCGCACGGTCCAATCAGAGACCAAGCAGCGCCTTTCCGCGCTGATCCGCCACGATGTCGATGCGCTCCTCGAACAAGAAGCGCGTTTTCTGGAAAAGCCGGTGCTGGGCACGATCAAGGCCGGCTATGACATGTTCGCCGATCAGCAGCTGCTGGGCTATGAACCCGTCAGCGAACAAGAAGCCGCTTCCGGAGACTTCTTTTTGAAAGTGCGCGGCAACAGCATGATCAATGCCGGCATCCGGGACGGCGACCTGCTCTTCGTCCGCGCCTGTTCCCAGGTGCAAAGCGGAGAGATCGCCGTCGTATTGATCAGCGATGAAGAAGCCACGGTAAAAAAGGTCATCCTGAAAGATGACCTGATGGTGCTGGAAGCCGCCAACCCGGAAGTGGAGAACCGCTATTTCACCCGGGATGAAGTGCGCGCTCTGCCGGTGCGCATCATCGCCAAGGCAGTCTTCAGCAAGACGTATTTCTGATCAGCCTCTTCTCGCGCAGGATGCCTTCATAGCTTCCCTCGCGCATCAGCCCGACATAACGGTACCCCTGCCGCGCATACCACGCGTTGAGCGTTTCATTGCCGCGCTGCGCATCCAGGCGCACCACCCCATGCCCCTTCTGCAGCGCCTTCTCTTCAGCGAAGCGAAGCAGGGCGGCCCCTGTGCCGGGACAGCGCGGATCCGCAGCCAGATGATGCACATAATATGCCGGAAGCCCATCCTGCCATCGCTCATCCTGCTCAAGCAAAGCGGCCATCCCGCACAGCTGCCCGTCCCAGGCCACGAAGAGCTCGCCGGAAGTGATGCGCAAAAGAAAATATGCGGGCGGGTAAATGCCGAGATAATCCCCGGTGTTCCATTGCTCGATGCCCTGCTCATCCATCCATGCCATGCGCCGGACGATCAGCGCGATCAGCGCATCCAGATCCTGCGGCACGGCCTTTCTGATCATCATCTCTATCCTCTCCCCCATGATAAAAGGTTCCTCGCGGAACCTTTTCATACGTCTGATCCTGATTATTGCTTTTCGTAAACGACCTTGCCTCTCGCATATGTCGTCTCTACGGAATAATCATCATTCAGCACGACGATATCTGCGTCATTGCCGGCGCGGATCGCACCCTTGCGGCTGTCGATGCCCAGCAGTCTCGCCGGGTTCAGCGTGCAGGAGTTGATGGCATAATCCCACGGCACCATGGCTTTTTCCACCAGGACCTTCAGTCCCATGTTCACCTTCAGCGTGGAGCCAGCTAATCCCTTCGTGCTCGTCAGATGCGCGCTGCCGTCCTCATACAGCTCGATCTCATTGCCGCCGAACAATACCTTCGTGCCGACCGGAAGTCCCTTGACCATCAGCGCGTCGGTGATCATGATCGTATAGTCGCGTCCCTTGGCCATGAAGAGATTGTTCAATGAATTCACATTGGAGTGATTGCCATCGCAGATCACTTCGCCGTACGTGTCACGGAAACGCATCGCTGCGCCGATCAGGCCCGGGTTGCGGTGATGGAACGGCGTCATGCCGTTGAAGATGTGCGTCATGCTGCGGGCGCCGTTGGCGATGGCCATGCGCGCCTCCTCGAAGGTTGCGCCGGAATGTCCGATGCTGGCGATGACGCCGGTGTCGTTCAGATAATGCAGCAGCTGGAAGCCTTCATCATGCTCCGGCGCCATCGTCACGACCTTGATGAGGCCGTTGGCCGCCTTCTGATAACGCTTGAACTGCTCCACATCCGGTGCGACGCAATACTGCTCCGGCTGTGCGCCCTTATATACCTGATCCAGATAAGGTCCTTCAAAATGGATACCGAGGATCTCTGCACCCTCATATCCCTCTTCTACGACCTTAGCAACATTGGCGACCGCCTTGGTCAGCACCTCTTCGCTCTGTGTGATGGTCGTCGGAAGGATGCCGGTCACTCCTTCTTCCGGAATGTTCTTCATCCAGTTGCGCAGTCCTTCTTCCTCTGCGTCATTGGTATCAAATCCATAAGCGCCATGGGTATGGATGTCGATGAATCCAGGAACGACACGCTTGTCGCCGTAGTCCTTGTCTGCCGGTCGGGAACCATACGGCAGGATCTCCTTGATCTTGCCTTCTTCCACTTCCACCTGCGCCTCAAGCCACTGCCCCAAGACCCAGACTCTCTTGCTTTGAATAATCATTTCAGATCTACCTCCTGTTCAAGTCCAAGAACTCTGTTTTTATTATACTCCTATTTCCTGCGTAATCCAAAGAAAACGATTTCATATTCAGACATTTTTTCATCATGCCGGCAAGCCGCTGCGCAAATATAAAATCAATGGACATTTGAGCACAGATAGAATAAAATGTTTGGCGAGGTGAAACAGATGAAAAAAGGCATTCAGATCAAAGAAGATATTTACTGGGTCGGCGTCCGTGATTTCAACAACCGTCACTTTCACGGAAGCCTTTATCCGATACAGGAAGGCGCCACATACAACGCCTATCTGGTGGTAGACGATGAAGTGACGCTGTTTGATACGGTCGAAGAAGAATTCGCCGAAGAGATGCTGGAGCGGATCCGCAGCGTGATCGGCGATCGCCCCGTCGACAACATCATCGTGCAGCATGCGGAACCGGATCACTCCGGCGGTTTCCTCCACGTCATGCGCGCTTATCCGCAGGCCAAGGTCTACGCGTCCAACGCCGGCGCGAACAACATGATGAAGCAGTATTTCAAAGAAGTGGAATATAATCGGGTCAAGACCAAAGATACGCTGAGCACCGGCAAGCATCAGTTCACGTTCGTCGAGATGCCGATGATCCACTGGCCGGACAACATGCTCACTTATGACGCGGAAGCAAAGATCGTCTTTTCCAATGACGCTTTCGGTCAGCACATCGTCAGCTTCAAGCTGTTCGATGAAGCCCATGACCTCAGCTTCTGCCTGGACAAAGCAAAAGAATATTATGCCAACATCGTCATGCCCTATGGCGCACAGGTCAGTGCAAAGCTGCGGCAGATCCAGGAGATGAACCTGGAAATCGAGATGATCGCGCCGGCACACGGCATCATCTGGAAAAGCTACATCCCTCAGCTCCTGGAAGCATACGAAGGCTTTGCCTCTTTCCGCAGCACAGACAAGGCCGTCATCGTCTATGAGAGCGTATGGAGCCACACCCGCCAGATGGCCGAAGCGCTGGCCGAAGGAATGGGAGAGGCCGGGATGGAGGTCAAGGTCTACCAGCATTCATTGACCGACAGCAGCATCATCATGAAGGAGATCCTGGACGCCAGCGTCGTCCTGGTCGGCAGCGGCTGCTACAACAACGCGATGTCCCCGGAGATCGCCGGATTCATCGACAAGCTCGCGTCATGCAAGATCAAGGGAAAGAAAGCGCTGGGCTTCGGCGCCTACGGATGGTTCGGCAACACCGTAAAGACCATCAACGAACGGCTGCAGGATGCCGGATTCGCCCTGGCCAGCGACGCCGTGCTCTCCCAGTGCTACACGCCGAGCGAAGACGACCTGGACCGATATACCGAGATCGGCCATGCCATCGCTCAGGAGGCCATGCGATAAGACAGGCTGCGATCGTTCTTCAGCGGCCGCCTAAATGGACAAAAGACGGGATCTCTCCCGCCTTTTTCTTTGGAAAACGCTTGGCAGTCCCTCTCCTGCCTCATTCACTCCTCGATCCTGAGCAGCTTTGCGCTGTAAGGCGCAAGGACCATTTCCTCCTCCATCGTGAAGCGCGCATCATCGATCAGGCTGCATGCCTGCTTTCCCGCTGCTCCGGTGCGGAACAGATACGGTTCGCTGTCCGCGTTGATCAGCGTCCACACGCATTCCTCTTCGCTTCTGCGTGCGAACACACACTGGCGGTTCGTGATCAGCACATCGTGGAAATCGCCATAGCACAACGCCGCTGACTGCCGCTTGATCCTGGCCAGCACGCTGATCCACTCGCTGAGCGCGTTGAACTGCGGCGCGTCAAAGCTGACCCGCAATGCCGGATCACCGTCGCGCTTTTCTCCCTTTGCGCCCCATTCGCTTCCATAATAGATACAGGGGATCCCCGGCATGGCGAACATCAGCGCATAGATCAGCGGCAGATGCCTTGGTTCCTGCAGCACGCTCGCGATGCGGGAGACGTCGTGGTTATCCACAAAGCTGAGCAGATGCTTTCCCCGATACAGCGTCCATGGTTCAGGACCGAACTGGCGCTTCAGCGAATGCATGATCTCAAAGAGATTCATGCTGTTGAAGCTGGAATGCAGTCCCTTGTAACATTCATAGTTGGTGGCGCTGTGCAGCAGCCCTTCGCCGACCCAGCGGTTGTAATCCCCATGCAGCAGTTCTCCGACCAAGAAGAAGTCCGGCTTCAGCCCGTCGCAGAAGACGCGCAGCTCCCGGATAAACTCCGGTTTCAGACAATATGCCACATCCAGCCGCAGCCCGTCGATATCAAACTCACTGACCCAGCCACTGATGCAGGAAAACAGATAGTCCTTCACCTGCGGATTATCCAGGTTCAGCTTCACCAGATCATAGTTGCCTTCCCAGCCTTCGTACCAAAGCCCGTCATGATACGGAGAATCGCCTTGAAAATTGAGATAGAACCAGTCGCGGTAAGGCGAAGCCTCGCGATGTGCCAGCACATCCTGAAAAGCCCAGAAGCCGCGGCCGGCATGGTTGAACACCCCGTCCAGCACGACCCGGATGCCCTGCGCGTGAAGGCGCTGGCACAGCCCGGCAAAGTCCGCGTTGGTGCCCAGCCGGCAGTCGATCTTCTGATAGTCGCGTGCATTATAGCCGTGCGTATCACTTTCAAATACCGGTGAGAAATAGACAGCATTCACGCCCAGCCTGTTCAGCTGCGGGATCCAATCCTCCACTTTCCGGATCCTGTGACAGAGACAGCCGTCATTCTCAAATGGCGCTCCGCAGAATCCGAGGGGGTAAATCTGATAAAACACACTTTCGTATGCCCACATCCATCATCATCCTCTCTAACAGCACCATTTTATCAGAATCGATGCGGAAACAAAAGCAGCTTCCTGGCTTTTTTCATCCCATATGCAAGCGCTGTCAATGCGGTCATGGTCACCAGCACAGGCAGCGCCCATCCGCTTCCTGCTTCCTCTTCCATGATGTCCGCTCCATCGATCACCAGCCATCCAGCGTTCCCGTTGACATCTTCCGCCTCCACATGGATCTGCGCGCCCTGCGTCATCTTCGGCAGCGTGACATAGTAAACGCCGCCCTGCTTATGCCAGGACGTCTGATCTCCATCGATCGTGACCCGGATGTCCCGCACATCGAAGGCGTCGGTGATCATCAGCTTCAGCTTCTTCTCCCCGCCGCTGTCCTCTGCGCCCAGCGAGCGGATCTGCGGCGGCTGTCTGTCCACGGTGAACCGCATCGGCAGCTGCGCAGAAGAGCGGTTACGGTTTCCGGCCGCATCCGTAGACAGCACGCTGACGCTGTAGCTTCCATCCTGCTGAAACAGCGCGGGATCGAGCACATACGCATATTCATTCCACGCGTTCAGCGCATGATGGAGCGCATAGTCTCTGCCCTCTTCCAGCACCTTCAGCTCATCGTTCATGCGCAGGACGATCTGCACCTGTTCGATCTGATCGACATTGCGCTCCTGGATGACCAGCGGCTCTTCTTCGCCGCCTTTGGACATCGAAAACAGCGAACCGAAGCGGTTGATCCGGAAAAAGGCTTCCTGCTCGCTTTGGTTTCCCGCCTGATCCATCACAGAGACACGCAGCGTATAGCGATCATCCTGAAGCAGCCGGCTGTCCAGGTCAGAGACCTTCAGGCATAATCCGTCTGCCTGGCTTATGATCTGCGGACGCACCGTCTGCACATGACCGTCGCTGCCGATGATGCAAAGGTCGATGCTCTGCAGATCAGGATCGTCCTCGATGACCGTCACCTGCGCGTTCATCACGCCTTCAGCGCGCGGCCGTTCATCAATGCCTTCGATGCGGACCACGGGCTTCTGCGTATCCACGACAAGCGAAGGAAGCGCATGCTCTTTGACATTCCCGGCCATATCGCGGACGATGACCTTTCCTTCATAGCGGCCATCCTGCGTCAGCGTCAGTTCGGCAGCATGCCAGCCGTCTTCTTCTGTCCAGGTCAGCGGCACGTCCGCATAGCTGCCCAGCAAAGAGACCCCTGTTTCGCAAAAGTTCTCCTCCTTTACGCGGATCTTCAGACGGAGCGGTCCATCGCAGGATGGGCGCTGCTGAGCAAGCTGATGATCGATGATGGGCGCATGCTCATCGATGATGAACGACACCGTCTCTTCGCTTTGATTTCCCGAACGGTCCGCCGCGATGACCGTCAAGCGATAGCTGCCTTCCCCTTCCACATGCAGCCGGGCCATCAGGCCGTCCGCGCATTCCTGCCAGCACAGATCGATCCGCTGCGAGACGCCGTCTTTCTCCAGCAGCGCATATCCCGCTTTCTCATCGGGATGCGCATCGCGCAAAACGATATCAGCCTGCTGCACCACGGCGCTGATCTGCGGCTGGGCAAACGAGATGTCCAGCTCAGGCGCCTGATCATCGATGCTGCAAAACGTCAGCGTCGTCTCGCTCACATTGCCGGCCGCATCCTCCGCCTGAAAGGTAATGATTTCATTTCCCTGGAAATATACCGTCTCTTCTCCTACCTCCTGCCACGCTTCATCGCTCCTGCGCATGCGCAGCGATGTGATGCCCTGGGCGGCATCGCGCGCAAGGTCGCGGCGGAAGCTGCCGGTCTGCGTCTTCCAGTCGCGCTCCACGATCAGATTCTCCCATCCGTATTCCGGCGCTTCACCATCGATGCGCAGGTCCTGAAGCAGCAGCGGTGCTGAGACCTCCCCCTCCTCATCCCGCGCGAACAAGAACCAGTCTCCGCCTTCCTGCAGGCAGAGCGATCCATGCCATAGCTGCGGCGGATCAGTGCTCCTGGAACAGCCCAGCTGCACATCCTCTCCCCGGTTGGTCTTCACCCGGATCACGACCGGATCATTTACCCATTCCTCATTCTGCCATGGCTCTCCCATATGCTGCATGTCCACCTCGAGGATCTGCAGCAGCTCGGCTTCCCTGGCTTCTGCCATGATGCCGCTGTGGCTCAGCAGCAGCACGCCGGCTGCGATCCCTTTCCAAAGCTGATGTCTCATTCATCCTTCCTTTCTGCCGCATCTGCGGCTTCTTCCAGCGCACGGGCGTGTTCCCGCAGCGCCGCTGTCTTTTCTGCAGGAAGCTCATCCAGCCTGGCCTGCACACGCACAAGCATGGCTTTCTGCGCTTCCCTGTTGATGCCCGCCTCCGCTAACAGTACATCGTGTTCCCCGCACATGATGCAGACTGCCGTGCATAGCTGAAGCTGCAGATCCTCATCGCCGGCCCTCTCCTGCAGCGATGCCCGCATCTGTCTCCACAGGGCCGAAAGCTCCTCCGCCTGCAGATCATCCGATGCCATGCGCTGATAAAACGTCCCTATGGCCACATATGCGCGGGCATCGTCCTGCAGCGCTTCATCCGCCATCGCGTTGACGAACCAGGGAATGGCCAGCTTCATCCTCTGCCATGCGCTGGCTTCCTGCATGCCCGGATACATCTGCCAGTACAGTTCGCCCAGCATATAGGATGTCTGCGCGCGTACGCGCTGTGATCCGCAGGCCTCTACCCACGCCAGCAGTTCTTCCTCTTCCTCCAGCGTGAATCTCCCGTCTGCCTGCACCGCTTGGATCAAGCGGCGGCTCTTGCGCAGCACGGCGTCCTCGCTGGAGCCTGTGCCCTGCCAGATGAGCAGCACGCTCATGGCGGTCAGCGCAGAGGCGGTCAGCGCCCTGCTCAGCAGGATGGCCTTTCGATGCCTGCACCGGCGCAGATCCTTGGCCAGCCAGCGGCAGTTGGGATAACGCTCCTGCATGCGTTTCTCCATGCAGCGCGCCAGGATGCGCTGCAGCCTCGTCTTTTGCGCCTGCTCATTCATTTCTCTGCCATACGCCGCTTGCCAGAGCGTCTTGCCCAGCGCATAGATATCGGTGCGCGGATCGCAGCGCTCCCCGGCGAGCTGCTCTGCAGGCGCATAGCCCGGCGTGCCCAGGAAGCGGACATCGCGCTCCTGTGCGCCATAGCGGCAGGCGATGCCGAAATCGATCAGATGCACGCCGCCCTGTTCATCGATCATGACGTTTTCCGGCTTCATGTCCCGATAGATCACCGGCGGATGCGCGGCGTGCATACAGGAGAGCACCTGGCACAGGCGGATGCCCAGATCACACGTCTGCCGCACAGACAGCGTGCCGTCCCTATGCAGGATGTCCGCCAGCGTCTGTCCCTTCACCCGGTCCATCACGATGATGCAGCCATCCTCACTGACGAACTGCTCCCGGATGCGCGGCAGCGCAGGATGATCGATCCCGCGCATCAGCTCCGCTTCCCGCTGCACATCCTGTTCGCTGATCCCGAAGCGCCGCATCTGCGCCCGTCTGACCCATTTGAGAGCGACCTGCTCCTTCGTCTGCAGCTCCTCTGCCAAGTAGACCGTCGACATGCCGCCCTGGCCGATCCTCCCGCATATCCTGTATCTGCCATCGATGATCTGCTCCTGCATAAGCTCTCCTCCCCTGCATATATAAGACCATTCAAGCAGAAGACAAAGTTGCAGAGCGCAAAAAGAAAAGGCACAATCCGAAGACTGTGCCAGATGATCAGGAAAACAGATGCAATGATTCAAACAGCGGAAGGCCGAAATAAGCGATCAATGCCATGATCACCAGATAGAGCACGGTATACGGGAGCACCTTTTTCAGCAGCTCGCCGTCCTTCCCGCTCTCGTTGACCGAAACAAGGCCGATCGCGATGCTCTGCGGCGCCAGCATCTTGCCGGCTGCCACGCCGAGGCTGTTGAGCGCGACCATCCAATACGCATTGGCGCCGATGGCGTTTGCGGCCTGCAGCTGCACATTGCCAAACAGCACCGAAGAGCTCGTCCCGCTGCCGGTCACGAATGTGCCCAGGGCGCCGATCAGCGGAGCGGCCAGCGGATACAGCGAACCAAGCGTGAGCACGAACATATTCGCGATGCTGGTGATCATGCCGGAATAGCCCATGATCTTGGCCGTCGCCAGCACACACAGCATCGTCACCATCGTCTTGGACATCTGCACCAGTGTCGCCTTCAGCACATAGAGCATCTCCTTCAGCGTTGCCCGCTGGATGAAGCCGCCGATGAACGCGGACAGAAAGATCCAGATGCCCGGCGTGTTGATCCACGTGAAGGTATACGGCGCGGCCCCTTCCCCGGTATAGATCGGCACCGCCGTGCTGAACTGATTGAGGAATGCGTTGACCGGCGCGATCAGCTTGCTGGTGGACAGCAGGAAGACGAAGACGAGGATGAACGGAGACCAGGCGACCAGCGCCTCTTTGACCGTCAGCGAATGATCGCTCTTCGGCATCTCCATCCGATATTCCGTTGGAGCGGAAGACCTGCGCTCATGCAGCATCGCCGCGGCGATGGTCACCAGCAGCGAGCAGATGGAACCGACCACGACGGCGAGCTCACTGCCGACGAAATATGTCACCGCCAGCTGCGGCAGGACGAACGACAGACCGGAGATCAGCGTGATGAGGCTGACGCCCTTCAAGGCCTTGAACCCCTTGCCGGTGATCATGACCATGATGAACGGGGACAGCAGCATCAGCGGCGCGAGCTGAAGCGTCTCAGTGAACGCCAGCGCCGCATTGTCCAGACCGACCAGGTTGGCCAGCGTCACGGTCGGGATGCCGATGGAGCCAAAGGGCGTCGGCGTGCCATTGGCGACCAGGCAGACCAGACAGGCGAGCAGCGGCGGAAATCCGAGCCCGGCCAGCATTCCCGCCGGGATAGCGATGGCCGTGCCAAATCCGGCCATGCCTTCCATGAACCCGCCGAAACACCAGCCGATCAGGATCACCAGGATGCGCTTATCGCTCGACACGCTGGTGATCATCCGCTTGATGACCTCCATCTTGCCGGTGCGCAGAGTCAGGTTGTATGTAAAGACGGCGGCGATGATGACCAGGATGATCGGCCATGCCGCCATAGCGAAGCCTTCCAGCGCAGCCGTCGCGGTATCGATGAGCGGCAGCTTCCAGACGGTGACAGAAAGGACCGCAGCCAGCAGCATCGCGACGATGCTCGCCTTATAGCCGGCCCATTTGAAGCCGATCAGTGCCAGGATCATCCACAGGATCGGGACAAGCCCCAGCAGGAACATTACAAAAGTCATTCTTTTCCACTCCTTTTCCGTACTATTATATTGAAATTGATTTCAAAAGTACAGCCATTCCAGAGCAGTTCAAGCGAAATTGTCATTGCTTTTTTCTGCCAGCCCTTTCATTTTTCCTTCCTTGCCGCATCAGGCAAAAAAAACACCCCGCCTCAGAGATGATCCCTCATCCGGATCATCTTCAGCGAAGTGTATCATGATCAAAACAGCGTCATCTGATTTTCTTCCTGCATGCCATCCAGCGAACCGAGCGCCTCCAGCTTCTTCATGAGCGTCAGGCTCAGCGAAGTGCGCTTGAGCAGGTCCTCCTTAGAGAGGAACGGCGCTTCCTCACGGGCCCTGACGATGGACTCCGCCACGCTCTCCCCCAGGCCGTCGATGCTCGTAAACGGCGGGATGATGGCGTTCTTATCATCCGGATCTACGATGAATTCTGCGGCGGCCGACCGGTTGATGTCGATATTGGAGAACCGATAGCCGCGCAATACCATCTCCAGCGCAAGCTCGAGGGTGGAGTATACATCCTGATCTTTCTTGGAAGGCTTCACGCCGCGTTCATTGCTGTGCGACAGCGCCCGGATCTGATCCATCTTCATCCGGATGCTCGCCTCGCCCTTGATCATCGTCTCGATGTCATAGCCATCGCAGCGGATCGAGAAGAACATGCAGTAATAGAACAGCGGCAGATGCACCTTGAACCAGGCGATGCGGATCGCCATCATGACATAGGCCACCGCATGCGCCTTAGGGAACATATACTTGATCTTGCGGCAAGACTCGATATACCAGTCTTCCACGCCCGCTGCCTTCATTTCCGGGATCCACTCATCCTTCAGCCCTTTTCCTTTACGGACCGATTCCATGATGGTGAACGCCAGCTTCGGCTTCATCCCCTTGTGCAGCAGATACACCATGATGTCATCACGACAGCCGATGACGCTTTTCAGCGTACAGATATGCTGATCGATCAGATCCTTGGCATTGCCCAGCCAGACATCCGTGCCATGGCTCAGGCCGGAGATCTTCAGCAGCTCATCAAAGGTCGTCGGCCTCGTCAGCTCGAGGATGCCGCGGACAAAAGTCGTGCCGAACTCCGGAATGCCGGCCGCGCCGGTCGCTTCCGTATTCTTGCTGGTGTCGATATGCAAGGCGTCCACGCTGGAGAAGATGCTCATCGTGTCCGGATCGTTCATCGGGATGGTGCGCACATCGATGCCGCTCATGCGCTCCAGCATCTTCATCGCCGTCGGATCGACATGGCCCAGGATATCAAATTTCAGGATGTTGTCATGGATCTGATGGAAGTCGAAATGGGTCGTCTTCCACTCTGCGAACGGATTGTTGGCCGGATACTGCACAGGCGTAAAATCATGCACATCCATATCCAGCGGCACCACGACGATGCCTCCCGGATGCTGGCCGGTCGTCCGTTTGACCCCCTCGCACTCCTTAGCGAGCTCTACGCGCTTCGGATTGCGGATGGTGCCCTCGATGCCCATCGCTTCCTCATAGCCCTTGATGTAGCCGAATGCCGTCTGCGTCTGCACCGTGCCGACCGTTCCGGCACGGAAGACATGCTCATCTCCGAACACCTCTTTGGTGTAGGCATGCGCCGTCGGCTGATAATCTCCGGAGAAGTTCAGATCGATATCCGGCACCTTGTCTCCTTCAAAGCCCAAAAACGTCTCAAACGGGATATCCTGACCGTCTCCGCGCATGATCGTGCCGCAGTGCGGACATGCCTTGTCCGGAAGGTCAAATCCGTTGAGCACGCTGCCGTCCGTATAGAAATGCGAATATTTGCATTTCGGGCAGACATAGTGAGGCGGAAGCGGATTGACCTCGGTGATGTTGGACATCGTCGCCACGAAGCTCGATCCCACCGATCCGCGGCTGCCGACCAGATAGCCGTCCTCCAGGCTCTTCTTCACCAGCAGATGCGAGATATAATAGACCACATAGTAGCCGGCGCCGATGATGCTGTCCAGCTCCCGCTTCAATCGCTGTTCCACGATCTCCGGCAGCGGATCGCCATATTTTTTTCTGGCGTTCTCATAACAGATATCGCTCAGCTTCTGGTCTGAGCCTTCGATATCCGGCGGATACAGCTTATCCTTGACCGGATAGATCACTTCGATCTGATCGGCGATCTTCCTGGTGTTGGTGACGACGAACTCATATGCCCGATCTCCCACCCAGGCAAACTCGCTGAGCATTTCCCCGGTCGTGCGCAGGTGCTGATCCGGCGCGATGGTATGATGACGGCGCTGGGCATTGTATACATACAGCGGATGCCGGACGCCGCCGGTCGCCTGCGAATTGATGTAGATGTCGCGGATCCGCTTCTGCCGCGGATGCACATAGTGCGCGTCGCTGGTGGCCACGATGGGCTTGCCCAGCCGGTCAGCCATATCGATGATGCCCTGCAGGATCTCCTTGAGCCGATCCTCATCGACGATGGAATTGCGGTCGATCAGATACCGGTAGTTTTCCAGCGGCTGCAGCTCGATATAGTCATAAAAGCGCATCACCTGTTCCAGCACGTCCGCGTCCCTGGTCTGGGCCATCTCGAACACCTCACCATTTGCGCACCCGCTGCCGATGAGCAGGTTGCCGTTCATCCGGCGCTTCTCGATCTCGATGCGCGGGATGCGCGGCTCCGCCACGCCGGAGAGCGCCGTCTTGCCATTGTAAGCCAGATAGGTCGTATGGCTGAGCGTGACCAGCTCGAACAGCTCCTTGAGCCCCGCCTGATTGCGCGCAAACACGATCACGTGCTTCGTGCGCACCTTCTTGAAGCTCTCCGGATTTTGCATGTCCTGCAGCTCGCGCAGCGTCTTCACTTCCTTGAGCTCATTGAGCATGTGCAGGAACGTCTGCGCCAGCACATCCGCATCATAATCCGCCCGGTGCGCCACTTCCGAATCATAGGTGATGCCATAAGAGCGGGAGATCGCGCCCAGCGTATAGGCCTTGCGGTCCGCCTGCAGCGAGCGCGCCAGATCCAGCGTATCGATCACCGGGTTGTCCAACGGCTTTCTGCCGATGCGCTTCAGTGAAGAATTCAGGAACGAGAAGTCGAACGACGCATTGTGCGCGACCAGGATATGATCGCCGATGAAGTCGAGGATCTGATCCACACATTCCTCAAATGTCGGCGCGTTTTCCACATCCTTTTCCGTGATGCCCGTCAGCTCTGTCGTAAAGCCGCTGAGCTGCTGGGGCGGACGGATGAACAGCTGCAGGCTCTTCACGCAGGAACGGTTCTCCACGATCTGACCGCCGAACTCGATGATGTGGTCATAGCGCGAGGACAATCCGGTCGTCTCCAGGTCGAATACACAGTATGTGCCTTCCTCCAGCACCGTGTCATTGGCGTTGTAAACGATCTGCAGCGCCGGATCCACCATGTTCATCTCCACGCCATACAGCATCTTCATCGGCTTCTCCCGTTTCTTGTTCACCGCAGCCAGGGTAGACTGCGCCTTAGGGAATGCCTGGACGACCAGATGGTCCGTGCAGGCGATGGCGTCCATGCCCCACGCGTCTGCTGTCTTGATGTATTCCGCGATGTCGCACACGCCGTCCATCTCTGAGAAATTGGTGTGCAGATGAAGCTCCACCCGCTTTTCTTTGGCGTCATCCTTGCGCACGGCGGGCGGATCGACCTTTTTGACGAGGTTGGGCATGAATGCGATATCGGAGAGGAAATCGTCGTTGACCACGCTGCCGTACGCTTCCACATAGTCGCCTTCTTTGATCTCCTCCAGAACTTCCCGGCTCATCGCGCCGCGCTCAAAGCGCTTCATGATGATCGCCTCATCATCGTCGCTGACATACAGCGTCTGCAGGCCTTTGCCGGTCTTGAACGTCTTGAATTCGCTCTGGAAGACACGGCCCTTGATCATCACATCGGACATGCCCTCTTGCAGGTCCCGAATCGGCAGCGCGATATGATCTTCCGGCTTGACGCTCTTGCGGCGATACTTTTTCCGCTCCGGCTGCGGTTCAGGCGGCCGCTCTTTGGCGGATGCGGCGCATTGCACGGCAGGGATGTCATTCCCGTTCTCCGCACGTTCCATCTTCACCTTCATGCGGATCCCGGCCTGGCTCAGATAATCATACAGTGCCGGCAGGCCCGCCTCCAGCGCGGCGATCGTCTCATCGCTGCGCACCTGATAGACGATATCTTCCTCTTGCAGCGAGGGAAGCGTCTCCGTGAAGACGCGCAGCTGCGGCTGCAGCGAAACGAAATGCTGCAGATAGTCGAGCAGATCCATGATGCCCACCGTGCCATCCGCTGCCTCCACACGCAGGTCCACCTTGACCTGAAGCTCCTTCTGCATGCGCGCCAGCAGCCGCTCACGCACCCCGAACGACAGCGCCTTTTCCAGATGGAGCTGGATGGACAGGGTATTGGACCGGCGGTGATACACCGGCTTCATGGAAAAAGAACCGCCCTCCAGGGCAGAGAGCGTTTCTTCATCCATCTGCAGCTTTTTCGCAAGATCAGTGACACTCAGTTTCATGCACAACCCTCATTTCAAGTACCAACATCTTATCACCTTTTAACGATAAAATACAGCGTTTTCCGCTCGTTCATGCGGCCGGCAAAAAAAGAACAGGATCATCAAGACCGCTGTTCTTTCGCTCGACCATTTGCGTTTACTTCCGCAGCTCCTGCGCGACACGTTCCATCGCTTCCTGCACGATGACCTGCGGGCAGGCGATGTTGATGCGCTGGAAACCGGCGCCTTCTTCCCCGAACATGGCCCCGTCATTGAAATGCACGCGGGCATGTTCGCGAATGCGCTGATCCAGGACATGGGGATCCGGTTCATATGCGGAGAGATCGACCCACATCAGATATGTGCCCTCACGCGGGGAGATCACGGCCTCTGGCAGCTGCTCGCGCAGAAACTGCGTGACCCACGCTTCATTTTCATCGACCTTGCGGTTCATCTGCGCACGCCATTCATCGCATTCGCTGAACGCTGCCTTGAGCGCGCTGATCGCAAAGCAGTTCGGCTCGCTGATGCACATCTGCCGCACCACCTTCTCTTCCCACAGCGCTTTCCATTTCGGATCATGGATGATGACATGGGAGCACTCTACGCCGGCCAGATTGAATGTCTTGGTCGGAGCGGTGCAGGTGATGATATGATCGGCAAGCTGCGGGCACAGCGCATCCAGGACATGATGCGTAAAGCCGGCCTTCACGATATCGGCATGGATCTCATCGCTGATGATCCATTTATCATAGCGCACGGCAAGCTCTGCCAACGCGCAAAGCTCTTCCGGCTTCCACACCCGGCCCACCGGGTTGTGCGGGGAACAAAGCAGGATCCCTTTGACGGATGGATCCTGGAACTTCTCCTCAAGGTCAGCGAGGTCCATCGTATAGCTGCCATCCGCATGGCGGATCAGCGGATTCACCACGCAGCGGCGGTGATTGGCCTCGATCTGGCGGCGGAAAGGATGATAGACCGGCGTCTGGATCACGATGCCTTCTCCCTGCGCGCAAAGCAGTCCGCACAAGATGGAGATGGCCTGCACGACCCCGCCGGTAAAGTAGATGTCCTGCGGATCGAACGTCCAGTCAAAATGACGGCGGTAATAATCGCAGACGATGCCGCGGTATTCCTCATCCATGCCGGTCGTATATCCGTAGATCTGTTCCTTCACCCGTTTTTCCAGCGCCTTCTGAATGGCCGGTGCACAGGGGAAATCCATATCTGCCACCCACAGCGGCAGTTCTCCGCGCGCCTTTGCCCCGCGCCATTTTTCACTGTCTTCCCCACGGTGGATCACCGTTTCAAAATCAAACACTCAAATTCCCTCTTTCTTTTCCCTCTGTTCTCTTTTTCTCCATATCAGGATGAAGGCGCCTGCGCAGATGCAGGCCAGAAAGCCATAGGGCATCATCACATCCTGTATGGTATCGATGATCACGGCGCCGGTCTCGGCGCTGATATCTTCTTCCGCATAGACGGGCAGCGTCAGCAGCAGCTCATCTCCTGCGCAGATCTCGATCTGTGCGATGCGCTCTCCTTCGCTGACCGGCGCCTGGCTCACTTCATATCGGACGCTGACCTGAAGCTGCGCATCCTCCTTTTTGCTCACCCAGACATCGACATCCTCTTCGCTCTGGATGGGCAGAGGATCGTGGAACGTGTGGCGCAGATCGAGCATGCCTGCCGGCTCATCGGCCTGCAGGACATTTTCCGTGCGCATCTGCGTATCGATCTGCGTGCAGATCGCTGTCGTATCCGATGCCGTTTCGCCCTGAAATGTCGTCTCTGCCTGCACGCCGGCGACGATGACGATCACCTCGCGGCCCTGGATCTCACAGACGCTCGCCAGACAATAGCCCGCCTGCGGCGTATAGCCGGTCTTTGCCCCTTTCACATAGACGTTCTCTTCATCCGCATACGCAAACTGCCTGATCCAGGAGCTCTCCAGGCTCAGCCCTTCGCCGTGCAGGTCGTTGGGCATCGTGGTGTATGCAGAAGCAGACATCGCCGCCTTGATCGTCTCGTTCTGCCATGCCTGCCGCATGAGCAGCACAAGATCAGCGGCAGTCGTATAATGATCCGCATCATGCATCCCCACCGTATTGGTGAAATGGGAATGCGTCATGCCGATGGATGAAGCTTTTTCATTCATTGCGGCCGCCATCGCTTCCTCGCTGCCGAACAAAGCGACGGCGAGGGCCTGGCAGGCATCTGCTCCGCTGGGCAGCAGCGCGCCATAGATGAGATCGCGCATGGTGACCTCCTCGCCAAGCAGGAAGCCGGCGATGCTCAGGGCACCGTCTTCCAGCCCCGTGAGCATCTCTATGCTGATCGTGACCGTCTCCTCCAGATCATCGATCTCGTCCATGGCAGTCAGCACGGTGAGCACCTTGGTGAGCGAAGCCGGATACATCCTCTTCTGCGCGTCCTGCTCATACAGCACCTGCATCGTCTGCAGGTCTGCCGCTGCCGCATAGCGCGCATGGATGTCCGCAGCCTCCTCTTCCTGCGCGTGTGCCCCCAAAGGCATCATCAGCGTCAGGACACAGCTGCAGACGAGGACGATCAGCGTTTTTGCCTTGTTCATGCCCTCACCGCGCCATCTTGTCAAATGCCGCTTTGGCCGCCATCTGCTCTGCGCGTTTCTTCGAGTTTCCCTTCCCGGTGCCCAGCACGATGTCATCCAGCAGCACGGCCATTTCAAATTCCGGATGATTGCTCGGCCCTTCCATGCCGAGCAGCTCATAACGCAGCGTCTTGCGCGTATCCGCCTGCACCACTTCCTGCAGACGGGTCTTATAGTCGATCAGCGTCTCGCTTTTCGGCGCCTTGATCGCCGGGGTGAGCACTTGCTCGAGGATCTTCGTGACCGGCTCCATGCCCTGATCGAGATACAGCGCGCCCAGCATGGCCTCGAACATGTCCGCCAGCAGAGAATCCCGCTCTCTGCCGCCGCTTTTTTCCTCGCCTATGCCCAGCCGCAGATAGGCGCCCCAGCCCAGCTGCCGGTTGTAGCGGGCAAGCGCTTCCTCACAGACCAGCTGCGCCCGCAGCGTGGTCATCTGTCCTTCGCTGAGCGCAGGCTCCAGCATGATCAGCTTGCGGCTGGTCCACACCTGCAGGACCGCGTCGCCCATGAATTCCAGTCGTTCATTGTCATGGCCCGCTTCCTTATGCTCATTCACATAAGAAGAATGCGTCAGCGCCTCCAGGATCAGCCTGCGATCCGAAAAGGAAATGCCGTTGCGCTTCAGCCAGTCAAATATCGTATCAGCCATCGTTTCTCTCCTGGTATATTGTAAAAGACTCATCTAGCGGTCACTACAATATACCTTTTCCTTTCTATCAACCTCTTATAACC
>UQPV01000034.1 GCA_900543035.1 uncultured Solobacterium sp.
TTTCCTCGCCTCGCGGCTCCTCCGCTCAGCGCTCGTTTATATTACCATCCTCTCCCTTTTCCGTCAAGCATTTTTTTTGCTTTTTTTCGAAGAGAATGATATGGTGCCCGAGGCCGGACTCGAACCGGCACGGTATCGCTACCGACGGATTTTGAGTCCGTTGCGTCTACCAGTTTCACCACTCGGGCATGCCACTTTATTATACATAAACCGAAGGACAATTGCAATTAAAAATGTCGTTTCTGTACAAAAAAAGCGGCACAGCCGCTCATTGTCCGCCAGATCCAGTAATGCCGTCCATCTCCTCCTGCGTGATCTTCTCCTCTCTGACCATCGCTTCTAGCACGACCTCCTGCTTGGCACGGGCATTCTCCATATGATCGCTCAGCTGAAAGTTCGCCGGTGATTGTGGGATGCCGGCCAGCAGGCTCGCCTCATCAAGCGTCAGCTGAGAAGGCTCTTTGCCGAAATACCCGATGCTGGCTTCGCGTATGCCGGCATATCCATCTCCATAGTTGATCACGTTCACATAGAGCTCCAGGATCTCATCTTTGGTGCAGATGCCCTCCAGCTCATACGTCAGAAAGGCTTCTGTGATCTTTCGCGTCAGCGACTGATCATAGAACAGCGAATACAGATTCTTGCACAGCTGCTGAGATATGGTGCTGCCGCCGCTGGGCTCGCCGATACCCAGAAGATTGCTCAGCACCGCCCTGGTGACGCCGGCCAGATCCACGCCGCCGTGACTGTAAAAATTTTTGTCCTCGACGCTGACCGTCGCATCCAGCAGATAAGAAGAGATCTCCTCGATCTGGGTATAATCTTCATCGCTCTGCACCTGCCTGATCACCTGTTCCAGCGGATGATCCTGAACGAGCCGTTCATATTCGGCATGGCCCTGATAGATCAATATCGATGCGCCTGCGACGATGATGAGCAAGACGCTCACCAGCATCAGCTTCAATAATTTCTTCATTTCTGATCACCATGTTCAGTATATCATCCGCTTCGTCCTCCTGGTGCGAATCTTTTGAAATTGTAAGAAAAAACACAGGCACTGCCCGTGTTTATCGATTTGCGTTCACCGATCTCATGATCTGTTTGATCTGCGCCTCAGACGGCTTTCTTCCCATCTGCAGGAACATGGCACGAATCATCTTTTCGTTGATCGGCGGATTTTCCTTCAGCTCTTTTTCAAACTTCCTGCGAGTGAAATAAAACCCAAGGAATCCTCCGATAATCAGTCCTATCAATGTACAGCCGATTGACAGACCCAATTCAACACTCATACGTATTCCTCCTAACACTATTGAATATTTTACTATTTTTCCGAGTTATTGACAATATACAAATGTAATAAACTGCTCAAACCGTTTGGTGAGCAGTCTCCTCTGTCACGAGGATCACGCTGCGAAAGCGACGCTGGATCCATTCGAGGAAAGGGTCGCGTTTGTTCCCCTCCAGCTCCAGAAACGCCTCATGCACGCGCAGTACGAACGGTTCCTCCCGCATGGCCGAGCGCAGCTGCAGCGTATCGCCCGCCCTGTGCACCGGCGTGCCGAAATAACAGCTGGCTGCCGTATGAAGCGTTTCCGCATCCATGCGCACGATCCATTCCCCCTTGAGATCAAGTCCGGCGATCTCATCCAGGATCGATGCATGGGCGCGAAGAAAATCATATAATGACGGATTGACCACATAAGCCCTCATGTTCTCACCCGCCGTCAGTATACGCTCCTCACCCGGCCGTTTCTGTCGATTTCTGCTGAATGTTTGCCGATGATGGATGATATTCGACAACGACGATCGATGCCAGGATCAATGCGCCGCCGGCGATCATCATCACGGTGATCTGCTCATGCAGCAGCAAGAACGAAAAGATGCAGGCGAACAGCGATTCCATCGAAAGGATCAGCGAAGCGCTGGATGCGCTCGTGTATTTCTGCGCAGCTGTCTGCAGCAGGAACGCCAGGCAGGTGGAGACCGCGATCAGATACAACGCGCTGAGCACGGCGCTCATGTCCACCGAACGCGGCGGCGCATCAAAGAACAGCGCGCAAGCCGTCGAGAGGATCCCCGCGGTCAGCATCTGCAAGGCGTTGATCGCCAGCGCGTTCTCTCCTTTTGTCCCCCAGTCCAGCGCGATGATATGTGCTGCAAAGAACACTGCGCACATCAGAGAATAGAACTCTCCCTTGCCAAAGGAAAACGCATCTCCCTTCAGCGTCAGCAGCGAAATGCCGATCACACAGAGCAGCGAGGCCAGGATCTGCCGCATCGTCGGGCGCCGTCGAAAGATCGCCCAGCTGATATACGGAACGAAAATGACATTCGTGGATGTCAGAAAGGCATTGGTGCTTGCCGTGCTCCCCTGCAGGCCGAACGTCTGAAAAGCAAAGGCGAGAAACAAGAAGATGCCGGCAACGATGCCCTTGCGCAGCGTGGATGCCTTGATCTCCTTGATCGCTTTTGCGGCAACCACGAATGAAAGCAGTGCAGAACCGACGAAGCGGATCATCAGGATGTAAAATGGGCTGAATGTCTCCAAGGCGGCCGAAGTGGCGATGAAGCCCCCTCCCCATATGACAGTGACCAGCACCAGCATGAGATTTGCGGTGCTTTTTTTCATAAGATCTTCCCCCTTTTTCCTCATGAATGATAGCATCGCTTTTCTGCTTTTTCAACTGCAAACGCGCCTGCATCTCATCTTACAGGCGCGTTCAGGATCTCGTTGAGCCGCTTTTCGACCTCTTCAGGGCCTTCTTCCTCCAAAAGAAGACAGCGCGCGCCATCGATCTTCGGTGCCAAAGCGCCGCCTGCTCGTTGCAGCACGATGGTCTGCGCGGCGCATTCCCCGATCCGCCGCGCGACATGCGCATCGGCGCCATGCAGCGCATACAGCGCGGCCCTTCCCTGAGAAGAGACAATCAGCCCGGCACGCCAGCACGGCGCGCTCACCCGGGCCTGCGTCAGCCGCATGAACAGCGCTTCAGCCGGATCCATCATGATCACCACGCGGGGAACCTGCAGCACATGCAGCAGGTTCAGCCACGCATAGAAAGGTGCAGACATGTCATCACCGCGCCATGCTATGCCATGCGCCGGTTTCGATCTCCGCTCTTGTCCCGAAAGAAAGGAGACTGCCTAGCAGGCAATCTCCGCGAACATGTCCTGATATGTGTTGGTCAGCTCGATCTTCTCGCTGTCCGTCATCTGACGCTCATGCGCATCATGGGATTCCACGGTTCCTTCATGAGCTGAAATGACCTTGCCGTCACGGATGACGAATACATACGGCACATACATGCGCTTTTCTCCCTCATCGTCTTCCTCGAGGAATGCATCCAGATAGGAATACAGCTGCTCCTCGATCTCATCGGTGATCGTATATTCTCCATCATCATATGTAGGCGCATAACAGATGGTCAGCCCCTTTGCCTTGGCTACTTCATTCATGATCGGCACGGCCTCTTCACACCACGGGCATCCCACATAGCCCAGATAGACGATTGCGCTCTTGCCTTCTTCGAACAGCGCGAGCACTTCCTCCATCGTCTTCTGATAAAATACGTGCTCATCATCCTCCAGCATCTCATATCCGCTCATATTTGCGCGCTCTCCGCTCTCCTGCACCAGATTCTCGCATCCGTTTCCCGCAGAAGCCGAGCTGCAGGCGCACAGCATGACGCTCAGCATCGCAATCAGTAATCTCTTCATTTTCATCACCACCAGTATGTTGAGTATAGCACAGCTTCGCATGGCTGCATGTCAATCACATAATTCCACATTTTTTATTCATCAAACAGGCTGATCTGTCCGTCTATGTATTCATCTTCTTCCAGCATGTTCTCATCTTCAGCGATCAGCTCTTCCTGAGGCATGGGCGGTTCTGCTTCGATGCGCTCCAGCGGTTCATAGAAACAGAAGTCGCTCGTATTCTTGATCGGGGAAGAGAACGTGGCATCCACGCTCATCAGCGAGATATCCTTCATCATCATGAGCTGCGCCTCGCCATCATGCACGAGCATGAAGGAATCGTGCAGCTGCAAGGCACGGATATGCGCAAGCACATAAGGCTTCGATTTGACCCGCTTGCACAGACGGATGCCGCGTGTCGGCCTGCCCAATACCGGGATATCGCTCAGACGGATCCGCTTCATCGCGCACTGGTCGCTGATCGCCAGCAGCTGTGCGCTGTCCCCCTTCCACACACAGGCGGAAACGACATGATCGTCGCTGAGGTTCATCGCCTTTACGCCTTTGGAGCGCAGGGAGGTCAGCGGGACAAGGCTGACCGGATAGCGGGTGATATAGCCCTGAGCGGAGACGATCATCAGCTCATCGTCATCGCTGGCGCTCAGCACGGCGACCACTTCATCTTCCTCGCTCAGCTTCATATTGACCATCGTCCGGGAATGGCGGCTGACCTCATATTCCTTGAGCCGGCTGCGCTTGATCATCCCGTTCTTGCTCAGCGTCAGCAGCGAGAGCGAAGAATCGAATCCGTTGGTGACAAAGGCGTTCACGATCTTCTCATCGGCGATGATCTTGACGGCCGAGCTGATGTGCGATCCGACATCCTTCCACTTGGCATCATCCAGCTCATAGACCGAGACATATCCATAAGTGCCTCTGGCCGTGAAGAAGAGCAGCGTATCCAGCGTGTTCGCTTCCCGATAGCCGATCAGGCGGTCGCCTTCCTTGATGCCGCACAGCGTATCGTTGGACGCGTTGTAGGAACGCAGGGAGACACGCTTGGCATAGCCATCCACAGAGATGGTGCACATCACCTGTTCCGAAGGGATCATCTGCTTTTGATCGATGACGATCTCTTCGATCTGTTCCTCGATATCCGTGCGCCGCGGCGTCGGGAATGTCTGCTTCACCTCCCGCAGCTCATCGATGATCACCCTGTGCAGGCGCTTGCGGCTGCACAGAATCTCCCGCAGATCTTCGATCTCATTCACCAGCTGCATGTATTCTTCTTTCAGCTGGGTGATGTCTGTATTGGAAAGGCGATACAGACGCATGGTCACGATGGCCTCTGCCTGATCTTCCGTGAACGCAAAGGCATCGATGATGCGCTGCTTGGAATCCGCCTTATCCTTGGACGCGCGGATGATCGCGATGATCTCATCCAGGATGGATACCGCCTTGATCAGCCCCTCCAGCACATGACAGCGTTTTTCCTTGCGATCCAGCTCATAGCGGCTACGACGCTCCACCACATCCTCGCGATGCGAAAGGAAAGCATCGATCATGCCGGCCAGCCCCAGCTGTACCGGACATTTATCGACGATCGCGATGACATTGTAATGATAAGCCACCTGAAGATCGGTGTTCTTGTACAGATAGTTCAGGATAAGCTGCGCATCCGCGTCCTTGCGCAGGTCGATCACGATGCGCAGGCCGCTGCGGTCAGATTCGTCCCGGACATCGAGGATGCCGTCGATCTTCTTGTTCAGGCGGATCTCATCGATCTTGCGCACCATGCTGCTCTTGACGACCTCATAAGGGATCTCGTAGACGATGATCTGCGTCAGCGACTTGGTCTGCTCGATCCGCACACGGCTGCGGACGATGATCCTGCCTTTCCCCTCGGCAAATGCCTGGCGGATGCCCTGCGCGCCCTGCACGATGCCCCCCGTCGGGAAATCCGGCCCCTTGACGAACTGCATCAGCTCATCCAAGCTGCACTGCGGATGTTTCAGCCGATAGATGCATGCGTCCAGCACCTCGCCCAGATTGTGCGGCGGGATGTTGGTGGCATAGCCCGCGGCGATGCCGGTGATGCCGTTGACCAGCAGATTGGGGTATCGGGAAGGAAGCACGGTCGGCTCCATCTTCTCATCATCAAAGTTCGGCGCCCACAGCACCGTATCCTTGTCGATGTCCTTCAGCATGTAATCAGCGATCTTGGACAGCCGTGCCTCCGTATAACGCATCGCGGCCGCCGGATCATCATCGATGGATCCGTTGTTGCCCTGCATATCGATGAGCGGTCTGGTGATCTTCCATTCCTGAGACATGCGGACCATCGCTTCATACACGCTGATGTCGCCATGCGGGTGATAGTTGCCGATGACATTACCGACCGTCTTGGCAGACTTGCGGTAAGGGCGCTCATACGTATTGCCGTCTTCATACATCGCATAGAGGATGCGCCGCTGCACCGGCTTCAGCCCGTCTCTGGCATCCGGCAGCGCGCGGTCCTGAATGATATACTTAGAATAGCGGCCAAAACGATCCCCCATGATCTCCTCCAGCGGCGTGACGATCACATGCGGCTCAATGACTGTTTCTGTCTTTTTCTTCATCGCTGCACCTCCATGGCATAATCATCTTCCAGCGTAAAGGAGACATTCTTCTCGATCCAGTCCCGGCGCAGCTCGGCTTTGTCTCCCATCAGCACGGAAACGCGCTTCTCGGCGATGACCGCGTCTTCGATGCTCACCTGGATCAACGAGCGGGTCTGGGGATTCATCGTCGTATCCCACAGCTGATCTGCATTCATCTCGCCCAGTCCCTTGTATCGCTGAAGGGTATAGCCTTTAGGGAATGTCCGGCGCAGCTCGGCCAGCTCCTCATCCGTCCACGCATACTGCATCACCTTCCCCTTCTGCAGCTTATACAATGGCGGCAATGCGATATAGAGCATCCCCTGGTCGATGAGCCCGCGCATATACCGGTAGAAGAACGTCAGCAGCAGCGTCTGGATATGCGCGCCGTCCGTATCGGCATCGGTCATGATGATCACTTTATGATAATTGGAATCCTCGGCCCGGAAGCTTGCCCCGATGCCGGCCCCCAGCGCATGCACGATCGTATTCAGCTCTTCGTTTTTCTCGATGCTGCTCAGGCTGGCCTTTTCCGTATTGAGCACTTTTCCCCGCAGCGGCAGAATGGCCTGATAACGGGAATCGCGCCCCTGTTTGGCACTGCCGCCGGCAGAGTCGCCCTCCACCAGATAAAGCTCTTTGCGGCGGGCATCCTTGGACTGCGCGCCGGCCAGCTTGCCTGAAAGGATCCGCTCGCTCTTGCCGCGGGCCTTGCCCTTGCGCGCATCCTCCCTGGCCTTGCGCGCCGCTTCCCTGGCGCTGCTCGCCTTGATCATCTTGCGCACGAGCGCAAATGCCGTCTCCTTGTTTTCCTCTAAGAAAAAATTCAGCTTCTCGCTGACGATCGCATCCACGGCGCTCTTGGCCTCGCTGGTGCCCAGCTTGCTCTTCGTCTGCCCTTCAAACTGCAGCAAATGCTCCGGGATCGAACAGGAGAGCACGAGCGTAAGCCCCTCGCGCACGTCGCTTCCTTCAAAGTTCTTGTCCTTTTCCTTGAGCAGGCCGTTGCGCCGCGCAAAATCATTGAACACTTTGGTGAACGCCGTCCGCGCGCCGCTTTCATGCGTTCCGCCGTCCTTGGTGCGCACCATGTTCACAAAAGAAAAGATATTTTCCTGATATTCATCCGTATACTGAAACGCGCATTCCACCCGGATCTCCGAAGCCGTGCCGCTGAAGCTGACCGGCTGGTGGAACACATGCTTATCTTCATGCAGATAGTCGATAAAGGCTTCCAGGCCGTTCTCATAGTGATATTCCTCATGGCGCTCATGCCCTTCCCGCAGGTCATTGACCGTCATCTTCAGCCCCTTCAGCAGGAAAGCATCCTCCTGCGCCCGCTCACAGATGCTGGAGTAAGAAAACCTCGTCGCAGAAAAAATAGAAGGATCCGGCAGGAATCGGACCTTGGAGCCGCTCTGGCTGCATTTTCCGGTTTTCTTCAGCTTGCCGACCTGTTTTCCGCCTTGGGCAAACTCCATTTCATACACGTCCCGGCCGTCGCACACGCTCACCTTCAGCCAGCTGCTCAGCGCATTCACGACGCTGGCGCCTACGCCGTGCAGTCCGCCGCTGGTCCGATATCCCCCTTCGCTGGTGAATTTTCCCCCTGCGTGCAGCACGGTAAAGATCACCTGCAGGGTAGGCATCCCGCTGGCATGCATGCCGACCGGCATTCCTCTTCCATGATCCTCCACCGTGACAGAACCATCTGCCTCAAGCGTGATCGTGATCTCATCCCCGTATCCATTGAGGGCCTCGTCGATCGAGTTGTCCACGATCTCCCACACCAGATGATGCAGACCGCGGGAATCGGTCGAACCGATATACATGCCCGGACGTTTGCGGACAGCCTCCAGCCCTTCCAGGATCTGAATGCTGCTCGCATCATATTGCTGCGTCATACAAGCACCTCTCTTTTCAAAATCAGACCCACCCATTATAGCAAAAAAGTGTTTTTTTGGCACACGAAAAGTGCGAAGGCGTTCAACCGGAAGAATTATCGCTTTTTTTTGGATGGGATCGATGCTAAAATAAGAACGGAAATGACAATGCTAATGAAGGGGGTAATTTCATGGACAATTTCTTTTCACTGCAGACGCTCGCCTGTGTGCTGATCGGCTATCTGCTGGGCTCCATACCTTTCGCACTGGTCATCGGCAAGGTATTTTATCATACGGATGTCCGCCAGTATGGCAGCGGAAACCTCGGCGGGACGAATACCGGCCGCGTACTGGGGGCAAAGGCCGGTGCGGCAGTCATCGCCTGCGACATCCTGAAGGTAGTGGCCGCGATCGCGCTGGCTTCCCTGATCTCTCCGGATGTATCCATCTGGACCGGTCTGGCGGCAGCGATAGGACACTGCTATCCGATCTTCGCCGGCTTCAAAGGGGGAAAGGCCGTGGCGACGATGTTCGGCTTTCTGCTGGCGACCAGCATCTTCACCTTCCAAAACGCATGGTATCTGATCATCCCGCTGGCCGCGTTCCTCCTCTTGCTCGTGCTCTTCAAGATGGTCTCGCTCGCCAGCATGGCGGCAGCCCTTTGCTCGAGCATCTTCATCAGCGTGATGCAGATGGATCAGCCGCAGATCATGATCGCCAGCTGGCTGATGACGCTCCTGGTCATCTACCGGCATCGCTCCAATATCGTCAAGATCAAAAACGGCCAGGAAAACAAAGTCTCCTGGCTCTGAAGGCAGCGGATGCTGCTTTTTTTTATCGATGAGAGAATGCCTCAGCTGACGGCGGATCCCTGCTTGGCGCGCAGCTCCTTTGAAGGCTCCTCCTCTGTCAGCCGGCCGCCGAACTTCAGCCGGGCAGCGCCGCGGCAGAACCGATAGGCGATGCGGCAGGACAGCGGCTGTTCGCTGAGATCAAGATAAGGCAGCGTATACTTGCTGATCTCTCTGCGGCGGATGAAGAAGATCATCGTATACAGGATCAGCATGTCCACGCAGAAATAATTCTGATGGTTGGAATAGTCCTCCTCAGGATATGCCGTCCTCAGCGCCTGCTCCTGATATTCGAACGCATCGCGCATCCGCACCAGCGTATCCATGTCCATCCGCAATACGCCGTTCTTGTTCATGAAGCTTCCCCTGCGCTGCACATAATGATAGAAGCGCTGCGGCATGGTCACGATGCGCTCCGCCTTCATGAACAGCTGAAAGATGGTGCACACATCCTCGAAGACGCTCAGCTGCGTAGGAAAGCAGACGTCCCGAAACAGCGATGTACGGTACAGCTTGCCCCAGGGATAATTATTGACCTGGACGTTTTTCATCAGTGCGTGCAGCGCCTTCTTCGGCGTCATGACCTCATAGCCGGCAGCCTTGCGATAGAACGGAAGATGACCGATCTCCATGCGGTAAGCGCACTGGACGATGTCCGCCTGTTCTTTCTCCATCACATCCATCATCCGCTGCACGGTATCCGCTTCCAGATGATCATCGCTGTCCACCAGCATGCAGCATTCCCCTCTTGCCTTGCTCAGCCCGAAATTGCGGGCCGCGCTCACGCCGTGATTCTCCGTGCGGAAGTAGCGGATCTGCGGATAACGCTCTGCATAGCGCTGGCAGATCAGATCGCTGCCATCCTGAGATCCATCGCTGACGATGATGATCTCGATCGGTTCATATGTCTGCGCGATCAAGGAACGCAGGCACTTTTCCACATACTTTTCCACATTATAGACCGGTACGATCAGACTGATCAGTGTATTCTTCATTGCTCTCACTCCCATTTTGGAAACGGTATCATGACCAGCGTCTTTCCATCTTGCGGCAAAGTCTATTCTAACACAATTTCCGTTTCGATTGTCAATGTTCGATGTAATTTTTCAGCTGATGTGCGAAAAACATCTCTCTTTTTTATCATAACGGTAAATGAATAAAATGAACAGCTGAAAAAAATGACATTTTCGAAAGGTTCGCCCCGTGATTTCCCTCCTGATCCTCTCCCCTTTGATTGACAAACCGCTGGATTTCTCATATACTAACAACAGAACAGCTGGCGCTGCTGGTCATTCGTGGCTGGCAGCGTCTTTTGCAAAAAAGGAGGAACGTTCATGAGTACGATTGCGAGTCTGTATGGAAGCATGGTCTTCAATGACGACAAAATGAAAAAACGGCTTCCGGCTGATGTGTACAAGCGTTATCATCAGTGTCTGAAGGAAGGCAGCGAGCTCTCTGGCGCGGACGCCAATGTCATCGCCAACGAGATGAAGGATTGGGCAGTGGAAATGGGAGCCACGCATTATACGCACTGGTTCCAGCCGATGACCGGCATCACGGCCGAAAAGCACGACAGCTTCATCGAGCCGGAAGGGGACAGCATCATCATGAAGCTGTCCGGCAAGGAGCTCATCAAGGGAGAGGCCGACGCATCCAGCTTCCCCAACGGCGGGCTGCGTTCCACCTTTGAAGCGCGCGGCTACACCGCCTGGGACATGAGCAGCTATGCCTTCATCAAAGACGGCACGCTCTGCATCCCGACCGTATTCCTCTCCTATGGCGGCGAATCGCTCGATAAGAAGACGCCGCTGCTCAAATCAGAGGAACTGATCGAGAAACAGGCCAAGCGCCTGCTGCATCTGCTCGGCAAAGACGTCAGCAGCGTCATCACCACCGTAGGCGCAGAGCAGGAATACTTTTTGATCGACAAGAAGATGTATCATAAGCGCAAAGACCTCGTCTATACCGGACGGACGCTGTTTGGCAACCGCCCGCCGAAGACGCAAGAGCTCGACGACCACTATTTCGGCGTCATCAAGCCGCGGGTGCTCGCCTTCATGAAAGAGCTCAACGAGGAATGCTGGAAACTAGGCATCCCCGCCAAGACGCAGCACAATGAGGTGGCGCCTTGCCAGCATGAGCTCGCGCCGATCTTCACGCTGACCAACCGTGCCTGCGATCAGAATCAGATCGTCATGGAGCTGATGAAAAAGGTAGCGGACCGCCACGATCTGGTCTGCCTTCTGCATGAAAAGCCCTTCGACGGCATCAATGGCAGCGGCAAGCACAACAACTGGTCGATGTCCGCAGACGGGGAAAACCTGCTTTCTCCCTCTGGCAGCGACGAACAGTTCCTGCTGTTTCTTTGCGCCGTCATCCAGGCAGTGGATGAATACCCGGCATTGCTGCGGGTAGCTGCCGCCAGCGCGGGAAATGACCATCGCCTGGGCGGGCATGAAGCGCCGCCGGCCGTGCTTTCCATCTTCATCGGAAATGACCTTGAAGAGCGCATCCGCGATTTCATCGATCAGCGCAGCAGCGCGGCATCCGGACGCAGCAGCCTGAACGTGGACGTCCACAGCCTGCCGAAATTCGCCCAGGATACCAGCGACCGCAACCGCACCTCGCCCTTTGCCTTTACCGGCAATAAATTCGAGTTCCGCATGCTCGGCTCTTCCCAGTCCATCGCCTGCAGCAACATCAACCTGAACACTGCCGTGGCGGATGTGATGTGCCGCTTCGCCGACCGGCTGGAGAGCTGCAGCGGCGATATCCGCGAGGAGATCCGGGAAGTCATCCGCGAGTCTTACGAAAACCATCACCGCATCATCTTCAACGGCGATGGATACGCGGACGAATGGATCAAAGCAGCAGAAAAGCGGGGACTGCTCAACCTGCCGACCACGGCGGATACCCTTCCCCACTACCTCGACCCGAAGAACATCGCGCTGTTCGAACGTCACAAGATCTTCACGGAATCTGAGCTGCGTTCCCGCTACGAGATCCTGATCGAGAATTACAACAATGTCAACAGCATCGAAGCATATACCATGCTCTCCATCGTGCGCAAGCAGATCCTGCCAAGCGCCCTGGAATACGCCCGCTTCCTCAGCGAAACGCTCAACGCCAAGAAGATGGCGATGGAGGAGGCAGACACCAGCGTGGAGAAAGATCTCATCCAGATGCTTTCCTCCATCACGGCCAGCGCCCACCGCAAGACGCGGGCCCTGCATGAGGCGATGAAGCAGAGCGTGCGTGAGGACAAGCAGGAAGAAGCCTATTTCTTCAAGAACACGATCCTTCCGCTCATGGAAGATCTGCGCAGCGACTGCGACCAGCTGGAGACCTATGTCGCCAAGGAATTCTGGAAATTCCCGACCTATGGCGATATCCTCTATTACAAATGATCCTCATCGCTGAGCATGATGGTCCAAGTGATCCTCTTTCTCGTCATCCTGCACGCTGATCTGCTGGCAGGCGCGGCATGCACCTTTGCCGTCTTCGCGCTGTGGCATGTATTCCGCCGTGATCCCGACATGCGCGTGACGCTGCGCACATTGTCCAGAAAACAGGTCTGTCTCGGCATCCTCCCTGCCGAAGCGCTGCATCTGCCGCTGATGATCTTCTTCATCTGGCTGGCGATGCAAGCCTGCCCAAAACGAGCGGCCATTGCGGCAGCCATCATCATGATCCTCGCCAGCGTGGGCAGACATCTGCTCATCCTGCGGCATATCGATGACCTCAAACGATCCTGTTAAAAAAAACTTCACCGCGACGTGAAGTTTTTTTATCGCCCAAGATCCCCTAGTTGCCGATCAGGAAATCCAGGATGTTCATGCCGGCGCCTGTTTCAGCGCGATACAGCTCTGTATAGCCGCATTCCCGGCATGACACAGTGATGAACTTTTTGTTCTGCACATCGAACAATTTGGCAAAATTGCCGCCGGTTGCCTGAAACTGATCGCTGTCGTATTCATGACAGCCGCATTTCGGACAGATATAAGCTCGCTTTTCCATCTTATCCCTCCTTCATTCAGTATAACACAGATCAGCGGCTGCGGACATGGCTGACATTGCGGATCTCGATGCGGATCGTGCCATCATCAAGGTGGATGAGCCTGAGCTTGTCCGGCTCCTCCATATACTCCACCGGAAAGATGATCTCGACATTCGTATCGGTCTTCAATCTCTGCATCTGCGCCGCCTTAGGCATCTTCACCGCCGCCGTGCTGACCTTTCCGCTGATGCCCTTCTGCGCCATCTGGGAAATGAACTCATCAGCGGCGAACGGCACCTCGCGAAATACGGTCTCCGCGATCTCATCGATCTGGATGTCTTCCTGCTCGCTGATCGCTTCCTTCATCATCCGCTTCACCTTTGGCACGGCTTCGATCGGATCCATCTCATATTTCTCGCTCAGCGCTTTGGTCACTCGTTCGATCTCCTTGCTGGATTCCCGATATGACGCCTTCGCACTGGCATCCAGAAAATGTTTAGACAGCACATACATCCGCTCGCCATGCAGCGTGCGCTGTTCCTCGATGATGTGCAGCGACAGATCGCTCAGCTCCACGGTGAAGGCGAAGTCCTGCTTCAGCAAGGACGAAGAGAGCACTTGCTGCTGCAGGAATTCGTTTTCGTTCTCCGTCTTGAGATAACAGCTCACCGCCTTGCGATAGCCCTGATCGAGGACGCACAGGTAACGGCGTTCCTCACGGACGAGCTGCGCGATGATGAGCGAGGTCGGCTCAAGGATGCCGCAGCTGATCTTGGTCTCATAGAGACGATCGGCGATCTGTGCGGAAAGCTCGCCAAATGCCATCTGCTGATCCTGATACAGCCTGATCTTCTGCGGCAGCCACGCCGTCTCTGAAAACGCGCCGGCATGGCGCTGATTCGCAGAAAACAGCTTATCCAGCTTCGCGCTCACGAATTCATAAGCATAAGAAGCCGAAAGATCTGTCTCCGCCGTTCCCGGCAGAAAGGTCTTCGCTGATGGATCGAGCAGATGGGTAGTGATATGTTCGATCTGCATGTTCTTCCTCCGTTTCTTTCTCTGAGTTTACCATGGGTCTGGCCGTGTTGCAATTCCTTTTCTTACGCAAATGTCCATTCTCGTTTGCGCCTGATGCATAGGATACAGCGAAAGGAGAGTGAACATGGCGAAGATCATCGTATATAATGTGAGCTCACAGGCGCTGGAAGTCTTTTACCGCGGCGAGAGCGACAACATGCCTTACGCCTATGGCAATACCATGAAGGTAAGAGAATTCCGCGGATCGAGCAGCAGCAGCGTGCTGTGGACGAGCAACGCGACCATGGAAAGCTGGAACGCCACCCGTCGCTCGTTCAATGCGCCGATCCCCTTTCGCTATGCGTTCAAGCGCATATGGGAAGGCGGACATGGCCAGCAGTCTCAGCATTATGCCGGGACCGCGTTAGACTGCGGGCAGGCCTTGAGCAGCAGCGAGCGCAACCGCCTGTGGCGGACCGCCAACAGCCTCGGAGTCTGGAGCTATGTGGAGCCCCAGAGCCTGACGCCGACCTGGGTCCATGTAGACAAACGATATGGCACCCCAGCCTGCAGCGCCGGCTATCCGACCCTGAGAAGCGGAAGCCGCGGCGTATATGTCCTCGTGCTTCAGGATGCGCTCAACGCCTTGGGATTTTCCACACAGACGCTGGATGGCGCGTTCGGCAGCAATACGCGCAATGCCCTGCTTTCTTTCCAGCGCAGCAATGGCCTCAACGCGGATGGCATCTGCGGATGCTGCAGCTGGCGCAGGCTGGTCAGCGAAGCGGTAGGCATCGGAAGGACGCCGACCGTGATCGATCCTTAAACGTATATTCGTCGATTTTTATTGATTTTTCAGAGAATATACTGTAATATAGATATGCGCTTTGAAAAGATATATCATGTTTCTTCTGACACCATAGGCAGACGTCTGCCGCAGGGAGAAGGGACATGATTTTTTAGTGCTTCCTCTGCGGCAAACGTATATTCAATTAAGAGGAGGTAAAATGAATATGATCATGTATTTGACATATGACTGGGAAAAAGCAAGCGTGCGCATCCGCAAAGATGATGCGTTAGATTATTATCACTGCAATTCCATCAAAGAGTACCTGAACCGCCGCTGTCAGCAGGAGGGATCCACGCTGCAGGGACGCCGGGAAGCCTTTTCTCAGCTGATGAATGCACGCAAACATATACCGGTCCTGACATCCGTGCGCAGAGGAGAGATCTTCATGCCCTTTGGAAAGATGGATGATCCTCAGACCATATGGATCAATCTGCGCGCCGTGCAGTATTACAGCGCGGAGGGAAACGGGACCCGGATCTTTTTCATCAACGGGGAGAGCCTGCTGCTGGACTTCCGCCAGCCGATCGTCAAAAGGCAGATCGAGCGATCGCAGCTGTACATCACGCTCATCGGAGAATAGTCCCCTAACGCTCGCCAAAGAATAAAACACGCCGCATCCCTTGCCGGATGCGGCGTATATCATTGTTCAGCTTGGTTATTCGCTTACGGCTTCACGTGAACGCAGGTCCCATCCGGTCCCGGCGTGCTGTTGAGGTAATCCGCGATCTCCTGCCGGCGTTCCGGTTTGCATGGGCGGCAGCACACCGTATCCATCTCACCGGATACCAGCGCATCTGCCAGACCGCTGCAGCCGGCATAGCCGCAGCCACCGCAGTTATAGTTCGGCAGCATCTCCGTTACTTTCTCCACACGTTCATCGACTTCCACCTTCAGATACTTGTCCGCGATGCCAAGGCCGAATCCCAGGACCGCGCCAAGCACGATCATCATAGCAATTGCCGCTACCATAATTCCTTCCTTTCTACCGGTGATAATCCGGGTTGTTCATGCAGTTGCGATCATGACAGCCTTTGCATGAAGGCTTCAGATCCTCACACCCCGCCGGTTTGGGCGTACGATGATTCAGATAATAGGCCAGCGCGTAGATGCCGCCGAGAACGGCGAAGAACACCACGGCCAGCACGACCTGAACACCGCTCATGCCAGACCGGCAAGACCGCCGAACGCGAGTGCCATGATCCCGGCAACGACAAGCGCGATCGGATTGCCCTTAAACGGAAGCGGAACATCGCTGGCATCCAGGCGTTCGCGGATGGTGGAAAAAATGTAGAGCACCAGCGCAAAGCCCAGCGGTGTCGCGAAGGAATAAACGAGCATATGCACGAAGTCAAATCCCTGAGAGATGTTCTCCAGGCAGACATTCAGCACGACGCAGTTGGTCGTGATCAGCGGAAGGTAGACACCCAGCGATTTGTACAGCGCCGGGCTCGTCTTCTTGATGAACATCTCGGTCAGCTGCACGAGCGAAGCGATGACCAGGATGAACGTCAGCAGATCCATGAACTCCAGCTCCAGCGGATCAAGGACGAGATAGTACAGTCCATAGGTGACGATCGACGCCGCCACGATGACGAACACGACCGCCACGCCCATGCCGATGGCGCTGCTCGCCTTTTTGGATACGCCCATGAACGGGCACATGCCGAGAAACTGATTCAATACGACGTTGTTGATGAAGACACACGTAATCAGCAATGTAAACAGTTCACCCATAAATTACTTGTCCCCCTTTGCGGCTGCAGCCTGCTTTTTCGCCTGATGATCCTTGTATGCGGCAAGTGCGGCCGCCAGGCAGGCAAAGGTGCAGAATGCGCCAAATGGCTGTGAAAACAGCGAAATGACATAATCCTCCGGAATCAGCCGCAGTTCAAAGATCACCTGCGCTGCGTCAAACGGATTGGTGAATGAGATCATGCCGGTGGCAAGGACCTCACGAATCAGCGACATGATCACGATGGAACAAGTGTAGCCAAGTCCCATGCCCAGACCATCGAGCGCCGAATCCAGGACGCCGTTCTTGGAAGCAAACGCCTCTGCACGGCCCAGGATGATGCAGTTGACGACGATCAGCGGGATGAATGTGCCCAGCGATTCATCGAGCGCCGGCGCATACGCCTGAATGAGCATCTGGATGACCTTGACCAGCGCTGCGATGACGACGATATACACCGGGATGCGGATCTCATTGGGCGTGATGTTGCGGATCAGCGAGATGATCACGTTAGACATGATCAGCACCGCGATGACCGCTACGCCCATACCGATGGCGTTGTTCAGCGTCGTAGTGATCGCCAATGTGGAGCAAAGTCCGAGATACAGGGAAAATACCGGGTTTTCACGCAGGAAACCGGCTGTAAAGTTCTTTTTTCGATCCATGTTCGCCGCCTCCTATTCTCTCATGGAAGCAGCCACCTGTGCCGCTTCATTGATGCCGTCCACGACAGCCTTGCTGGAGATGGTCGCACCGGAGATGGTGTCCAGCTCGCCGGAAGCATCATGTCCGATCAAGCCGTTGATGAACGTCTCATCATCCAATACCTTGCTGCCCAGCCCCTTTGTGTCGCCGTTGCTCATGCCTTTATAGTTGACGACCATGCCCTGATCGTCGATCGCAACCAGAAACGTCGTCCCTTCGCTGTAACCGCCGACCGACATGCTGAATACGAGCGCTTCGTCTTTATACTGATAGATCTTCTGGATCGTCGTGGAATCTCCGCTATAGTCTACCGCGGTGAAGTCAGACTCGCTTGAGCCCGGGAACAGCTGGATCAGGCTTTCCTTTTCCGCTGCTTCCGCATTCGCGGTGATGATCGGCTGCGTGATCTGGTTGGCAAAGGCCAGCGCACCGCCGGCAATGGCCGAAACGATGGCCAAAAAGAGCGTCAGATGAATGATCTTCTTCATGATGCATCGCCTCCTGTCGCCTCACTGCTTGCCTCTGATGTCGATTCTGAAGTCGCAGAGCTGATCTCGTTGACCGGCGTGACCGTGC
This sequence comes from uncultured Solobacterium sp., assembly GCA_900543035.1. Lineage (GTDB taxonomy): Bacteria > Bacillota_I > Bacilli_A > Erysipelotrichales > Erysipelotrichaceae > Merdibacter > Merdibacter merdipullorum. The sequence goes on from UQPV01000034.1 coordinate 17,950, forward strand.
TTGCCGCAAGGACGGTCACGGCCAGACCGATCGCCGCAAGTCCAGCGATGGCCTTGCGCGCACGCGCACGCACCGCCAGCTGCTTGCCATCCATGGCAGACTCGATCAGCGGTGTCAGCATGTTCATGAGCAGGATGGAATACAAGCATCCCTCAGGCAGATTGGCCTTGAGCCGGATGAGCATGGTCAGGATAGCTGCGCCCATCGCGAAGATCACGCGTCCCTGCGCGCTGGTCGGGCTCGTGACCGGATCCGTCAGCATGAACACGGCGCCGAAGATCACGCCGCCGCTGAACACATGGACGAGCGGATACCATAAAAAGCCAGGAACGCCCTGATAGCTTGCCACGCCGCCGATCAGCGCGGACGCTGCCGCAAGGACGGCGATGGTCAGCAGATAGACCAGCGGAACACGCCAGTCGATGACCTGACGCCAGGCCAGGACCGCTCCGACGATCAAGATCAGGATGCCACAGGTCTCGCCGATGGCGCCGGGATGCCAGCCCGTCATCAGCGTGCCCAGGCCGCCGACCTGATCGAGCATCTGCGCAGCCGCCTCGCTGCTGCCCGGCATCCAGTTGAACGTATTGGCCATGGTGGTCACCGGCGTTGCTGCCGTAGACACATCGCTGACTACGGCTCCCATGAACGCATTGAAGACGATGGCGCGTCCAAATGCAGCCGGGTTGAAGATGTTCTGCCCGAATCCGCCAAACAGCAGCTTGCCGAAGAAGATGCTGAAGAACGTCGCGACGCCCAGCGCATAAGGAGAAATATCGATCGTGCACATCATGGTCAGGATGATGGCGGTGATCCAGCCGAAGGATGAGCTCAGATAGCTCTTGACCTCTTTCTTCAGCACGAGCGCGAACACGGTCTCCGTCACCAGCGCCACGCCCACAGAAACAGCCAGCAGCAGCAGCGCCTGCAGCGCATACCGCATGCCGTACGCCGTATAATAATAAACCAGCGCGAACAGATATACTGCCGCCAGACCAAGCATCAGCTCGAACATGATGCGTTTCGTGCTCTGTCGCTGACGCAGGTTCGGCGATACATTAAAGGTAAATTTCATCTTCCGGACCCCCTATTTTTTCGCGGCCATCAGAGCACGCTTGGCCTTGCGGACATTCTCTGTCACATCGAGCCGCGAAGGACAGATATACGTGCACAGACCGCATTCGATGCAGTCCATCGCACAGCGCTTCTTCATCGCGTCGCGGTCATTGACCTTCACCGCCTGTGCGATGCGCACCGGCTGCAGACCAGCCGGGCAATGGTCGCTGCACTTTCCGCAGCGCAGGCAGGCGACGCTGTCAAACGGTCTCGTCTCCAGCACCGTCACCGCGTTGGTCGCGCGGTCGATGACCCATTTGTCATTGACGATCGTCTTGCCCATCATCGGTCCCCCGGCGATCAGCTTGACATCCTGCGCGGTATAGCCGCCGCACGCCTCGATGACCTCGCTGACCGGTACGCCGACCGGCACACGCACATTGACGGGATCCTTCACCGCGTCGCCGGAGACCGTCACCGTCTTCTCGATGATCGCTTCTCCATCGCGCATCGCCCGGGCAAACGCAATGGCCGTCGTCGCGTTGTTCACGATCGCTCCGGCCTCGGCAGGCAGCTTCTCATATTCGCGGTGCAGCAGCTCGCGCACGAGCACCCGCTCCCAGCCCATCGGATAAACATCCGGCACCGGGGCGACATTGACACCTTCTACGTCTGCGCAGGCCTGGCGCACCTGCTCGATCAGCTTTGGGTGAGAGACCTTGATGGCGATGAGCGCCTCTTCGGCCCCGGCCATCCGCTTCATGACGCGGGTGCCCAAAAGCAGTTCCTCCAGATGCGTGCTGACCATCTGATGATCCGCCGTGATATACGGCTCACACTCTACCGCGTTGATGATCAGCTTCTCGATGTTCTTCGCGGACTGATACTTGACATATGCAGGAAAGCAAGCGCCGCCACATCCGACGATGCCTGCGTTTTTCATGAATTCGACAAGTTCTTCCACTGACGCCTGATCAGGGTCGATCGGCGCAAAGGAAGCGACCTTCTGCTGCTCGGCATCCGGCTCGATGACCAGATGCATGATGGGCTTCAGTGAAGAATGCATGATCTTCTGCGTCCCTTTTACGATGCCTGAAACGCTCGAATAGATCGGTATGCACATCCGGTCAGTGCATTCTGCCACCTTCGTTCCTGCGCTGACATGGTCTCCCTCGTTCACCAGCAGATCAAACTTCTGCGAGTGGCTGGCATACAGCGGGATGAAGACCTGCTTCCCTGGCTTCACTTCGATGACGCCCTTATGCTCCGTCATCTCCTTGAATCCGGGAATATGCTGACGCATTGGTCCCAGTAACAATGACATGGTGATTCACCATTCCTTTCTTTTCGCATTTTCATGCCAAATCAACGCTATTATAACACTGTTAAATTTATGTTAAAACCGAAAATGCGCTTTTTTTTCATGATTCCGTTCCCTTTTCCCTATATTTTTTAGCAGTTTTCCTTATAATAAATAGACAGGTGATGCCAATGAAAGAGAAAAACAACCGCGTCCGTTCATGGATCGCGCTGTCCTTATGCTTCCTGCTGCTGATCGGGGCACTTTACGTCGCGCTCACTGCCCGTTCCCCATCTGCCCAGACGCATCAGCAGACCCTGACCGATGTCGGCTTCGACACCTTCGTCACCTTCTCTCAGGAAGGCACGCAGGAGGAATTCGACGAGAACCTCGCCTTTATCCGCGAGCGTTTCCTGTATTACAACCAGCTGTTTGACCGCTACCAGAGCGATGAGGGCGTAAACAACCTGAAGACCATCAACGATGCGGCCGGCGATCACGCGGTAGTCGTCGATGACGCGCTGATCGACTGTCTGCTCATGGCCCGCACTTATACCGGCTACAGCCCGCACTTCGATGCCAGCCAGGGTACCTTGCTGGAAGTCTGGCACACATACCGCGAAGAAGGGATCTCGCTGAATGAAGCGGGAGAAGACGGCCGGCTGCCCGAAGAAGCAGAGCTTCAACGCGCCGCTAACGCGCAGAGCTGGGACGCCGTGCGCATCGATGAAGAAAGCAATGAGGTCATGATCATCGATCCCGATGTATCGCTCGATTTAGGCGGCATCGCCAAAGGCTATGCCGTCGAACAAGTCAAGCGGGAACTGGAAGAAAAAGGCGTTGATGGCGCCATCCTCAACGCTGGCGGCAACGTCGTCACCATCGGTGAGAAGAGCGATGGAAGCGCATGGCGCGTCGGTGTCCAGATGCCCTCCTCGCTCAGCGACAGCACCCTCGCCGTCCTCGAGCTGAACGGTTCCCACGCCATCGTGACCAGCGGAGATTATCAGCGCTATTATGAGGTGAACGGTGAGCGCTATGCCCATATCATCGATCCGCTCACGCTGTACCCGCCCCGCTATTTCCGCGCTGTCACGGTCGTCTGTGACGACAGCGCGGCTGCCGACTGCATCTCCACCACCCTCTTCACCCTGACTTACGAAGAGGGGATGGCGTATCTCAGCACGCTGGAAGAACAGGGCATCCACGCGCAGGCGCTGTGGGTGTTCGACGACAGCGAGACGATCCCGCAGAGCGAGCATACCTTCAGCACGCAAGGCTATACCATCGTGACGACGCCGGCGCTCTTCGATCACGTCCGCGTATCCTGACACCGGTCACAAAAAGGCTGCATGCCATCGCGCACATGTGCATTTTCGGCATGCAGCCTTTTTTCATCGCTTAAGCGCAGCCAGGAAGCGTTCGCGGATCTCCTGGGCATCCGGGATATCATCCCCGTATTCGCCCATTCGGATGCTCGGCTTATGCTTGCCGTGAAAATCGCTGCCACAGGTGATCAGCAGCCCGTGATCAGCGGCGAATTCCGCATAATAGCGATTATGCCGCTCTTCATGATAATTGCTGAAGGCCTCGATGCCGTCGATGCCGGCATCGATCGCTTTCTGCAGCAGATCTTCCCGCTCATAAAATGTCTGGAACGGATGCGCCAGCACGGCGATGCCTCCCGCGGCATGGATCTGCTCCACCGTCGATGCGAACGACGGATAGTCCACACGCACATACAGCGGGCTGCCCGCCTGACACTTATCCCAAAAGAAATTCACCGGCGCCGGATCGCTGCGCGCTCCGCCTTTGCGGTACGCATCGAACTCGCGGATATGCGCATTGGCCGGATCGGCAAACATGCGTTCGCACATCAGAAACCAGGGATTCTCATCACCGGCATCCTGCAGGATCTGCCGCTCATCGATCCGGATGTGATAATGCGCCTCCAGCTTGCATACCCGCTGATGAAACGCGTCATCCATCAGTTTCTGGATCCGCTCAGGAAGCGCCGTAAAATAAGGCTGGCGGTAATCAAACCCATAGCCGAGCAGATGACATTCCCGCTCTTGGTCAAACAGCGTCGTAAACTCGATCGCGGGAATGACCTGGATCCCTGCGTGCTCTCCCGCCTTGCGCATCTCGTCTATGCCGCGCATGCAGTCATGATCAGACAAAGCGACCAGCGAAAGCCCGCTCTGCCTGGCAATCTCGATCAGCCGCGACGGCGTATGTTCCCCATCCTTGCTGTAACAAGAATGCAGATGAAGGTCAAAATCGTTCATGTTCATCACCCCGCTCATTATAATCTGTTCTCCTTCTTCACGCAACAAAAACAGGATGCCCGTCTCATGAGCATCCTGTCGTGTCGTTTTATTCAGCCAGCACACGGGCGCAGCGTGCGCAAAGACCATCTTCCGCATCAGAATCCGTGATGTTCCAGCAGCGCGGGCATACTGTGCCGGCACACTTGTCCACGCTTACTCCGCAGTGTTCATACGCCGGCAGCTGCTCGTCCGTGAAGGTCACCTTGGACACGATCAGCCACTGATGGAAAGTGTCTGGGAAGATCTCCGCGATGAGGGCACGATCCTCCTCGCTGACATTCAGCGTGACATGCGCCTCCAGCGACTTGCCGATGATCTTCTCATTGCGGGCATTCTCCAGCGCCTTGAGCACATCGCTGCGGATCAGCAGCAGCCGCTCCATCTTGCGAATGATCGCATCGGCGTCAAAGGAGAGCGTCAGATCGGCAAACTTGCCCAGATGCACGCTTTCCGCATCGAACTGCATGATATCGTTGACTTCCTCGCAAGTATGGCAGAGGATCGGCGCCCACAGGTGAACCAGCACATCCAGCGCGATGTACAGCACGCTCTGCACCTGACGGCGGCGCAGGGAATCCTGCTTTTCGATATAGAGGATATCCTTCGTGTAATCGAGATAATAAGCAGAGAACTCGTTGGTCATCAGATTGGTCAGCGAAGTGACCACATCAGCGAAACGATATTCCATATATGCCTTCTTCGCCTTCTCGTTGGCCGCTGCCAGCAGCGCGATCATATACTGATCGCTCAGCGGAAGGGCTGCCGGATCCTGCAGATCCTCCTTCGTGAAGTCCCCGACATTGGCCATCAGGAAACGGAAGGTGTTGCGCACCTTACGATAGCTGTCCGCACACTGCTTGATGATGTTGTCGCCGATGCGGCAGTCCGCCTGATAATCGATGCTCGTCGCCCAAAGACGCAGGATATCCGCGCCGAACTTTGTCGTGACCTCTTTAGGAGAAACGGTGTTGCCGCGGGATTTGCTCATCTTCTCCCCGTTCTCATCCATGACGAAGCCATGGCTGAGCACCTGGCGGTACGGCGCCTTGCCATGCACGGCCGTGCCGACGATCAAAGAGGAGTTGAACCATCCGCGGTACTGGTCGCTGCCCTCGAAATACAAGTCTGCCGGATAGCCCAGGCCGCGCGCGATCATGGCGCCGGTATGCGAGGAGCCAGAGTCAAACCATACGTCCATCGTATCCGTCTCCTTGCGGAAGATGCCATCCGGAGAACCTGGATGTGTGTATCCTTCCGGAAGCAGATCCTTGGCCTCGCGCTCGAACCACACGTTTGAGCCATGCTGCTCAAACAGGTCTGCCACATGCGCGAATACCTGCTCATCCATGATCGGCGTATCATCCTGCGCATAGAAGATCGGGATCGGCACGCCCCATGCGCGCTGACGGGAGATGCACCAGTCAGAACGGTCCGCGATCATGTTGTGCATGCGCTGTCTGCCCCAGGAAGGGATCCAATCCACTTCGTCGATCTCCTGAAGCAGCGTGTCGCGGATCTTGTCGATCGAAGCGAACCACTGAGTCGTAGCGCGGAAGATGATCGGTTTCTTCGTGCGCCAGTCATGCGGATAAGCGTGCGTGATCCACTCCATCTTGAGCAGGCAGCCCAGCTCATCCAGCTTCATCGTCACGGTCTTGTTGGCATCATCCACATACTGACCGGCCAGCCATTCGCCGCAGTCTTCCATCATGCAGCCATGCTCGTCGACATTGCAGTACGCGTCGATGCCATATTTCTGGCAGACGAAGAAGTCATCCGCACCGAATCCCGGCGCAGTGTGCACGCAGCCGGTACCAGCGTCGGCAGTGACATGATCGCCCAGGATGACCAGCGATTCCCGATCGTACAGCGGATGCTGGCAGGTGATCATCTCCAGCTGTGCGCCTTTGTACGTGCCCAGGATCTCCTTGCGCTGCAGGCCAAACTTCTCCCACAGCTGATCCACCAGCTCTTCCAGCACGATGAACTTTCCTTTTTCGCTGTCAACCAGCGCATAAGTATAATCCTTATTCAGGCAGATCGCCAGGTTGGCCGGAATGGTCCACGGCGTCGTCGTCCAGATAATGAAGCTCGTGTCCGTATCCAGGATGCCCTTTCCGTCTTTGACGCGGAACGCCACGAAGATGGTCGGGCTCTTGATGTCATGATATTCGATCTCCGCCTCAGCCAGCGCCGATTCAGAGGACGGCGACCAGTAGACCGGCTTGAGCCCCTTGTAAATGAGACCGTCCATCGCCATCTTGCCGAAGATGCGGATCTGACTTGCCTCAAATTCCTTTTTCAGCGTGATGTAGGGATCATCATAATCACCGACGCATCCCAGGGACAGGAATCCGTTCTTCTGGTTTTCCACCTGCTTCATCGCATAATCGTAACAAAGCGCGCGGAACTCCGCCAGCGGCATCTTCTTGCGGTCATAGCCCAGCTTCGTGATGGCCGTCTCGATCGGCAGGCCATGCGTATCCCATCCGGGGATATACGGCGTATAATACCCGTTCAGATAATGTGAGCGCACGATCACGTCCTTGATGATCTTATTGAGCGCATGTCCGATATGGATGTCCCCATTGGCATAAGGCGGGCCGTCATGCAGCACGAACGGCTTTGCCCCTTCCCGGCTCTTCAGCATCTTCTCATACAGCTTTCCATCATGCCAGCGCTTCTGGAACTTCGGTTCCTTGGTGGGAAGCTTTCCGCGCATCTCAAACGCGGTCTTCGGCATGAGCAATGTCTCTTTGTAGTCCATCTTCATTCCTCCTTAACAAAAAAGACGCCCTGATCTAAGGACGTCATCAACGCGGTACCACCTTAGTTCACACCGGGTCCCGGTGTGCCCTCTGCCTGCTAACGCGAGGCTGACGTGTCTTCCTACTGCATTCAGAAGACCGGCTCCAAAGTGATTCCCGTTCACCTGCGCCGCAGATTTTCACCAGCCATCTGCTCTCTGTAGACTTGGTCAACGGACATGTCTTTTTCTTCGCCTTTTCATTTATCCAACAGATCTGTGCCCGGAACAGGCACGCGCTCGAACTCATCGAGCAGGCGGCTGATCCGTTCCGTCTGCCTGCGCATCGTTCCCTTGGCATCCTCGGTCTCATCCGCAAGCTTGACGATATCGGCGAGCATCAGCCTGGCATTGAGCAGCGCTTCGCTGACGATCACGTCCGCGTTCTGCTTTGCCGTGGCGACGATCGTATTTGCTTCCTTCATGGCGATGGCGACCATCTGGGACGCGGCATCTTCTTTCTCACGCAGATGCTCCACGGGAGAATCCCCTCCCTTTCCCATGGCGCTCACCTGTTCCTCCAGCTGCGCGCAGCGGTTTCGGTAAGCCTCATTGGAGCGTTCCAGACTGCTGATGTGCATATTCAGTTCCTCGATGAGGGCATCCACCTGATAACGGTTATAGCCGTCCTTCATCCGATCGAACTTCACACCCATCTTCTCACCTCCAATTTAACAATAGACGAGTATCTCGATGACATAGCGGTTCTTCTTCGTCATCTTCTGTACGCCCACAAATTGAAAGCGGCCATGCCCGCGAACGGAAACAGCACAGTTATTATCGCATAAAGCACTGCATTGTTCAAGAGGCAGGTCATTCACTTTTACCATTCCGCCTTCGATGAGCGAAGCCGCACGGGCGCGGGAAATGCGACAGATGGCGCTGACGATCGCATCCAGGCGCAGCGAAGAGACATTGCATTCGCGGCGCTGCACGCGAGGCGCGATATCCGGCACGCCCGCATACCGGGAAAAGCGCAGGCCGCTGCGGCGGATCATGGTGACCTGATCGATCAGATAAGCGCTGATGGGCTCCAGCGCCATCACATAGATCTCGTTTTCCTCGATGAGGATATCCCCCAGCTGCGCGCGGTCGATGCCCTGATGCATGAACGCCCCCAGCACATCGCGGTGCGTCAGCCGGCCGAAACGAGGCTGATACGACGCCTTGAGCACACAGACGGGAAACTCGATATCCATCTCGACAGGAAGGAGCGCATAACAGCGCCGCTGGGCATGGGCATATCCGCCCCAGCTGCGCTGCAGCCTGCTCTTGCCACAGACCTGCTCCACGATGCGCCCTTCGCTCTCCGATAAAAAAGGGGTGAAGATCACCCGGTTCTGGCGTTCACATGCCGCAAGCATGTCTTCCAGCCTCGCGATAAAATCCTCATGCCCCCGAAAATGCTCCAGACGGCTCATCCTTCCGCGCCGTTGTCCACGTTGATCTGTCCCTGCACGCCGATCTCAGCCGGAGAGCAGAGGATGACGTTCGTGCCGACCTTCTGGATCTTTCCATCAAGCGCGAACACGACGCCGGTCAGAAAATCGATCGTGCGCTGAGCATATTCGCGGTCAAGCTTATGTAAGTTGACGACGACTGCGTTGCCTTCTTTCAGACGCTTGGCCACCTCATCGGACTCCGAGAAGGAACGAGGCTCAAACAGCACCATCTTCGTCTTGGCCTTCATTGTATTCGCTGTATTCACATTTTTCGTCTTCGGCCTCTCGTAGCGGGAACGCGGCGTTTCTTCCACTTCTTCCTCCACTTCGAGGATATCGTCGCCCTCATCATCGATCGGTGCGACGAACTCTTTGAACTTATCTACGACTCCCATCAGGTACACCTCCAGTATAAGCACATTATAACATTTACCATGAAAAATAAAAAGTGGCTATGTTACAAAATGCGCAAAAAACAGCCACTTTCAGCACGTTGAGACAAGGATGACATCTTTTCCGACACGCACGATCTGCGAGATCCGCACCATTCGCTCCTCGCCGTGAAAGAACCAGGGAAACAGCCGTTTCATGCCCGAGGGCCGGCTCATGACATAGAGCATGCAGATCTGATAATGCTCATCAAATTCCAGATCGCAGGGCATGCCGAGCAGCTCGCCATTGTCGACACTGATCACATCTTTGGTACAAAACTCTGAGAATCTCATCATATCACCAGTACCATCTTATGCGCCGAACCGATAAATGTGAACTACTGATCCATCTGCCGCCGCAGCGAGCGGATCGCGTTTTTCTCCAGGCGGGACACCTGCGCCTGAGAGATCCCCAGCTCTGTCGCGATCTCCATCTGCGTCTGATCCTCGTAATACCGGCGGCGGATGATATCCAGCTCCCGCGCATTGAGGGCATGCATGCTCTGATGCAGAGAGATGACATCCCGCTCCTTAGCGATCTCATCATGCTCGTCCTTGATCTGATCGAGCAGATAGAGCTCATCCCCATCGCTGCTGTAGATCGGCTCAAAGATCGACAGCACGCTCTGACAGGCATCCAGGGCGTCCACCACATCCTTCTCCTTCACCCCGCACTGCTCTGCCAGCCAGGCGATGGAAGGCTCTTCCTGATGCTCATGCATATAAGCCTCCTTGAGCCGGAAGATCTGATAGGCGAGATCCTTGAGATGACGGGACACGCGGATGACCGAATTATCCCGCAGGTAACGCCGGATCTCCCCCATGATCATCGGGACGGCATAGGTGGAAAACCGCACCTGATGCGACAAGTCAAAATGATCGATCGCCTTCACCAGGCCGATGCATCCGACCTGAAACAGATCGTCCATATTGTCACAGCGCGCGGCGAAGCGCTGCACGATGGAGAGCACCAGCTTGAGATTGCCGCAGATGAGCTCTTCCTTGGCCTGCGCATCCCCGCCCTGATATTGTTTGAACAGCGCGGTCATCTGCTCATTGCTCAGCACATGCAGATGGTCGGTAGACAGTCCGCTGATCACGACTTTATAACGACTCATTGGCATTCCTCCCAGTCACCCTGTACTAGCAGTCTGCCCGTGCGCCCCCTTCTCTATTCTGTCCGCCCCGCTGTCAGTAATTGGAATCCGCTGCCGCTTGACAAAAGAAAAAACGGACCGTCAGTCCGCTTTGACCTTCATCTGCACCTTCAGCTTCTGCAGGATGCGTTTTTCCAGCCTCGAGATATACGATTGTGAAATGCCCAGCTTTCTGGCGATGTCCTTCTGGGTGAGCTCTTCATGCTCGATGCCATAACGCATCTGCAGGATCATCCGCTCTCTTTCCTTGAGCCCCTTCATCGCCTTCAGCAGCTCGCGGCGGTTCTCATTTTTTTCAAACTCACGGATCACCGTGTCATCGTCGGTCCCCAGCACATCGCTGAGCAGCAGCTCGTTGCCGTCATAATCGATGTTCAGCGGCTCATCGAAGCTCACTTCCACCTTGCGTCGGCTCTTCTTGCGCAAGAACATCAAGATCTCATTCTCGATGCAGCGTGACGCATAAGTGACCAGCTTGATGTTCTTGTCCCGCCGAAACGTGTTCACCGCCTTGATCAGCCCGATGGAACCGATGCTGATGAGATCCTCCATGAAGATCGGATTGGTCTCATAGCGCTTGGCGATATAGACGACCAGACGCAGATTATGCTCGATCAGCCGGCTTCGCGCCGCTTCATCCCCGTTCTCCCAGGCGATGAGCGCCTCCTCTTCCTCTTCTCTGCTCAGCGGCTGCGGCAGCACATCATGCCCCTGCATGTAAAACAAAGATGTCTCTTCTTTTTCCCAGAACAGCTTCTTGAGCCAGTTCAACCATTTCATACTCTCACCTCATACTCAACATTTTCAGATTCAGGATCATGGCGCAATTGCGCCGCAGGGCCAGACCGTCGACAAACACGGCAAACACATGACATTTGCGGCAGCCATCCACCTCACACAGGATGCGGTAAGCCTTCATCTTCCTGGCGCCGTGGATGCTATGTACCTCGATGGTCGTGGCGTTTCCTTCAAACAGCGGCTCATAGCGGGCATTGACAAAGACGACCGGCTGATGCTGGCACTGCATCAGGTTGCCGCTGTCCATATATCCCTTCAGCCGGATCGTCTGCGTGCCATAAAGCGTGCATCCATAGACGAACCGCTGCCGCATGAGCGTCATGGCATGGGTGCGCAGATAGATGAACACAACCAGATACAAGATCCAGCAGATCCAGATCGGCGTATGGATCCAGGGGAAGAAAGCCCCCAGATGGAAGCTCCCCTCCCAGAAGACGAAAGCCGTGGCATGCCAGAGCGTGCGCATGAGCAGGTTTACGCCATACAATGCCGCCTGCCGGTAAAAGACCATCACGAAGGCCGCTGCTTCGATGAGCATTGCGCCGAGCCATCCGCCTTCCAGAAAGACAAATGAGCTCCAGGCTGAAGCGCACAGCGCATATAATGCCACTCTGCCGCCATGCAGCGGACGCTGAACGAGATACAGCGCCATCCATACGCTGAGCAGATCCGTCAGAAAATTGTGAATGAACGCGGCTTCCACATAGCTTTCCACAGGGCATCCTCCCTGCCCTACAGTATAGCGGCCGCCGTTCACACAAGCTGTCGGTTTCTGTCCCGGGGCTCATTTCACTGCATTGTATGTCCGCGCTCTGCGTTCTATGCCCAACACCGGCTGCACCCGCGCCCAGACGCCCCGGCTGCGCAGCATCTGTGCGATGTCTGCGGCCAGGGCATAGGAGCAGCGGATCCGCTCCTGATCCCGCGCGGTCACCCCATAGCGCCCGCTTCTGCGATCATAGAACCCGATCCATCCCTCGCTCAGCTGGATACTGTATTTCATCCGATCACCTCCAGCTGCAGCATAACCCATATTGTGACAGCATCGATGTCACAACAAAAAAAAGCGCCGCCGTACAGGCGAACGTAAAGTGGTACCCGTAAGGAGGACAGCACCTTGACAGTGCTGACACCTTTCAGGTGCCACTTTTCCTATGGTGCTGA
>UQPV01000035.1 GCA_900543035.1 uncultured Solobacterium sp.
GCGCAGAAGCTGGTCATCAGCGGCTTTGTCAACGACGGCAAGCTCAGTTCCACAGAGCTCAATCCGGATCTTGAGGCACCGGTGCTGAGCGAGAACGAGGAAGCGAAGACGGCGACGAGCATCACGGTACAGTGGGACGCAGTAGAAGACGCGGACTACTATCAGGTGCTCGTAGACGGACAGCCGAGCGATGACATTCCGGCTGAAAAGCTGAATACGGTGATCAATGGAGCGACGAGCTTCATCAACACTGGTCTGGAATTCAAGTCTACGCATACATACAGCGTACGCGCGGTGAATGCGGAGGGCTATTCTGAATGGAGCAACATGATCACGACCACGACGAAGGATGATCCGTTCCTGAATACGCCGACGCCGCAGGATATCGACTGGACCGGAAACATCTGGGGCAATCATGGTGCGGATCTCGCGTTCGACCAGATCTTCCAGATGGGAGACGGCGGATTCCATTCCAACAATGGCGGCATCAATGAAAAGCTGACCGTAGATTATGGCAATGCTTATCTGTTTGATAAGATCGAGTATTATCCGCGAGATGATGCCGGCAATGGTACGGTGACCAAGATGCTGGTCGAGACCAGCCTGGACGGCGTGCATTGGATCCAGCATGGACCGGATACCGACACAGATGGCAGAAAGGTGAACAACTTTGCGGCGGACAACACGATGAAGACGATCGATCTGAGCGATCCGAACACAGGAAGCGAAACGATCGGCGCGCGTTATATCCGATTCACGGCGCTGGCATCCGTAGGCACCTTCTTCTCCGCAAGCGAGATCAAGCCGTATGCCATCGAAGGCGAGAAGACGCCGGGAAGCGCGTTCAATCCGTTCACAGTAGGAAACACGCCTTCTATGGGAACAGCTGAAGCTACGCAGACAACATTCCAGCAGATCTATCAGAGAGCATCTTCTGCGCATGAATCTTACAAGAACCCAACATGGATCGCAGAAGTACAGGGTCTGTATGGCGATATCAATTTCAATGGCATCTCTGATGTCTATGACTATGCGTACACTGCATTCAGAGCAGATGGCGGAACGACGAAGACCGGAAGCGTATCGGGAAAGATCACGCTGCAGAGCGACAAGGATGTCATCGCAGCTGATGAAGAGTTCACCATCAGCGTGACTGCCGAGGACGTGAAGAACCTGAACGCGTATGGAACGATCATCAACTATGATCCGGAGAAGGTCGAGTTCGTCTCTGAGCAGTATCTGAACACAGGCGATATGTACACGCAGGGCATGACGGGCAACATCGTCTATGATGATGGCACGGCTTATGTCAACCACAACGCGATCAATATGGGTGATAAGGACCTGCTCAATGGATCGATGGTATTGTCCACGATCACGATGCGGGCAAAAGAGGACATCAAGCTCAACGGTATCAGCGACGTCAATGACGAAGACTTCATCATCGATCTGTCTACCGTGACCATGATGGGACCGGATTACAGCACGATCGAGTATAAGAATGGCGATACGGTACAGCTTATCGACTTTGGTTATGATGATTTCGATATCACGATGACCAATGAGTTCCTGCCGACGGATGACGGCACGAACGTGGAGAAGCTGGTTCAGAGCGGATCACAGAATTCTTATAAGAAGCTGTTTGATGGCAACATCAGCCGCGACTTCGAGCTGCTCTATGACATCGAGTCCAACTGGGATGAGAACAAAGAGCTGCCGGAGTATGTCGAGCTGCCGATCACGATGCATCTGGATCTGAAGGAAGACGCTCTGGTCGATCAGGTCAAGGTGCTCAATGCCAATAAAGCAAATGGATATCTGCAGAGTGCAAAGGCGCAGCTGGTCTATGCGGATGGCACGACAAGCGATGAGATCGTGATCAATGAAGAACAGTCGATTTATGAATTCAACTTTGAACCGACCAAGCTGGTGGATCGCATCGACATCACCTTTGTAGACGCGACCCATACGCATCCGACCAGAAGCAACATGTTGACGCTGGCCGAGCTGGAGATCACCGGTCATGTTCCGGCGGATTCGGATAAGGCAGCCCTGCAGGCAGCAGTCACTGCGGCCGAGCAGATCGATACGTCCATCTATACGGATGAGACAGTCGCGGTCTTTGAAGAAGCGCTGAATGAGGCCAAGGCTGTATTGGCCAATGTCGATGTGAAGCAGGATGTCGTGGATGCCGCAGTGGAGAAGCTGCTGGCAGCCCAGGAGGCATTGGAGCGCAAGGATGGCGCGTTTGCCTTCGAATATGACGACTTCACCTTCACGATGACCAACGCGTTCCTGCCGAGCGATGACGGCACGAATGTCAATAAGCTGATCCAGGGTGGATCGGCGGCATCTTATGGCAAGCTGTTTGACGGCGCATATGGCCGTGACTTCGAACTGCTTTGGGATGTCAGCAGCAACCATGATGAAGACGGCGAGCTGCCGGATTATGTAGAACTGCCGATCACGCTGCATATGACGCTCAACGAGCCGGCATATGTCGATGATGTGACGGTCTATAATGCGAACAAGGCCAATGGTTATCTGACCAGTGCCAAGGCACAGCTGATCTACACAGATGGCACGACGAGCGATGAGATCGTGATCGACAGCGAACAGGAAGCATACACCTTTACGTTCAACAGCGATAAGACGGTCGAACGCATCGATGTCACCTTCCTGACAGCGGATAGCACATCTGATACCCGGATGAACATGCTCACGCTGGCAGAGATCACCGCGAACGGACGCAAGGTCATGGGAGAAGACACACCGGACAAGAGCGTGCTGGAAGCAGCGATCGCAGAAGCTGAGCAGGTAGATACTTCCCTGTACACGCCGCAGAGCGTGGCAGCGTTCACCGAAGCGCTGAACGCGGCAAAGGCCGTAAATGAAGATGCAGAGGCTACTCAGGAAGCGATCGATCAGGCAGTGAACGATCTTGCGGCAGCGAAGGCCGGACTGGTTGAGCGTGCAGACAAGAGTGAGCTGAACAGAGCGATCACGGCGGCCAATGCGGTAGATACGGAAAACTGCACGGATAACAGCGTGGCAGCGCTGAAGGAAGCACTGGCAGCGGCAAATGCCCTGCTCGATGATGAGAACGCATCGCAGGATGCAGTCGACGCAGCAGTCAGCGCACTGGATGAGGCCGTTGCTAACATGGTCGCCAAGGCAAGCGATGCGGCAATGAACGCATTGCAGCTGCTGGTGGACAACGCCAACGCCATGAGAGATGACTACAGCGAGGAAGAATTCGCCGATGTGCTGGCAGCGATCAATGAAGCACAGGCATTGCTGGATGATCGCGGCAATACGACACCGGGCCAGATGGTCAGTGCTACGCTGAAGCTGTCCGAGGCGATCCGAGACCTGAACGCAGAAGAGAGCGTAGATGCGCTGAGAGCGGACGTACAGGCCACGATCGACTTCATCAATGAGCATATCCTCACTGATGTGGAAGGCATCCGTCCGGGCAAGGTGACAGAGCTGAGGGAAGCTGTAGAAGCTGCGAAAACAGTGCTTGAAAAGGCAGACGCGAGCGCAGATGAGCTCAAGGCAGCCAATGAAGCGATGACGAAGGCCGTACACGAGCTGTGGGAGATCGTGACGAAGGATGAGCTGAACGCGATGATCACAGCAGGTGAAGGTTATCTGGAAGGCGAATACACGCAGGAAAGCAAGGATGCCCTGCAGAGCGCGATCGACGCGGCCAAGAACGTGGCAGCGAATGAAGACGCGACCGTGGCAGAGGTAAGCGGAGCGATCAGTGCGATCGCCGACGCGATTGCGGGACTGGAGCGCGAGACGCTGGATACCTCCGCGCTTGAACACGAGATCGAACTCGTGAGCGAGATGCTGAAGAACATCGATGACTATATTCCGAGCACCGTAGAGGGACTGGAAGACAAGCTGAACGAAGCGAAGGAAACGCTGACGAACGCCACGACCCAGGCGGAGATCGATGAAGCGACAGAAGCGCTGAGAGAGGCACGTCTGAATGCCAGAACATACGCGGACAAGGAAGCGCTGCAGGAAGCAGTCAATGCCGCGAACAAGCTGGATCTGAGCCTGTATACGGCAGAAAGCCGTGCAGCGGTAGAAGCAGCCGTGAACAATGCCAAGAGCGTGCTGGCGAATGAGCTGGCGACGCAAGAGGAAGTCGATAAAGCATTGGAAGAGGTCAATGCGGCAGTCGACAGCCTGGTGAAGGCTCCGGCAGGAAGCACGAATGCGGATCAGAGCAATACGGGAACCGTGAACACCGCAGGAGCAATGGGCGCATTGATGCTCATGGCAGCTGCAGGAGCGATGGTGATCGGATACAGAAGAAAGAGAAGCTAGTCTTCTGATGACAGAATAGCCTGCTGTCTGAATAAACCAGCAATTATCGAGTAATTGCGAAGGGACTGGAAAGAGGGCTGGGCTTCCACGCATAGAGCGGGATCTGATATAGATCCTGCTCTTCGTATTATAGAATGGGAATGGAGTGCAGATATGAAGAAAAAAATAATGATATATCTCAGTCTTTGTCTGCTGATCCTGACGGGATGCATGGGTGGTAAGACATATCCTGAGATCAAACTGGATCCAGGAAATGGGGGAGTCAAGTCTATCTCCATGGATGATGCGATTGCCAAGAAAGATAATGGAGAAAACTTTTTGTTGATCGTCACACAAAGCAATTGCCTATATTGCATGGATTTTTTTGCACAGTCAGATGACTATATAAAAGAAAAAGGTATCATGTTGTGGTGCATCATATTAGATGAAGAGGACTACAGCGAGCAGCAAAATTTGAAATTGGTTCATGAGCATTTCGGTGATTTCAGTTCAACGCCATCCCTTTATTATGTAGGGGAAGGTACGACGCAAGATACTTTGTTATCAAGTGAACAGGAAGTCAGCCTGGAAAGCTATAAGAAATGGCTGAAAGAAAATCATATCGTAGAATGATGGGATATCCTGAGAGGTTGTGATCACGAAAAGAGACTCCTATGCAGGATATCATATCAAGACCGGGATGTTTATCCTGGTCTTTTATTTGAGCGGTATTGTCTACAAGCAAGTGGAGAATGATTGCTGTGTTGGTGTTTATCACGGCCGTCAGACGCTGGTCAAAATAAGAATGATCATCGAAAGGCAGGACCCGAAGGAAGAAGTGCCGACCCCTAAATTACGATCATTGATGCATTTTTTAGAAAATGGTCGCTGTGTGAATTAGATCGTGCAAGTCTGCTTGTGCATAATTAGATATTCTATAAATAGAACCCGCAGTTGATGATTGTCGCGTGCTTTCTTATCGAACAGATTCCTGATTTCGGACACTCAGAGAATGTGTCTGGTCGTGTTTGCCGTGTCACAAAGTCTTATTCATCGTCATCTTCTGACACCATCCGGCATAGACTCTCTCTGGGAGGAATCAGATGGAAACATTTTGCGGTGTCCGCTGTCATCTGCAGCGCCTTGGTCAGGGAGATGGGGTCATCCTGCTGCATGGCTGGGGACAGGACATGCGGATGATGCGCTTGATCCAGAATGAGCTGAAGGACCATTACCGCGTGGTGAACCTGGATCTGCCGGGGTTCGGGGAGAGCGGTGAGCCCAGCGCGCCATGGGGGATCGAGGAGTATGCCCGCTTCATCCATGAGATCGCTGAGCATGATCATATGGAAGCGCCGATCTTGATCGCACATTCGTTCGGCGCACGCATCGCCATTCGCTACGCTTCGCGTTATCCGACAAAGAAAATGGTGCTCAGCGGTGCGGCCGGCATACGCGCCCCACTGTCGTGGCAGCGGCGGGCGAGCCAGCACTGGCATCATCTGAAGAGGCGGATGGGCATGCGCGGCTCTGCGGGCAGCCCGGATTATCAGAAGGCGAGTCCGATCATGAAACAGGTGCTGGTGCGGGTGGTGAACGAAGATCTCAGCCCGGACCTCTCTGCGATCCGCTGTCCGGTATTGCTCATCTGGGGCAGCGAGGATCGGGAGACGCCGCTGTGGATGGGGAGAAAGATGGAAAAGGAAATCCCCGGTGCGCGCATGATCGTGTATCGCGATGAAGATCATTTTGCTTATTATCATCAGGGCTTCCGGTTCATGCGGGATGTCTGTGCTTTCCTGGGGTGCGGTTATGATCTGGATTGAGATCGCGGCCTTGATCGCTTTGCAGATCCAGGATGGGTACCGGGCGCTGAAGGTGTTTCAGCAGTGTCATTATCATATCGACCGCTACCGGGACTGGATCATCGAGCGGATCTCGCTGGCCGCTGCTGTCCGGCGGATCGCGCATTATCTGCCGTTTCTGTTGTTTCTGCTGGTGAAGGATGCACAGGCGCGCAGCGGATCGATCATCTGCATCATCCTGATCTATCTGTCGATGAAGCTGCGGGCGGTGAAGACAGGCGGCGCCTCGCTGCGCTTTACCGCGCGGGCCCGCCGGCTGATCATCGTTCTGCTTGCGGCCGATGCGGCAGTCACAGCGTTCATCCGCACGCAGTTGAGCATCGAGCTGTATATCTGCCTGATTCCGCTGTTGTGGACGCTGCCGTGGATCCTGCTGCCGGCCGCGGCCTGCATCGTCTTCCCGCTGGAGCATCTGATCCAATCGGTATATATGAAGGATGCCAAGCTCAGGCTTGCGGGCTGCCGCGGGCTCTGTGTCGTGGGCATCGGCGGCAGTTATGGCAAGACGAGCGTCAAGCAGATCGCGTATGCGCTGCTGAGCAAAGAGCGCTATACGCTCAAGACGCCGCATTCGTATAATAACCGCATGGGCATCAGCCGCACGATCCGCTCCCGGCTCGATCCCCTGCATGAGGTGTTCCTGTGTGAGATGGGAGCGGATCATCGTGGCGAGCTGCATGAGCTGATGCGTTTTGTCCAACCGGACATCACGGTGCTGACGGCCATCGGTCCGCAGCATCTGCAGACATTCGGCTCCATGGACAACATCGTGCGGGAGAAGATGCGCATGGTGGAAGATCTGCGCGAAGATGGCTGCGCCATCTTGAATATCGACAATCCGTATATCCGGGAATGGAAGCGGGAAAACCCCTGTCAGATCATCACCTTCGGCCGATCACAAGAGGCCGATGTGCGCATCAAAGATGTCCGCTATGATCTGCATGGGGCGCATTTCACGCTGTGCATCGATGGGGAAGAGACGGCGTTTGACACGAAGCTGCTGGGCGAATGCAACATTTACAACATCGCGGCGGCAGTGGCGCTGGCCAGAAAGCTGGGCATAGGGATGTCCGCGATCCAGCATGCGGTCAGCGAGCTGGGCTATGTGGAGCATCGGCTGGAGATGAAGCTGCATAGGGATATGGTGCTCATCGACGATGCCTTCAACGCTAATCCTGAAGGCGCCGCGGCAGCCTGCGATGTGCTGGCGCAGATGCCCGGCTGGCGCATCCTGGTCACGCCGGGGATGATCGATCTGGGCGAACAGCAGGAACAGTTCAACCGCTGTCTGGGCACGCATGCGGCCGGCTGCGCGGATGAAGTGATCCTGGTCGGCGGAAAGCAGGTGCAGCCGCTGCGCCAGGGATTGCTCGAGGGCGGCTTTGATGAAGATCGCATCGGGCAGGTCATGACGATGCAGGAGGCCTTTGCCTGCTTTGAACAAAGCCCGCATGCGGATAAGGTCGTGCTCATCGAGAACGATGTGCCGGATGTGCTGAACCGATGACGCCTTCGCGCATAGAATGAGACAGTGAGGGATGAAATGAAGATCAGAGTCTTGTTTCTCTATGGCGGAGACAGTGTAGAGCATGAGATCAGCATCATCAGCGCCCTGCAGGCGATGGATGGGCTGGATACAGAGCGCTATGAGGCGATCCCCTGCTATGTCAGCAAGCAGGGGGACATGTATGGCGGAGAGCATCTGCGGAAGCTGGCGCATTACCGTGATCTGGACGCTTTGCTGCAGCGGGTGACGCGCGTGCACATCGAGCGGCGAAGGGGGCAGCCGGTGCTGGTCCGGGATGAGGCCCGGCGCTTTTCCCGGGCCATTCCCTTTGATATCGTCTTTCCGATCCTGCATGGCGTCAACGGCGAGGATGGCAGTGCTGCCGGCTTCTGCCGCATGCTGCATCTGCCCTTCTGTGAAAGCGATGTGCTGTGCGGCGCGATCGGCCAGGACAAGGCGATGCAGAAACGATTGCTGCAGCAGGCGGGGCTGCCGATCTGCCCGTATGCCGTGGTGAAAAAGCAGGAGGGAAGCGGGGGATGGCGCAGGACGCTGTCAGCGCTGCGCATGCCAGTGATCCTCAAGCCTTCCTTGCTGGGCTCCAGCATCGGCATCGAGAAATGCGAAGATCTGGACGCTTGCCTGCAGGCGCTCCCGCACATCTTCGCCTATGGGGATGAAGCGATCGCGGAGACCTGCGTGCAAGACATGCGCGAGTTCAACTGCGCCATCTTGCATACGCCTTATGGTTATCGGGTCAGCGCCGTAGAGGAAGTCACTCGCGGCAAGGACATCCTCGATTATGAGGACAAATATATGGGCGGTGATGGCAAGGGCATCATCAGCACGAAGCGGGTCTGGCTGAAGGAGGAGCCGCTCGTGCATCAGGTCCAGCAGCTGACCATGCGCTTTGGCAAGATGCTGGGCGTGCGCGGCGTGGCCCGTGTCGATTTCCTCTATGATCCGCAGCAGGAACAGCTGTATGTGAATGAGATCAACACCATCCCCGGTTCCTTGTCTTGCTATCTGTGGGCATGGGAAGGGGTGGAATTCCCGCAGCTGCTCGATCTGATCATCCGGGATGGATTAGAGGCATACCGGGAGAGGAGGAGGCGGCTGAGCAGCTATGACACGAATGTGCTGCAGCAGGCTGATCTGCGCGGGACGAAGAAATAGGCGGGGCCATCCCCGCCTTCGCTTCATTTGCCTTTCCGCCGTGAATTCCCTATAATGGGAAACGGAAGAGAGGAAGATATGATGCGTGAAGAAGAAAAGCAGGAACGATTCCGCAGCCATCTGCTGCGATGGTATGCGCAGGAAGGGCGGCGCCTGCCATGGCGGGAGCACATCGCCCCGTATCGGACATGGGTGAGCGAGATCATGCTGCAGCAGACGAGGGTGGAAGCGGTGATCCCTTATTTTGAGCGGTTCATCACCACCTTTCCTTCGCTGCGCGATCTGGCTGAGGCCGATGATGATCTGTTACATAAGATGTGGGAAGGCCTGGGCTATTACAGCCGTGTGCGGAACATGAAGAAATGCGCGCAAGTCTGTGTGGAGCGCCATGACGGAGAGCTTCCGCATACCAGAGATGCGCTGCTGGAGCTGCCGGGCATCGGTCCGTATACGGCCGGTGCGATCGCCTCCATCGCCTGCAATGAGCGGGTATGCGCGGTGGATGGCAATGTGCTGCGTGTCTTTTCGCGGATCCTCTGCAGCGAAGAGGACATCAGCGCCGCATCGGCCAAAAAGAAGATCGAGCAGAGCATGACGACATATCTTCCTGATGCTGCGCAGATCAGCGCGTTCAATCAGGCGCTGATGGATCTGGGGGCGATGGTCTGTCTGCCGAAAGGGGAGCCGCGCTGTGCGCAGTGCCCGGTGCAGACAGAGTGTGCGGCGTTTGCATGCGGCATGCAGACGCAGCTTCCAGTGCGTACGGCCAAGAAACCGCGGCGCATCGAAGAGCATACGGTGCTGATCTATGCGTGCCAGCAGCGTCTGCGGCTGATCCGCCGGCCGAGCAAGGGACTGCTGAGCGATCTGTATGGCTTTGAGATGACGGAGGAGCGGCTGAGCGAAGAGGCGGTGAAGCAGGCCCATCCGGATGAACGGGTCGTCGCGCTCGGCCATCATGTCCATGTGTTCACCCATGTGGAATGGCATATGGATGCGTTCCTGATCGAGACGAAGACGGCTGATGCGTCGTATCACAGCCCGCAGGAGATCGATCGCCGCTATGCGCTGCCGACTGCCTTTCGGCCTTTTTATCAGGCAGCCCTTCGCTGCATGAAAGAAATGGGGCATATCTATGAGAAATGAGAAGATCGTGAAGCTGCTGCAGGCGTTTACGCCATGGGATGCGCAGGAGGCCGCTGATGTCGAGAGCGCCCTGCGCGCGGTCCGTGCTTTTGATGACATCGCCAGCCGCAGCAATCCCATCGTGCATTTATGCGCTTCTCCCTGGATCATGAGCCGGGACATGAAGAAGGTGCTGCTGGTCTATCACCGGATCTATGATTCGTGGGGATGGTGCGGCGGGCACTGCGATGGGGAAGAGGACCCCTGCTTCACCGCTCTGCGTGAGGGAAAGGAAGAAAGCGGCCTGCGCCGGCTGAAGATCGATGAGCGGTTGCTGGGTGTCGATGTGCTTCCGGTGCCCAGGCATATGAAGGACGGCCGTCAGCTCAGCGCCCACCTTCATCTCAATTTCACCTATCTCTGCTTTGCGGATGAGCATGAAGCGCTGCATCACTGTGAGCGCGAGGTCAAGGGCGCCATGTGGGTCGATCGCGAGGCGGTGAGCGAGCTGGTCAGCGAAGCGCATATGATCCCGGTCTATGCGCGGCTTTCTCAGCGGGCGCTGCGCCGTTATCCCCAAAAAGCCTAGCCCCGCGTACCTGTTTCGCATATCCTGTAAGGAATGCGGGGTGGCTGTATGAATGTGAAAGTGATGAAGTTTGGAGGAACTTCGCTCAGCGACAGACAGGCACGGCAGGCGGCATACCGCCATGTGCGGCGCGAGCTGGAAACGAGCAGGGTGCTCGTGGTCGTTTCGGCGATGGGACGCAGTCCGGATCCTTACGCGACCGATACGCTGCTGCAGATCGGTTCCCCTCTGCTTTCTGCGCAGGAGCGGGCCCGGCTGCTGTCGATCGGCGAGCAGCTCTCTTCGCTGCGGGTGAGCGGTGAGCTGCGAGAGGCAGGGATCGACGCCTATGCGCTGCCGCTTCATCAAAGCGGGATCGTGACGGACGACGATTATGATTATGCGCATGTCCGCGCCTTGCGTGCGCAGGGCGTGCGGGCCGCGCTGGACGAGCATGAGGTCGTCGTCGCCTGCGGCTTCATCGCCGCCAGCGTCCGCGGAGAGGTGACGACGCTGGGCAGGGGAGGAAGCGACTTCAGCGCCGTGCTGTTCGCGCATATGCTCGGGCTGGAAGAGGCGGACATCTACACCGATGTAGATGCGGTCTACAGCATGGATCCCAGGGTCGATCCATCTGCCTGCCGCCATGAGCGTCTCAGCTATGAGGAGATGCTCAAGCTGCACAGCCGGGTGCTCCATGCGCGCTGTGTCCGCTATGCGCAGGCGCATCATATCCGCATCCATCTGCGGGGGACATTTTCTGATACGGCAGGCACGCTGATCGCATGAACGTGGAAAATGCGACGCGGGCGTGGTATAATAAGGACGAGGTGATGAGCAATGCAGACGATCATTTTGGTCGATGACATGCAGTGCGAGCACTGCGCTGCTAAGATCGATCACGCCCTTTCAGACACCGGGATCCGCTATACGGTGGATCTGCCGCGCAAGGCAGTCATCGTGGATGGGACCCAAGATGATGTGATGAAGGCACGCGCCGTGATCGATGAGATCGGATTTACAGTCAAATAGTGAAAAAAGCTGCCGCGGCAGCTTTTTTAATCGTCTTCCGTCAGCCAGAACAGCGACAGGAAAGCACACAGCGCACACCCCAGCGCATACCATTTCTCAACGGCGGGATGCAGCGTCGCATAGTGGTAAAGAGAAGGAAACCCAAACAGGATGAAGCAGGCATGGTCGAGCGTGACGAGCACCAGCAGGATCAGGGCAGCCATCTTGATCTTCTTCATCAGATTCACCCGTTATCATCTTATGAAAGTTGAGGCTTGTTATGAATGAATCCGGATGGTTTCACATACATTAGGGTGAAGAAAGGAAGACGGAAATGAAAAAGAAAATCATGATTATTGCCGCCGCGGCTGTTGTGGTCATCGCGTTTCTGTTTCTGTTCCTGAGGGAAAAGCCCTTTGAAGACAGGCTTCAACAGACGCTTGGCAGCTTGAACAGCTATCTTCTGGAAGGGGTGATGGAGGTCGCTGAGGGAGAAGACACCAAGTCCTATGATGTGAGCGTAAAATACCTGAAGCAAGACGATCAGGATTATTTCAGGGTCGCGATGAAGGACAGCGGGATGAATCAGGAACAGGAGATCATCCGCAATGCGGAAGGGGTGTTCGTGGTCACGCCTACCCTCAATCAGATCTTCAAGTTCCAGGGAAACTGGCCATCCAATTCGCTGAAGCCTTATCTGTTACAGTCCATGCGGGAGATCGCGGCGGATGAGAGCGCCCAGATCGAACAGACAGAGGAAGGCTATCAGATCAGCGCCGGGGTCAACTATCCCAATAACCGCAATTTCACACAGCAGGAGATGGTCTTCTCTGATGATCTGAAGATCAAGAGCGTGCAGATCTTTGATGATGATCATGTGCTGCAGATGAAGATGCTCTTCTCCAAGGTCGATTATGAACCAGGGCTCACGGCAGAGGATTTCCAGGTGCCGCAGCAGCTGGAGAAGGAGACGGCAGCTGAGCCGATCACCGATGAGGATCTGCCGCTGATGCCGATGGAGACCTTCGGCGCAGTGCTGAGCAACAGCTCTGTGGTGGAAAATGACGGAAAGGTCCAGTATGTGCTGGAATACACCGGAGAGAAGAACTTCACCATCGTGGAGGAGGTCGCGGAAAGCGAGGAGACGACGCAGACCATCATCATGAGCGGCTCTTTGGTCGATGGGCTGAACATGGTGGGACGCTATGACGGCAATCACATGACCAGCGTCATCAATTCGGTGCGCTATACCATTTACAGCGACGACCTCAGCGAGGAAGAGATGAGCGCCGTGCTGCAAAGCATGCAGGTGGTCGTGATGAAGTGATGGTGAGACGAGGAGATGTCTTCTATGCGAACCTTTCGCCGGTGGTCGGGAGCGAACAAGGCGGCACGCGGCCGGTGGTCATCGTACAGAATGACAAAGGCAACCGGTATTCGAAAACGGTGATCGTGGCGCCGGTCTCCAAGCAGATGAGCAAGCCGCCGATTCCCACGCATGTCATCTTCAGCGCGACGCAGCTCTCTCATGTGTCGATGATCCTGTGTGAACAGCTGCGGACGATCGACAAGAGCAGGCTGCTGCAGTGGATCTGCAGGCTGGATGAACAGACGCTGGAACGGGTAGGGGAAGCGATTCGCGTCAGTCTTCATGTATAGGCAGGGCATGATGCTCTGCTTTTTTCTTGCGCTGGCAAAGGGGAGAGGGATGTCCAGTGATTTGTGATAAAAATTGTAGAAAACCTATTGTCAAATGAAAAAGACCATGCTATTATATATGAGCGCTAAGGCAAACTTGGCAGAAACAGTCGATGGAGTAGTACTCAAGTGGCTGAAGAGGCGCCCCTGCTAAGGGTGTAGGTCGGGAAACCGGCGCGAGAGTTCAAATCTCTCCTACTCCGCCATTTTTATTCAGTGCAGTCGATGGTCCAGTGGTGTAGTGGTTAACATGCCTCCCTGTCACGGAGGAGATCGTGGGTTCGAGTCCCATCTGGACCGCCATCTTAAAAAAAGATGAAAAAGTGCTTGCCAAAAGCAAAAAGATATGGTAATATATCTCCTGTCAGATGCAAATGTAGTTCAATGGTAGAACACAGCCTTGCCAAGGCTGATACGGGGGTTCGATTCCCCTCATTTGCTCCATTAGTTCATGTAGGTCTTTGAAAAAAGGCCTTTTTTCATATATTAGGGAAAAACGATAGATGTACTGATCTTGAACGAGAGCCATCGCAACGAGGTTAAGGTTTTGCCGTGCGCTTGCTGCCGAAGCGGCGTTCCCATTGGCGGTCACAGCACTTCCAGCAGACCAGCGCGATCAGCATGCCGGCGGCGGTGTCGCTGAGAAAATGCGCGCCCATCATGATCCGGGAGAACATCATGAGGAAGATGCCTGCGCATATGCAGCAGGCGAGCAGATGGCGCTGTGGGTAAAAGCGGGGCAGCAGCATGGAGAACAGGAAGAGCAGCGTGCAGGCCAGGGTGCTGGTGTGTCCGCTGGGGAAAGAGGTGCCAGCCTGCGCACAGGGACGGTACCAGACACAGAACTGCGCCGCATCCTCCATCTGGCGATAACGGATCCTTCCCCACAGGAGCTTCAGCACGCCGGTGATGATCAGCACGGTGAACAAGAGCTGAAGGTAAGCGATGAGGAAAGGACGGATGCGCGCCTTCTGGGCCGGGGAAAGCCGGCGGCGAAGGAACAGGCAGAGGAACAGCGCACACGCCATCGCCAGCAGAACTGTCACGCTGGCAGAAGGCCGGGGAAAGATGCGTGATGCTTCCTGTGCAAAGAGGAGCGTTGCACCTCCCCATCCGATATAAGCGGCAGGACGTCTGTCAGCGATCAGCGCGAAGCACAGGGCCAGCATCAGCTTCATGATCAGCGGCCAGCCATCCTGCAAGAGGATGGCGAACAGATGGTCTGGGGCATAGAGCGCATCGCTGATGGCGAGGTCCCAGCGTGCGCCGGCCAGCAGCAGGATGATGCCGGTGCAGGACATGAAGATGGTCAGATTTCTTTTCATCATTGCCTCCATTTCCCCGCGCTGATGATGCGCGGCGTAAATGCGTTTTGCTTATTTATCCGGATCAGCGGAAATGCCTTGAATTTATCGCTTCTCTTCGTTATCATGAGGATAAGAAGTGAGGAGAGAGATTGTGATCGATCTGTTGGCAGCGATCGGCTGCAGCGCCTGTGTCTCTATGGTGATGCGCTGGAGCGAGGGATATGTGCAAGATAAGACCGGGATGCTCGCGGTCAATTATATGGTCTGCAGTTTGTTCGCGCTGTTGTGCTGTTCTGCGATCGGCTTTGATGCGCCCAGCTTTGCCTGCGGCGCGCTCATGGGCGTGCTGCTGGTCGCAGGATTGATCCTCCTGCAATACAATATCCATCGCCATGGCGTGATCGTCTCCTCGCTGTACACCCGTTTGGGCGTGATCGTGCCGATCCTGTTTTCCATCGTCCTGTTTGATGAGCGGCCTGCGATGATCCAGCTGCTCGGCATCGCGCTGGCCATCGTCTCGATCATCTTTCTCAATTCCCGCAAAGGGGAGAAGGGCATCGGCTGGAGCCTGATCCTGCTGTTGGCGGCGAACGGCACCTGCGATGCGATGAACAAGGTGTATGAGACGGCCGGCAGCCCGGTGTATAGCGGGCAGTTTCTGATGATCGCATTCGTCTGCGCCATGCTGCTGAGCTTATTCATGCTGCTGACGGGCAATGGGCGGATCGGGAAAAGGGAAGCGCTGGCCGGCGTCTTGCTCGGGATCCCTAATTATTTTTCCTCGCGTTTTCTGCTGTATTCCCTGCAGACGCTGGATGCGATCATCGTCTATCCGATGTACAGCGTGCTCACGGTGATCGTGATCACATTGCTGGGCATGGGCATCTGGCATGAGCGGATCACGAAGCGGACGGCGCTGGGCATGCTGCTCATCCTGCTGTCTGTGGCGTTCATGAACGTACGATGAGGACCGGTGAAGACCGGCTTTTTTTCTGCAGATGCAAAAGAGCCCCGCAAGAGGGCTCTTTTACGGCATAGGGACTCACTGATTCAGGATCGCGCTGCCCAGGATCTGGTCAAATTCGCGGATGTCACACTTGGCGGCGACCTTCAGCGTGAAATGACCTGCCTTTGTCCACAGGTCCAGTTCGGCATCCAGATCAAAATGCCCGGTATTCTCCGATGACCACATGTCGATGGAGCGATAGGGGATGGAATAGACCTCTTTTTTCTTGCCGGTGATCCCCTGGACATCGGTGAAGATGATCCGCTTGTCGGTGAGCGCGGCCTTGTCGCGTACGGTCGCATAGCACTGCAGCACGCGTTCGCCGGGGACGAGGACGTCCAGGATGGCGTCGGAAGGCTCACATTTGCGGATGAAGCTCCAGGTCATGATCGGATCGCTGTTTACTGCCATATCGATTCCTCCAGTCTGATTCCAGTATATCACGAGAAATGAAAGCGGTAAACAAATCACTGTTTAATTCACGGCTTTAGTGTGTTAAAATAGTAGGCATAGTAAAGGTTTGCTGGAAAGGGGTATGGCATGGCAAAAACGCAGGAAAGCAACAAGAACAAGGAGATGTATGAGTGCATTTTGAGATTGAAGGACCTGGATCAGTGCGAACGGTTCTTCAGCGATCTGTGCTCCATCACGGAATTGAACGCGATGGAACAACGGTTCATGGTCGCCAAGATGCTGCATGAGGGCAAGGTATACACAGAGATCTGTGAGCAGACACATGCCAGCAGCGCCACCATCAGCAGGGTGAACAGAGTACTTAACTATGGAAAGAATGCCTTGCGAGAGGTTTTTGAATGTATGGAGGAAAGGGCTGAAGAGAAATGAAACAACTGATGTTAGGAAATGCGGCTGTGGCACGCGGACTTTATGAAGCCGGCTGCGCGGTCGTTTCCAGTTATCCCGGTACGCCGAGCACCGAGATCACGGAAGAAGCGGCAAAATATGATGAGATCTACTGCGAATGGGCGCCGAATGAAAAGGTCGCGCTCGAAGTCGCTTTCGGCGCCTGCCTGGCAGGCAGACGCAGCTTCTGCGGAATGAAGCATGTGGGGCTCAATGTGGCTGCCGATCCGCTGTTCACGATCGCGTACACGGGCGTCAATGCCGGTCTGATCATCGGCGTGGCGGATGATCCGGGAATGCATTCTTCACAGAATGAACAGGACAGCCGCCATTATGCCAAGGCGGCGAAGGTGCCGATGCTGGAGCCTTCCGATTCCGCAGAAGCGCTGGAATTTGCCAAGCTGGCTTATGAGATCTCCGAGCGTTTCGATACGCCGGTGCTGTTGAAGATGTGCACGAGGGTCTCTCATTCGCAGAGCATCGTGGATACGGGAGAACGTGTGCTGCCGCAGCTGAAGCCATATGAAAAGGATGTGGCGAAAAATGTCATGATGCCGGGCAATGCGATCCGCCGTCATCCGATCGTGGAACAGCGTACCCGCGATCTGATCGCATATGCGGAAAGCGCGCCGGTCAACCGGGTGGAGATGGGCGATACGAAGCTGGGCATCATCACGTCCTCGACTTCTTATCAGTATGCGAAGGAAGTGTTCGGCGATCAGGCGAGCATCCTGAAGCTGGGCATGATCTATCCGCTGCCTGAGCAGCTGATCCTTGACTTTGCGTCAAAGGTGGATCGGCTGGTCGTGATCGAGGAGCTCGACGCCGTGATCGAAGAGCATTGCCGACAGCTTGGCCTGGAGGTGAGCGGCAAGGATATCCTGCCGCTGGAAGGCGAGTATTCACAGCGGCTCATCGCGCAGAAGCTCGGCGTTTCGGTGCCGGAAGGAAAGAAGATCGACGATGCCATCCCGGTGCGTCCTCCGGTCATGTGCGCAGGCTGCCCGCACCGCGGCATGTTCTATACGCTGCACAAGAACAAGGTGACGGTCATGGGAGACATCGGCTGTTATACGCTGGGCGCGGCGGCGCCGCTGAGCGCGATCGATGTGACGGCGTGCATGGGCGCCAGCATCACAGCGCTGCATGGCTACAACAAGGCGCTCAATGAGGAAAACGCAGGCGCGGCCGTAGCGATCATCGGCGACTCCACCTTCATGCATTCCGGCATGACCGGACTGGCCAATATCGCGTATAACCAGAGCAATTCCACGGTGATCATCCTGGATAACTCCATCACCGGCATGACCGGGCACCAGCAGAATCCGACCACCGGATACAACATCAAGGGCGATCCGGCCGGAAAGATCGATCTGGAATCGCTGTGCCGGGCGATGGGCATCAACCGCGTGCGCGTGGTCGATCCTTATGATCTGGCCGCATGCGACCGTGTGCTGAAGGAAGAGCTGGCTGCGCCGGAGGCGTCTGTCATCATCAGCCGCAGGCCGTGCGTGCTGCTCAAGTATGTGAAGACGAAGCCGCCGGTGAAGGTCGATCCGAACAAGTGCGTGGGCTGCCGTTCCTGCATGGGGCTGGGCTGTCCGGCCATCAGCATCAAGGACAAGAAGGCCGTCGTGGACAACACGCTGTGCGTAGGCTGCGGCGTCTGCGAACAGCTCTGTCCGGTAGATGCATTTGAACATACAGAGGGGGCGTGCTAATATGACAAAGAACATCATGATCGTCGGTGTCGGCGGACAGGGATCGCTGCTGGCCAGCAAGATGCTGGGCAAGCTGCTGCTGGCACAGGGCTATGACGTCAAGGTATCAGAGGTGCATGGCATGAGCCAGCGCGGCGGCAGCGTGGTCACTTATGTGCGTTATGGAGAACATGTGTATTCTCCGATCATCGAGCAGGGAGAGGCAGACATGATCATCTCGTTCGAGCAGCTGGAAGCAGCCAGATGGCTGCCCTATCTGAAGGAAGGCGGCAAGGTCGTCGTCTCCACACAGATGATCGATCCGATGCCGGTCATCACCGGTGCGATGGACTATCCGCAGGATCTCATCGCTAAGATGCGCGCGGCGGGTGCCGATGTGGATGGTGTGGACGCCCTGCAGCTGGCAGAGCAGGCTGGTTCTGCCAAGGCCGTGAACATCGTGCTGATGGGACGGGTGTCCCGCTACTTTGACTTCCCGCTGGACGCCTGGTATCAGGCGCTGGAGGAAAGCGTTCCGTCGAAATTCATCGAATTGAACAGAAAGGCATTCGCGTTGGGCAGAGAGGAGCAGGATGCGGCGCAGGCATGACGCGCCGATCAGAGCAAATATGGAGAATCAAAATCACAATCATTATTTTCAGCCGGAAAACGAGACGATGCCGGCAGAACAGATCAAGGCGCTGCAGAGCGAACGGCTCGTGAAACAGGTGCAGCATGTCTATGATCATGTGGAATATTATCGCAAGAAGATGGATGAGCAGGGGGTCAGCCCTCAGGATATCCATGGGGTCGAGGATCTGCACAAGCTGCCGTTTCTGACCAAGGAGGATCTGCGGCAGGCTTATCCTTACGGCCTGCTCGCCAAGCCGCTGTCTGAGTGTGTGCGCATCCAGTCGACCAGCGGGACGACCGGCAGGCGTGTCGTCGCCTTTTATACGCAGCATGACCTTGATCTGTGGGAGGAATGCTGTGCCCGCGCCATCGTCGCCGCGGGCGGAACGAAAGAGGATGTCGTCCATGTCTCTTATGGATACGGATTGTTCACCGGCGGTCCGGGGCTCAACGGAGGATCGCATAAGCTGGGCTCGCTGACCCTGCCGATGTCCAGCGGCAATACGGACCGGCAGATCCAGTTCATGTGCGATCTGGGATCGACCATCCTGTGCTGCACGCCGTCTTATGCGGCCTATCTGGCTGAGACGATCTGCGAGCGCGGCCTGCGGGATCAGATCAAGCTGAAGGCCGGCATCTTCGGCGCAGAGGCATGGACGGAGGAAATGCGCCGGGACATCGAGAAGAAGCTCGGCATCCGCGCTTATGACATTTACGGGCTGACGGAGATCAGCGGCCCGGGCGTCGCTTTCGAGTGCGAGGATCAAAGCGGCATGCACATCAACGAGGATCATTTCATCGCCGAGATCATCGATCCGGCCACAGGCGAGGTGCTGCCGGAAGGGTCAAAGGGCGAACTGGTGTTCACCAGCATCACCAAGGAGGCGTTCCCGCTGCTGCGTTACCGCACCAGGGATATCTGCGTGCTCTCGCGTGAACAGTGCTCCTGCGGCCGCACCTTCGTGAAGATGAGCAAGCCGATGGGCAGGAGCGATGACATGATGATCATCCGCGGCGTCAATGTGTTCCCGTCACAGATCGAGACCGTGCTGCTCAATCAAGGACTGACTTCGAATTATCAGATCATCGTCGACCGGGTGAACAACAGCGATACGCTGGATGTGAACGTGGAGATGACCCCGGAGATGTTCGCTGACTCGGTAGGCACGCTCTCTCAGCAGGAGAAGGCGCTGAAGGGCGCGCTGAAATCGATGCTGGGCATCCAGGCCAATGTGCATCTGGTGGAACCAAAGTCGATCACGCGCAGCGAAGGCAAGGCCGTGCGTGTCATCGACCGCCGCAAACTGTACTAGGAGGTGCCGGATATGGCTGTAAGACAGATATCGGTATTCATGGAGAACAAGGTCGGCCCATTGGCCGAGATCACCACGCTGCTTGCGCAGCACCAGATCAACATGCGCGCGCTTTCCGTCGCGGAAACGCAGGATTTCGGCATCCTGCGCATCATCGTCGAGGAGCCGGAAAAGGCAGAGCAAGTGCTGAAGGACAATCAGATCATCTTCCGCGAATCCTCGGTGCTGGCCGTGTTGATGGAGGATCGTCCCGGAAGCATGGCTGCGGTCGTCGATCTGCTGGCGCAGGCAGGCATCCCGGTGGAATATGCCTATGCGTTCATCACGCGCCAGGCGGACAACGCCTGCCTGATCCTGAAGGTGAAGGAGGATGAAGCAGCAGAGGCGCTGCTGGAAAAAGAAGGCGTAAGATCGCTGAGCGAACAGGAACTGAATACATTGTAGGACAAAGGGAATCTGCGGCTGTCGCAGGTTCCTTTTTTAACGCCATGCACTTTATCGATTTTATGTAATAAAGCGTTGACTTTAACGCTTTTGTGTGTTAAATTAAAACCAACGTAAATGAAAGGGGTTACGAAACGTATGGGTATCAAGATTGCAATGCTGGTGGTGTTCTTTGCCGTCATGGTCGGGATCGGCATCTATTGCCGCAGACATGCGACAGATGTGAAGGGGTTCGTTTTGGGCGGGCGCAGCGTCGGCCCGTGGCTTACGGCGTTTGCCTATGGCACCTCTTATTTTTCCGCCGTCATCTTCGTGGGCTATGCCGGGCAGTTCGGCTGGAAATACGGCGTGGCGACGACCTGGATCGGCGTGGGCAATGCGCTGATCGGCTCGCTGCTCGCCTGGGCGGTGCTGGGACGCAGGACCCGCATCATGACGCAGCATCTCAACGCGGCGACCATGCCGGAGTTCTTCGGCAGGCGCTTTGGCAGCAAGGCGCTGAAGATCGGCGCGTCGCTCATCATCTTCATCTTTCTGATCCCGTACACGGCTTCGCTGTATAACGGGCTGTCCAGGCTGTTCGCGATGGCATTCTCGGTCGATTATACGGTCTGCATCATCCTCATGGCCTTGTTCACCGGCATCTATGTCATCGCCGGCGGATATATGGCGACGGCCATCAATGACTTCATCCAGGGGATCATCATGCTCATCGGCATCATCGTCATCATCGCTGCGGTGCTCAATACGCAGGGCGGCTTCACCTCAGCGATGAACGCGTTGGCCAATGTGAGCGATCCGGCTGTCAGCGCATCGCCGGGCGCATTCACCTCATTGTTCGGACCGGATCCGCTCGGACTGCTCGGCGTCGTGATCCTGACATCGCTGGGCACCTGGGGACTGCCGCAGATGGTCCAGAAGTTTTATGCAATCAAAAGTGAATCCGCGGTCAAGAAGGGCATGATCATCTCCACGGTGTTCGCCATGGTCGTCTCCGGCGGCTGTTATTTTCTGGGCGGGTTCGGCCGTCTGTTTGCGGATCAGGTCAATATCGCCGCAGATGGGTATGACGCCATCATCCCGACGATGCTTTCCGGACTGTCAGATGTGGTGATCGCGCTGGCCGTCATCCTGGTGCTCTCCGCGAGCATGTCTACGCTCTCTTCTCTGGTCATGGCTTCCAGTTCCACGCTGACGATCGATTTCCTCAAGGACAATATCGTGAAGGACATGAGCGAGAAAAAGCAGCTGCGCAGCATCCGCGTGCTGATCGTCGTGTTCATCTTCATCTCGGCCTTGATCGCCATCATCCAATATAAAGGAAACATCACGTTCATCGCGCAGCTGATGGGCATCAGCTGGGGCGCGCTGGCCGGCGCTTTCCTGGCGCCGTTCCTGTATGGCTTATATTGGAAACGCACGAGCCCGGCCGCATGCGCAGCCTGTTTCCTCTTTGGCTGCGGCACCATGGTCCTCAACATGTGCGCACCTCAGCTGTTTCCCGCTTTTCTGCAGTCGCCGATCAACTGCGGTGCCTTCGTCATGCTGGCAGGGTTCCTCATCGTCCCGCTGGTCAGCCTGTTTGGCAAAGTGAAGGATGAAGCGGCGGTGGAAGAAGCCTTCTCCTGTTATGAGAAGAAGGTGCAGACCCCGCAGTGCATGACGCTGGGAGACGATCGATGATGGCAGAGGATATCGTGCCGGATGATCAGGGACAACGTATTGCGTGATCGATGAACCAGGATGACCGCCTGGTTCTTTTTTCTGTCTGTCGCAGAGAGCTGTCATCCGCCGATCTCTGCTTTTTTATTTATGCGCTGGTGGAAGGCATGCAAAAAAGCTGAGACGGCGTGTGTCTCAGCTTCGCAGGCTTCATGCAGAGCGCGATCACTGATCGGCTTCGGTCTGTGCGGCGACCAGGTTTTCGCTGCGGTAGATGTGCCTGAGCTTTGGCTTTTCGATCTTTCCGGTCGCATTGCGCGGCACATCCGCAAAGATGATCTTGTGCGGGCGTTTGTAACGCGGCAGCTGACGGCAATAATCATTGATCTCTTCTTCGCTGCAGCTGAAGCCAGGCTTGCACTCGATGATGGCCGCGGAGATCTCGCCCAGACGGCGGTCCGGCAGTCCGATGACGGCGACATCCTTGACAGCCTCATGTCCATGCAGGAAATCTTCGATCTGCACCGGATAGATGTTCTCTCCGCCAGAGATGATGACGTCTTTCTTGCGGTCGACCAGGTAGATGAACCCTTCGTCATCCTGCTTGGCCATGTCTCCGGTATACAGCCAGCCGTCCTTGAGCACCTCGGCCGTGGCTTTCGGGTCACGATAATAGCAGGTCATGACGCCGGGGCCTTTGACGCACAGTTCGCCGACCTCGCCCAGGGCGACCGCATCGCCTCGCTCATCCACGATCTTGACTTCCCAGCCGTAGCCGGGGATGCCGATGGCGCCGACCTTGCGGATGTTCTCCACGCCCAGGTGGACACAGCCTGGACCGATGGATTCGCTGAGGCCGTAATTGGTGTCATATTCATGATGCGGGAAGAGCTTCTTCCAGCGCTGGATCAGGCTCTTGGGCACCGGCTGCGCGCCGATGTGCATGAGCCGCCACTGATCGAGGTGATATTCCTCCAGGCTGACCTCGCCGCTGTCGATGGCATCCAGGATATCCTGTGCCCAAGGAACGAGCAGCCAG
Source organism: uncultured Solobacterium sp. (assembly GCA_900543035.1). GTDB lineage: Bacteria > Bacillota_I > Bacilli_A > Erysipelotrichales > Erysipelotrichaceae > Merdibacter > Merdibacter merdipullorum. The sequence goes on from UQPV01000035.1 coordinate 23,239, forward strand.
ACGATGGTGCAGCGTTCTTCCGATACGGCTTTCAGGATCGAGCGCGGCTTTGTCCCTTTCAACAGCACGGCCTTTCCGCCGGTGAGCAGCGAGCCCATCCAGTGCATCTTGGCGCCAGTGTGGTAAAGCGGCGGGATGCACAGGAAGACATCGTCCTTGGTCTGCCCATGATGATGCTGCTCTACTTTGGCGGCATGCATCAGGCTCTCATGATCGTGCAGGATCGCTTTGGGAAAGCCGGTCGTGCCGGAAGAGAAATAGATGGCCGCGTCGTCATGGTCATCGATGGCGATGGCGGGCGACTGGCTGGAGCAGTCTGCGGTGCAGGCGACATAGTCTTCCGCGAAGCTGGGGCAGGAAGCGCCCACATAAAACAGCAGGCGGTTCTCGCTGATGCGCTCGGCGATCTCTTCGATGCGGCCGACAAATTCCGGTCCGAAGATGAGCACGTCGGCCTCAGACAGGTTGACGCAGTATTCGATCTCTTCCGCGGAATAGCGGAAATTGAACGGTACGGCGATGGCGCCGGTCTTCAGGATGCCGAAATAGATCGGCAGCCATTCCAGGCAGTTCATCAGCAGGATGGCCACTTTGTCCCCTTTGCCCACGCCGCGGCTGAGCAGCAGGTTGGCAAAGCGGTTGGCTTTTTCATTGAATACGTTCCAGGTGATCTCCCGGCGGTAATATGGTCTTGGCGCCGGTTCGATCAGCTCATATTCTTTCCAGGTGACGCGGCGGGTGTCGCGCACCTCAGGGTTGATTTCCACAAGACAGATGTCGTCTCCATACAGTCGGCAGTTGCGTTCCAAAATATCTGTGATCGGCATGATCAGATCCCTCCTACGCTGAAGGATACTTCAGCTCTTTTATCTGCTAAAGTAAAATATACGCCATTTTGCAAACGCTGTCAATCTTACTGGGAAAAAAGCAGGAGAAAAACAGGAGAAAGCCTGCAGGAGACGACGCTCACTGCAGGCTGTCCATGAATGCTTTGGCTTGTTGTTCATCATACGCATATCCGGGCAGAGAGACGAGGACGATGTTTCCTTCATCGGCGAATGCCAGGGTATACGTACGGAAGATCGTGTCTTCCATGCGGAAGCCGACGGTCTCCTTCAAGAGCCATACCTCTTTCGGCGCGATGTCCAGCTGTTCGGCAAAGCTGCTGTCATGCAGATCGCCCAGCCCGGCCTTGGAGAAGGCTTCCGGCAGCGTGAGGTGCTGTGTGTTTTCATACGCTTCATAGTGGAAGAGCTGCTGCGTGTCCTTGCGTGCATAGCTGTATTCCGTACCGCTGCCCAATGGGCGTTCGATGCGCTGATGGACGAGCACCTCGCCGTCATTAAAGGGGCTTTCATAGAGCACAGGAAGAGGATCGATGTTCCGGTTCTCTATATAATATGTTTCACGCTCTTGCCAGGAGGCAGCGGGAAGCGGGAAGATGCGGATGAGCATCAGCGATCCGATGCCCAGCATCAAGGCCAGGGAAAGGTAATGCAGCGTATTGCGGGTAAACCATCCCCGCTTCAGCGCCGGCTGCTGCAAAAAGAAGAGGATGAGCAGGGACAAGGTGCCCAGCGCCGCCGTGGTCCAGGCGTTGCTGCGCCAGACGAACAGCACGAACAAGATCAGGATGAACGCGCGCAGGATGCAGAGCGCGATCCCTCGCGTACGCAGGCTGCGAAGGCGCCAGATCATGCGGCCGCTGGTGATCAGCGTGATCAGAAACAGGCAGCTGATCATCCAGAGCAGGGAATTGAGCGGCGAATAGAAATCGAAACGGTACTGGATGAGGACGGTGAGGAAGCAGGCCGCGGCCAGCACGGCGCGGATGATCCGTCGAAAGCCGCGTTCCTTCTGGTCGCAGGCGGACTCCAGCAGGCGCTGATCCTGGGGATCGCGCAGCAGGAAGTCCTCATCCGGCACTTCGATGATCTGCCGGAAGCCATAACCGCATATCCGCCGGCAGCCATATCCGCGCAGGAACGCGTCGTAATCCAGGGCGGTGTCGCTGTCGGTCAGGGTAAAGGCGTGAGTGCGGTCCAGACAATCGGCACGCAGACAGATCGCCTGCGGCGCGCATCTGCGGTAGAGCATGAGGTTTCGCCATATCCGGCAGATCATCCACCCTTGCTGGGCGCGCTGCATCATATGGCGGGCAAGCCGGTCATTTTCCTGCATAGGGCAGGGAAGCAATTCGATACGGTAATTCATCTCGTTCACCTCCTAATCGTGATGGATGATGTCGATGCCGTCATCGATCATCTGCTGCATGCGCTGGATCTCCTGCAGCACCATCTGCATTCCTTTTTCTGTGATCTGATACCATTGCCGCCGTCCTTCCACCCGGGTCTTTTCGATAAGCTGTTCATCTTCGAATTTGCTTAACATGCTGTAAAGGGTGCCGGGTCCAAGACGCAGCCGGCCGTCGGTGCGCAAAAGGACATATTCTGTGATGTCCACGCCGCAGCGCTCCCGTTTCAGGGCGAGCAGCACATAATACATCTGTTCGGTCAGGGTCTTCAGCTGTTCTTTCGGCATGATCCACCTCCTTAATATCGTTAAACGATATTTCTTCTGTCTCTATCATAATATCGTTTAACGATATTGTCAACCTCTTTTTCCAGCGGAAAGAACGGTAAACGCTGCAATGCGGTGAAAATACTTACACAAATTCATGAAAAACTTTCCAAAAAGTTGAAAGCGTGTTATACTATATACAATCCTCTTTTGGATTGACAGAAAATGCACAGATCAAGAAAGGGTGGTGCCGGATATGGCGGAAAAGCGTATTTTCAATTTCTCAGCTGGGCCTGGGGTCCTGCCGGAACAGGTGTTGAAGACCGCGGCGGATCAGATGCTGAATTACAAAGGCAGCGGAATGTCGGTTATGGAGATGAGCCATCGATCAAGTGTCTATGACACGATCATTAAAGATACGGAAAAGCGTCTGCGTTCTCTGATGCAGATCCCGGACAATTACAAGGTGCTGTTTCTTCAGGGAGGCGCCAGCACGCAGTTCGCGTCTGTGGCGCTCAACCTGATGCAGAAGGGCAAGGCAGATTATGTCGTGACCGGATATTTTGCGAAGAAGGCGGCTCAGGAGGCAAAGAAGTTCGGCGAGGTCAACATCGCTGCTTCCACGGAGCCGGAAAACTTCAGCCGGATCCCGAAACAGGAGGAGCTGAAGCTGGATGCGGATGCGGACTATGTCTATATCTGCAACAACAATACCGTATATGGAACAGAGTGGAACCATGTTCCGCAGACTGATGGCGTGACGCTGGTGGCGGATATGTCGAGCGATATCCTCTCTCGTCCGATCGATGTCAGCCAGTATGGCGTCATCTTCGCCGGCGCGCAGAAGAACATGGGGTGCGCCGGACTGACGGTCGTGATCATCCGCGAGGATCTGATCGGACATGCGTCCGCAGCGACGCCGACGATGCTGGATTATGCGCCGATGGCGGAAAAAGGCTCGATGTACAATACGCCGCCGACCTATGCGATCTACATTCTCGGACTCGTCCTGGAATGGGTAGAGCAGCAGGGCGGCCTGCAGGCGATGCAGGAGCGCAACGCGAAGAAAGCGAAGATGCTGTATGACTATCTGGATTCCAGCAGCTTCTATCAGACACAGGTCGCGAAGGAGGACCGTTCGATGATGAATGTCACCTTTGCGACGCCGAGCAAGGAACTGGATGCCCTGTTCGTGAAGCAGAGCATCGAGGACGGCATGAGCAATCTGAAGGGACACCGTGCCGTAGGCGGCATCCGTGCGTCGATCTACAATGCGATGCCGCTGGAAGGCGTGGAACATCTGCTCGCCTTCATGAAGCGCTTTGAGGCAGAGAACGGAGGCAAATGAGATGAAAGTCAGACTGATGAACAAGATCTCCCAGGAAGGGCTGAAGCGCCTTCCGGCCGATCGCTATGAAGTGGGAGAAGACCTGGACCATGCGGATGCGATCATGGTGCGCAGCGCATCTCTGCATGACGCAGAGTTTGAGCCGGAGCTGAAGTGCATCGCGCGTGCCGGCGCCGGCGTGAACAACATTCCGCTGGATCGATGCAGCGAACAGGGCATCGTCGTCTTCAATACGCCCGGCGGAAATTCCAATGCGGTCAAGGAGCTGACCATCGCAGGCCTGCTGCTGGCTTCCCGCAAGATCGTCAAGGGCATCGAGTGGGTGAAGACGCTGGATCCGGAGGGCATCGCCAAGGCGGTGGAAAAAGGCAAGAGCCAGTTCGCCGGACCGGAGATCGCCGGCAAGAAGCTCGGCGTCATCGGCTTAGGCGCCATCGGCGTGCAGGTGGCCAATGCCGCGGCTGCGCTGGGCATGGATGTCTATGGCTATGATCCGTATATCTCCGTGCGCGCCGCATGGACGCTGAAGGCGCGTATCCATCACATCAGCGAGCTGAAGGCGATCTTTGAGGAATGCGACTATATCACCCTGCATCTGCCGCTGATGGATTCGACCCGGGGCATGCTCAACGAAGAAGCGTTTGCGCAGATGAAGGATGATGTGCGCATCGTCAACTTTGCGCGTGATGCGCTGGTCGATGAAGATGCGCTGGCAGCGGCAATCGCACAAGGCAAGGTGGCCGCATATGTGACGGATTTTGCCAGCCCGAAGCTGATCGCGCTGGATCAGGTGATCATCACACCGCATCTGGGCGCGTCCACGCCGGAGAGCGAGGACAACTGCGCACGCATGGCGGCCAACGAGATCCGGGATTATCTGGAATGGGGAAATATCCGCAATTCGGTCAACATGCCGGAGCTGGCGCTGAATCCCAGCGCGCGCAACCGCATCTGCATCATCAACCGCAATGTGCCTAACATGGTGGCGAAGATCGCATCCAAGCTGGGTGAGTGCGGCATCAATATCGAAAACATGGCGAACAAGGCGCGCGGCAATCATGCCTACACCATCGTGGAGACGAACGATACGATCGATCAGGCGGCGATCGAGGAGATCCGCCGCAGCGAGGGCATCATCCGCGTCCGCGTGATCCATTTCGCTTAAAGCAAAACAGAAGGCAGAAAGCGTCAGGCGCTCTCTGCCTTTTCTGGTGAAAATCGATGGGATTGATGATGAAGCATTCAGAAAATATGATAGAATAATCTATATAAAGGGTGATGGATATGCGTTATGATGTGGATGTGCGAAAAATGAACGATCCGGTGCTGACGAAGGCGGAGCTGGTCAAAGAGCTGCGCGGCCTTGGTCTGTCCCGGGGGATGGTGCTGCTCGTGGAAGTGACCTCGCGGCGTTTGCCCTATGTGGTGGCCGGTGAACAGGCGCTGATCGAAGCGCTCATGGATGTGGTCGGATATGACGGCACGATCGTCGTGCCGGCGTTCACGCCGGAGCTGCTTGACCCGGCGTGTGTCCCAGGATGCCCTTTTCCCTATGAATGCTGGGAGGATATCCGCCGCAACAGCATGCCGTATCAGAAAAAGCTGTCCATCCCTGCACATGCCGATCCCTTCGTCTGCCAGTTTCTGCGCAATGATGCGGTCGTGCGGTCGAATCATCCGCTGTACAGCTTTGCGGCCTGGGGAAAATATGCCAAGGTCATCTGCAGCCGCCACCCGCTGCATTTCGGCCTGAGCGATGATTCTCCGCTGGGGCATGTGAAGGACCTCAGCGGCTATGTGCTCTTGCTGGGCACGGCCTTTGAAGAGTCCTGCATGCACGCGCTGGCCAAGTATCATTCACGGCGTTTGCCGATCTGCATCCGCCGCCTGCCGGTCGAGAAAGGCACTTCGCTGTTCTGGAAAGATATCCTCGATTACCGCATGGATGCGTCAGGGCTGGTGCAGGTGCGCCAGAAGATGGAGGAGCGCAAGACCATCGTCAATTCTTATTTCGGCAGCGGCCGGATCACGCTGTTTTCCGCGCATGAGGCGTTTCAGGTTGCCAGGCATGTGCTGAATCCTTAAAGGAAGCGGATCAGCACATCGACAAATGCGTTCAGCCCCGCTTCATCTGTTTCATCAAAGCGGCGCAGACGCGCAGAATCAATGTCAAGGACACCGATACAGGTGTCTTTTTTGATGAGCGGGAGGACGATCTCTGAGCGGCTGGCGCTGTCGCAGGCGATGTGCCCAGGGAATTCCAGCACATTGTCCACCCGAAGGACGGCTCTTCTGGCTAAGGCGCTCCCGCATACCCCTTTGCCGTTGGGGATGTGCACACAGGCCGGCTTTCCCTGAAACGGACCGAGGTAAAGCGCATCCTGCTCTTCATCATATAAGTAAAACCCGGCCCAGTTCACATCGGACAGGGCATCGTATAACAGCGCAGACGCATTGGCAAGGATGGTGACCTTGCGCTGATTGCCCGTAAGCAGCGAAGAAAGCTGCGCGCACAGTGAGGCATACCATTCGCTTTTGTTCATTTCGTTCCCTTCTTTCTTCCTTCAGTATAACAGAAAGAAGGAGGCGGGGACAGATGGCATCGGCACAGAAAGGTGATATAATAGTTCGGACAGGAGGAAGACATGGAACTGAAAGAAAAAGACAGTGTATATATACAGAGCTTCAAGCATGACGGTTCTCTGCATCGGACGTGGGCGACCGGATATGTCATCGAAGCCAATGAACGGCGCATCGTGGCAGTGACGGACCGCACGCTGGTCTCTGAGGCGGATGGCCGCAAGTGGGTGACGCGGGAGCCGGCAGTCTGCTTCTATTATCCTGACCGCTGGTATAATGTCATCTGCATGATCCGCAAGGGCGGGGTGCATTATTATTGCAACATCGCTTCGCCCAGCCTGGTGGATGAAGAGGCGATCAAGAACATCGACTATGATCTGGATGTGAAGATCTTGCCGAATGGGAAGATCATCGTCCTGGATGAGGATGAATTCCGTCAGCACAGCGCGTCCATGCGTTATGGGCGGAAGCTGGAAGCGGTCATCCGGCAGGCGCTGGAGGATGTGCTCAACGATATCGCGTTGCAGAAATCCCCGTTCATGCATGAGGAGATCGACGCGCTCTATCAGAAGTATCTGCGGCTGTTGAAGGAAGACGCAGATACACAAAAATGAAAAAAGCAAAAAAAAAAGGAAAAAACAGCTTGACGGAAAAGGGAGAGGATGGTAATATAAACGAGCGCTGAGCGGAGGAGCCGCGAGGCGAGGAAATCGATCTT